>JANQIW010000167.1 GCA_028281945.1 Prochloraceae cyanobacterium PL24a_bin.78
CTGTGATTTCAGTCGATGTTCTACCAGACATTTTCAATACGCATTTCAGAATTTTCTTGTTCTAAGTCTATCATAGTTTTAGAAAATTGATATTACTTAATCAAAGCTACTGCGGTAAATAACCATAACAGGAAACACCATCGAGACAAAGATAAAGCTTGGTAAATTTTCTCAGAAGTAATAACATCTACGGCATCACCCAATAAAGGCTTATATTTAGCCACTCCTCCATAAGAATTAGTACCACCCAATTGAACATCTAAAATTGCAGCATAGACACATTCACTCCAGCCAGAATTTGGGCTGGAATCTTTTATGGCATCTCTACGACATAAAGTTAGAACTTTCTCCGGTTTTTTCGAGAAAAAAGCCAAAGTAAAAACAGTTAAACGACAAGGAATCCAGGTTAAAATATCCTCTAATTTCGCACTAAACCAACCTAAATCTATATAAGGCTCTTTTAAATACCCGATACTAGAATCTAAAGTGCTTGCCGCTTTATAAGCCAATGCCAAAGGAATACTACCAAAAGTAAATGCTCCTAAAATAGCATAAAATAATGGAGCCGTAACACCATCTGTGGTATTTTCAGCAACAGTTTCTAACACAGCGCGATAGATTTCTTCTTCCGATAAATTAGCCGTATCTCTGCCCACATATTGACTTAAATTAGCCCTAGCTTTTTCTATTTCTCCTCTTTCCATGGGCCTAATCACATCAATTGCCGCTAGCCTTAAACTACGAAGTGCAAAACAACTAGCTAAGATAATTATTTCTACTAAAATACCAACATAAAAATTGATTTCCATTGCTATTTTTACTAATAGCCAACCCACTAATGCGCTACCAATAATTAATCCACCGCCAAGAATAATTCCTCCTAGACGACGAAGCCATTTTTGCTGATAATGTTTAATTATTAAATTACTAAATTTATTAATAATCCAACCCATTATTTGTACTGGATGAAGCAAATTTTTGGGATCGGCAATTAGATAATCTATACTAGCTGCTAATAGTAAAATAACTGCTTCCTTTTTTAAGATAATCGTCATTTTAGGAAAGATTCCGAATATTTTTAATATTTTCTTCCCAATTTACTCCATCAAACTGTTTAATCTCAAATTTAGACAAAATTTTTTCATCTAAACAGGGAAGATTAACATCAATTAATTCTGGATGATCGCGAGGGCGATAAAAAGGATGAATCCCACATTTTCGACAAAATTTATGTTTAGCAATATGGGTATTAAATGTATAAGTGGTTAAAAATTCACTACCACTTAATAGGGTAAAATTTTCTAATGGGATAATTAAATGGAGAAAGCCTTTTTTATAACAAATAGAACAATTACAATCTAAGGCAACGAATTTATCAATTTTGACTTTAAAGCGTATTGATTGACAATGACAACCACCAGAATAAGTAATAGATTGATATGAATTTTTCATAACTACTAATATTAATTAAACGATAAAACTTGTGTCTTGTCCTAGAGATGCTTGTTGCGATCGAGCATCATAATATAGATCCGCTAGACTAATATTATATAGTGCTTCTTTTAACTTTTGATGTAATCGCCTCCACAAACTAAATGTTACTAAATCTTCTACTTGAGTTTTATTAGGTTGATAATTTGAAAAAGGTTCAATGGTTTCTCCTACAGCTTCTAATATTTGTCCGATAGAAATTTGACTAGGATTATATGCTAATTTATATCCACCAAGAGAGCCTCTTACGGAATTAACTAATCCCCCACGACGCATTTCTATAAGTAGTTTTTCTAAATAAGGTGCTGGTAAATTGCATCGATTTGCAATGTCTTTTACAGATATTGGTGTTTGATCAGAGTTTAAACTAAGATCTAGTAATGCTTTAACGCTATAATGTCCGCGAGTTGTTAGCTTCATTGCCTTAGTAAAAGTACAGTTTTTGTAAATTTATAATAGATTGTTTTGAGAAATTCAACAATTTTTACTATAATATTTTTTCAAAGCAAAGTTTTAATTTGGTCAGCTTTTTTGCTATATTATAATCGTATAGACAGATAATAATCTGCAAATTTTTTAGCTTAGTTAATATTTATTGCTAAGCTATAAACCTGTAAAACAAATCAATTATTAGTTTAGTTTGAGTAGATGGCTAAAATAAAAAAACCCGAACCATTAACTGGCGAAAGTTTAGTAAAGAAAGTTAAAGAGTTAGGCAACAAAAGTAAAGAAGAAAAAGCAAGAGCTTGTGGTTATTACACAGTTACTAAAAATGGTATAGAAAGAGTCAATATGATGAAGTTCCTTAATGCTTTAATTGATGCAGAAGGAATTGAATTAGATAGTGCTCCTAATGGTACTGGAAAAGGTGGTCGATCGGCTAGTTATCGCATTAGTGTTCAGTCTAATGGTAATCTTTTAATCGGATCGGCATATACTAAACAAATGGGTTTGGAACCAGGAGATGAGTTTGAAATCTCTTTAGGTAGAAAACATATTCATCTTAAACAAATTGGCTTTGATGGAGAGTCTCTAGAAGAGCAAGAAATTTCTATTGAAGATTAGTTTTGAAATTTAAAATATACAACACTTGTAATCAAAAAAAAAAGTTTATATTTGGCTTGAATCAATTGGAATTTAACAAAATTGTTTAGAAAAATAATATGCTACTAAACAATAGATTTTTCTATATTTTCCATTACTATTTGCTATTTTCAAGCATGACAATTACAAACTGATAACTGTCCAGAAACTTGGACAGTAAATTCTATTGAATTTTTTGGGATATATTTTAATCAGTATTTTTTGTAATTAACTGCCAAGAGTTATCCTCAAAATTTGGAGACATTGGTTCTAAAAATTTAACAGATTCTAAATTTAGTTTTTCAATAGTTTCATCACTATTTTTTTCCTTTTGAAGCAATAAGAAATGATCTGGTTGTGATGTTTTCCAATATTGCTCGATTTTGGCAGAAATAGAGGATTGGTTTGAACTTTCTGATGAGATTTGGTATTGAGAAATGGAAATAATCTGACGTTGACTATAAAAACTTAAAGAAGGACGAGTATATGGAAAATTTGTATAAACTATCACATCTCTAGGAATTTCTTTCATTTGTTCCTTAATATAACTAGCTACTGGTTTGACCGGATATGCTTCATTTAATTCCCAATTCCAATAATCAGAACTACAAAATAATAATAAACATATATACATTCCCCAGAATAAGACCCAGATAAACTGACTATCTTTAGAATATAACAGTACTGTAGTAGCAACCATGGTTAGGGCTGTCATAACAAAAATAAATACAAGTTGAATTTCTTCCTTTTGAATAAAGCTAAAATAAATACAAGCTATGGTAGTACCTACAGCTAACAAACCGATAAACATACTCCAAACGAAAGGATAAGGTCGTGTGTTTTGCCAAGAAGAGGTAACTTCCCCAAGACTAGCACCTCCTGCAAGTGCTAAGGCTGGATAAATAGGCAAAATATACCAAGGAAGTTTGGTAGCCATTAGAGAAACCACTAAGAGATAAACCCCACTCCAAACTAAGATAAATTTAGCCCAACTCCAATGAATATTCTCAAAAGCTAATTTAAATCCGTAAAGAGAAAAGATTAACCAAGGACAAGAATATTTTAAAATTTCCCAAAGGTAATAAAATATAGAACCACCATTGCTTTCCACCGGTTTATAAATTCTGGCAAGAGATTGACTAATGATTCCAACATCGAAAAAATCTTTGCCATACTCTACCCATAGAGCTAAATACCAACCTAATACAGGAAGACTCCCTAAAAAGAATCCTCCCCAAAGATATCCAGATGTCAGTAATCTTGGGGTATCCCAAGCCAGAAATAACAAAGCAATAGCTGCCATTAGTAGTCCAAGCATTCCTTTAGTCAAACAAATTAAACCAAAGCTAATACCCGCTCCTAAAGCAAAACGTAAATCTCTTCGAGCACGCAAAGTGCAATAAAACATCAAAATAGAAAAACAAATAACTCCTCCATCAAGCATGGCCAAACGTCCATGACGCACTACAGGAAGTAAAGTTAAATAAATCAAACTAGAAAATAATGCTTTAGAACGATGTTTAAAAATCTCTCGCCCCATCACATAAAGTAGAGGCACAGAAATTGCAGTCAAAATAGCTCCTGGTATTCGAGCACTAAATTCATTGACTCCAGTAATTGAAAATAATATTGCAATTAATCCATGAATTAAAGGAGGTTTATTAAAATAAGGTTCTTCCCAAAGACTAGGAAAAAACCAAGGCAGAGAATTAGAATCTTTTTGGGAAATTTCTAATGCTACCTGAGCTACAGTAGCTTCATCCCAATCTCTTAAGGGTAATTCACCTAAATTCAGGGTATATAATCCTATTGCCCCTATTAATAATGCCAAGATGATAACAGATTCTCTCCAAAATTCTCTCTCGAAAATTTTGTTACTGGAAAAATCTCCAGCAAAAGTTCGATCGAACATAATATTAAAACAAAATAAGAAATAGTTTTTCCTAAGCCAGAATATTTTAGGTAAAAATAGCCCAACATTGGCCATAATAAAACACAGTCGCTAAGATCAACTCAATTAGCTAAAGTTTGATAATGAATATCTTTTCAACTATTACCTTTATTATATAATTTAACCAAGAGGATAGATCTTGGGTATAAATATGTATTTCAAAGTATTAGTAAATAGGATTCCCTATTTTTTGAAAAATCCATCTTATTTCTTTCTAGTTTTTGAAACCAATATTGATGTAAATAGCTAAGCAAAAACCGCAAGATCTTAGAGAAATTAAAAATTCAAAATTTAAAAATTAGGATAAAATTTGTCAATATCCTAGTAGATAAGCAAGGCAATCAATTGAAAAAATTTAAGATAATTTAAAGTAATGTTATAATCCTCAAAAAAATTTCAAAAAGAAATTTCAAAAAATATCCCAAATAATTGAAAGGTAAGTTTAGCTAAGTTTAATGAAGCAGAATCATAAACTAAAACTATCTAATTAAGTACTTGTTCCATCTTCAAAAAATTTCTTAAATTAAGGCATAATAAATCTTGTAAATAGTAAAACCCAAAACCATAAACTATCCTGTGGCCATAAATCCAAATAATTATTTAGCTTTGTAGTTAGAATTAGTAAACATTGACATCAAAAGCCAAATTGAAAATTGGAGATATATTAAATAACTTGAAATCCTAAGAGAGTAAGTAAGAGAGTGGCCAAATAAATACGAAGTAACTTCAAAGCAGATAGCAAGATCTTAGATAAGATAGATATCATACTCAAACAGATAGATAAAATTGTAAATTCTTTAACATAATCAGCATATGGACGGATCTTTTGAAATAACCTTACAAATAGTTATAGCAGTTACAGCAGGCATCACCGCTCAAGTCATAGGAGAATATCTTAAAGTCCCGAGTATTGTTTTTCTACTTGGATTTGGAGTTCTTTTAGGGCCAAGTGTTACTGGGGTATTGCATCCTAATCAACTAGGTTTAGGTTTAGAAGTACTTGTAGCTTTATCAGTAGCCATTATTTTGTTTGAAGGAGGACTAAATCTAGAATTAAAAGAATTAGGAAAAGTCTCTGGTAGTCTTCGCAATCTTGTAACTATTGGTGCTCTAATTACCCTAATCTTTGGCGGCATGGCAGCTCACTGGTTAGCTGAATTTCCATGGCAAATTGCCTTTCTCTATGCTTCATTGGTGGTGGTAACAGGCCCTACAGTGATTGGGCCTTTACTTAAACAAGTACCTGTAGATAAAAGAGTCGCTACCTTACTAGAAGGAGAAGGGGTTTTAATTGACCCGGTAGGGGCAATATTAGCAGTAGTTGTTTTAGATACCATTTTAAATAGTCATGCAGATGCTACAGAAATTATTAGTGGTTTGATGCTACGTTTGGGAATAGGTGCAGCTATCGGTGGTGTAAGTGGTTGGTTATTGGGTTTAATCCTCAAGCGTACTAAATTTCTTTCTGAAGACTTGAAAAATTTAGTAGTATTAGCTGGGGTATGGGGTTTATTTGGATTATCCCAAATGGTTAGAAGTGAATCGGGTTTAATGGCAACGGTGGTAGCAGGAATCGTGGTTAGAGCTTATTCTTTGCCTGAAGAGAGATTATTAAGGCGATTTAAAGGGCAATTAACTGTTTTGTGTGTCTCCGTTTTATTTGTACTCCTTTCTGCTGACTTGTCTATTGCCAGTATTATTGCTCTGGGTTGGGGAAGTATTTTCACGGTAATGGCTTTAATCTTTATCGTACGTCCGATAACTATAACTGCTTGTACTTGGAAATCAACTCTCAATTGGCGACATAAGTTATTTTTATCTTGGGTTGCACCTAAGGGAATTGTCTCTGCTTCAGTTGCTTCTTTATTTTCCATTATCCTGACTCAGCGGGGAATCAATGGTGGTGACTCTATTAAAGCTTTAGTATTCTTGACTATTATCATAACTGTATTATTACAAGGATTAACGGCGGGAAAAATTGCTCACTGGTTGAGAATTACTTCGGCAGAAGCAACTGGTGCGGTGATCGTGGGTTGTAATCCTTTAGGTCGTTTAATGGCTCATTTATTTGAAGAACAAGGAGAATCTGTTGTACTCATCGATACGGATGCTGAAGCTTGTCGACAGGCAGAAGCTGAAAATTTAAGAGTCTTCCAATCTAGTGCTTTGGATCCTGAAGCCCTTGAAGAGGCTGGGATTGAATCTATGGGTACTTTTATGGCTATTACTAGTAATGGTGAGGTGAATTTAGTCTTGGCTCAGCGGGCTGTTGAAGAATTTCAACCTCCAAAGGTTTTGGCTGTTTTTCCTCATGATTCTAAAGTTGAACGCAATACTAATCAGAATAAAGTTCTCCAGGCTTTTATCCCTAAAGTTTCTATTAAAACTTGGAATGAATATATTAGTGAAGGACAAGTTAAATTGGGTAAAACGGTTTTAACGGAGCTAGGGTTTACTAATCAAGTGGAACGTCTTCAATCTTTAATTACTTCTGGTGAAGTTTTGCCTCTTTTGGTGAGAGATTCTAAAGGTTTACAAGTGGTTAAAGGAGTCCAAGAATGGCAGGTGGGGCGGGAAATTATTTATTTACTCCATGACTCTAGACCAAAACTTTTAAAACGTCTTTCTGGTGGAACTCAGTCTTCTCGTTTAGTATTGGAAAAGTTAGCTGAGGTGGAAGAAGTTCCTATCACTGAAGTTGTACCTCAAGTATCAAAAAAAGTTGAAGCACCTGTACAAAAATGAAACGTAAATCTCGCTATTCTTATTCAGACTCTCCTTCCCCTAAGAATTCTTCTTCTAATTCTTCTTTTTTTAATTACACAAATTTAGCTATCTGTGGGGGAATTTTTCTCCTTGGGATTGGTTTAGGTATTGGTTTTAGTTCTGGCCAAAGTATTACTACGGCTAATGTGGCTTCCCGTGAAATTATCGATCGTAGTGCTCCTAATCCTGAGTTGTGCGCTCAATATGGAGCTAGTGCCATTGTTACCGATATGCGGGTTTTTATTACTTTTAATCCTTTTAATGTTTATGTAACTCAACCTAGTATGATTCCTGGTTGTGTACTACGTCGTAACAATTGGTCGATACTCGAACAACAAGGTTTAGTGAGTTCTGATCAGGTAAGGGATTGTAAAAATAGATTGAATACTTTTGGTTTTACTGGTCCTTTAGAAGGATCTCCGGATATTAGTTGTATTTATCAAAATGATTCTGCTGAAAATCTGTTTCTCAATCGTCCTGGATCGGTTAATCCAAAGGAAACAGATAGTTTCTAAAAAAATTTATTGATAATTGGAACTCAATGTTAGAGTTGTTCAATTATCTTTTTTATTTGCTTATAAAATTTAAAGCTTGATTTAAGGTCATATTTCTTAGATTATGTCTCCATTCTTCTGATTTATTTGACTCCATTTGCCCCATTTTTTACCGTCTTTTTGATCTTGTCTATCTTCTTTCTGTGGCAAAGGTTTTTGGTTTTTACAAAATACTAACTTTTTTGCTATGGAGAGATTCTGAAAGAAATGTTATAATAAGTGATCTGTGTAAATCGGATTTGGTATAAGATATATGTGGGGTTTGCTTAAAAAGTTCAAAAATCTAATCTGATACCAAGAAAGTCTTTAACGATGATAGAGTTAAAGCTAGCCAAAACCTATTGATTTCTAAGCTAAAACCAATCTCCTTTGTTCTCCTTGTCAACAGAAGTATCTCTTGTCTACTCTCAAACGAAATCTATCATACTAATGGATAAAATGATATGATATCCAGAAAACTTATGGGATTAGACTACCGCCCACGCTAATGGAAACGAGGTTTGTTTCTATGGGGATAATCTTATTTGGAAAAAATTTTTAGAGATAATGGTGGCGTTTTTTGGGAGTTAAAAGGTTATACCTTTGTACTTTTTTGTTTAAAAAACCTTAAAAGCCTTGTACAGGAATGATCTTGTACTCATTAAGCAAGCCCTATATATATATATATAGTTTAGAGAAAATAATATGTGTGGAATTGTTGGTTATATAGGTACTCAAACAGCTAAAGAAATTCTCTTGGCAGGGTTAGAAAGATTAGAATATCGAGGTTATGATTCTGCTGGCATTGCAACAGTTGTTGATGGGAAAATTCATTCCATTCGTTCTAAAGGGAAGCTTCATAAATTAAGAGAAAAAGCGGAAAAAGAACTTATTTTATCTAAAGCAGGTATCGGTCATACTCGTTGGGCTACTCATGGGAAGCCTGAAGAACACAATGCTCATCCTCATATGGATAATAATAATCGTATTGCAGTGGTTCAAAATGGAATAATCGAAAACTATCAAAATTTAAAAGAAAAACTTTCTAGTAAAGGATATCAATTTCTTTCGGAAACAGATACCGAAGTAATTCCTAATTTAATCGCTGATTTATTACCATCTCCTAATTCCGATACAGATTTGATTTACCCCAGCCCTTTATTTAAAGCAGTATTAGAATCTATTAAGCTTTTAGATGGCGCTTTTGCTATGGCAATTATTAGTTCGGATTATCCAGATGAACTGATGGTGGTACGACAACAAGCTCCTATCGTGTTAGGATTTGGTCAAGGTGAGTTTTTCTGCGCTTCTGATGTAACTGCTTTAGTGCCCTATACTAGTACGGTGTTATCTTTGGAAAATGGGGAAATCGCTCGCTTAACTCCTTTAGGTGTGGAAATCTATGATTTCTCAGGTCATCGCCTCAAAAAAATCCCTCATCTTTTAGATTGGAATCCTATGAGCGTGGAAAAGCAAGGATTTCGTCATTATATGCTGAAGGAAATATATGAACAACCTTCAGTGGTAAGAAATTGTTTGGAAAAGTATATTAATAAGGATTGGAATCCTAATAAAAATCTTAATTGTAATCCTATTAATTTAAATTTATCACCAGAATTATATGAAAATTTAGAACAAATTAATATTTTAGCTTGTGGTACTAGCTGGCACGCTAGTTTGGTTGGTAGATATCTTTTGGAAAAATTAGCTAATATTCCTACTAGAGTTCAGTATGCTTCGGAATTTCGCTACGCTCCTTCTCCCATCACTGCTAATACCCTTACCATTGGTGTGACTCAATCTGGAGAAACGGCTGATACTTTGGCGGCTTTGGAAACGGAAAAACAACGTCGCAAGGATACTAATTCTATTTACAAGTCTCGACTTATAGGTATTACTAATCGCCCAGAAACTACTTTGGCGACTATTGTGGATCAGATTATTGATACTCAAGCAGGTATCGAAATTGGTGTAGCTGCTACGAAAACTTTTTTGGCTCAATTAATGGCTTTTTATTTTTTAGCTATAGATTTGGGTTATCGTCGTCAAACTTTAAGTGGTGGAGAAATTCAGTTAATTATTGATGGATTCCGCCAACTTCCTGAGAAAATTGAGGAAATTTTAAAAACTCAAGAGCGTCGGATTCAAGAATTAGCTCATAATTATCTAGAGGCTAAAGATTTTATTTTTGTAGGCAGAGGGATTAATTTTCCTATTGCTTTAGAAGGCGCTCTCAAACTTAAGGAAATTAGTTATATTCATGCTGAAGGTTATCCTGCGGGAGAGTTAAAACATGGGCCTATTGCTCTTTTAGATTCTAAGGTGACTGTGGTTTCTATTGCTATGGCTGGCAAAGTTTATGATAAGGCTATTTCTAATGCCCAAGAGGCTAAGGCTCGTGATGCTCATTTAATTGGAGTGGTTTCTACTAATGATACTAATGCTACTTTGACTTTTGATGATCTTTTGCCTATTCCTGAAGTGGATGAGTTATTATCTCCTATGCTTACTGTGATTCCTTTACAAATTTTGTCTTATCATATTGCGGCAAAACGTGGTTTGGATGTGGATCAACCTCGTAATTTGGCTAAGTCGGTTACGGTTGAATAGCTAAAAAAAAGGTATGGACAATGAGAAAAATTCTGTTTATCTTGTTTTCATTGTCTATTTTGATTTAAATATTGTGTAATAATTGTTATTTTTACATTGAAATTTAGGTATTTAAAAGATTATTAAAAATATCTAATTTTTGGTTAGTATCTTATAAATTCAGTCATAGCAAAATAAAGAATTTTAGGTTAATAATTAAAGGAACAAACTATTATAATCTTAATTAAAGAAAGGTTAATTAAAGAAATCTACTAATTAAATTAATTTTACTTAAAATCTCAATTTAATATTAATAAAAGCTCGTAAAATTTAGGACAATTCTTAATGTTAATCGCCAAAACTATAGCCCAATTACGAAATGAATTAATCCCTCAAAAAAAACAACAAAAAATAGGTTTTGTGCCAACAATGGGCGGATTACATCAAGGGCATTTTAGCTTAATAAATGATGCTATTAAAGAAAATGATATGGTAGTAGTCAGTATCTTTGTTAATCCTCTCCAATTTTCCCCTAAAGAAGATTTAGATAGGTATCCCCGTCAATTGGAAAAAGACTGTCAAATCTGTCAAGAATTAGGAGTAAACATTGTATTTACCCCTACAGTTGAAGAAATGGGAATCAATAAAGTGGGAGAAGATTCAACAACTACTACTATAGTTATTCCTCCTCAAACTATGACATCGGTTTTATGTGGTAGAGATCGAAAAATTTTTTTCCAAGGCATTGCTACTATTTTGACTAAATTATTTAATATTGTTGAGCCAACTAATGCTTATTTTGGACAAAAGGATGCTCAACAACTGGCGATTGTTAGGCGTTTGGTTAAAGATTTAAATATTCCTGTAAATATTAAAGCTTGTCCTATTGTTAGAGAAGATTCTGGCTTGGCTTGTAGTTCTCGCAATCAGTATTTAACTTCAGATGAAAAAGAAAAAGCTGGAATTTTATATGCTAGTTTACAAGGAGCAAAACAGGCTTTTATTAAGGGGGAAAAACAGGTAACTAAACTAATAGAAATTGTTAGGAAAAAATTAGGTAGTTGTGAGGGAATAAAAATCCAATATGTGGAAATTGTTCATCCTCAAACTATGATTCCTTTAGAAGTAATAGAAGATTCTGGTTTATTGGCTATTGCCTGTTATTTAGGCAAAACTCGTCTAATTGATAACCTTATTCTCCAAGATCGTAAACCGATTATTGCAATTGATGGACCAGCAGGTGCAGGAAAATCAACTGTAACTCGTCAGATTGCTGAGATTTTAGGATTGAATTTTCTTGATACTGGAGCTATGTATCGTGCTGTTACTTGGTTGGTGATGGATTTGGGTCTTTCTTTAGATGATGAAAATGCCATTGAGAATTTAGTAAGTAAGGCAAAAATAGAATTGATTTTTGATGAAAAATCGGAAATATCTCCTGTAGTTAAAGTTAATGATATTGATGTTACTAAAGCGATTCGCTCTGAAAAAGTAACGACAAATGTTTCCAAAATTGCTGCTATGGCACCGGTGCGATTATTTTTAGTTAAACAGCAACAAGAGTGGGGTAAAAAAGGCGGCATTGTGGCAGAAGGTAGAGATATTGGCACAAATGTTTTTCCTCATGCTGAGTTGAAAATTTTTCTCACTGCTTCTGTTTCTGAAAGAGCAAAAAGACGATTTAAGGATTTAGAAAGTCGCGGGGAATTAAATCTGGATTTACAGGGGATTCAGGATTCTATTGAAAAACGGGATGCTATTGATAGCAATAGATCGATCGCTCCCTTGAAAAAAGCACCAGATGCTATTGAATTAATCACAGATGGATTGACTATTGAGGAGGTAATCCAAAAGATTATTGGTTTATATAAAGATAAAATTAGAACGAGTTAAGCTAATACTAATAAAAAATTAATGATTGATATTTTAATTTGCCAAAATTTTAGGTTATATTAAAATTTAAGGATTTATAGTTTATTAACATTATTTAACCATGACTATCAAGAATAATTCGTTAAACAACCTATGGCAATGGTTTAGAAATCAAGTACAAACAGTTCCTTCTGAAATGTCTGCCTGTGAGTTTGAATGTCAAGAATTAGAATGCAATGATGAAAAATGGGAAAAATGCGATAAGAGAAAGGAAGTAGAAGCATTAGAAATGAAATTATAACTAAAACAATATTAATTTATATACTTAAACTATGTATTAATCATAGAATTCCTGCTTTATCAAAAACCTTGTCTACTTTTAATTCTAATTCTGGTAACATTTCATCCGATAAAGTATCTCCTACTCTTTTGGTTAATGGTGGTGCTGATGGGTAAAAAATAGTAATGGTTTTTCCTGGAGAATCAATAATCCAAACTCTAGAAACTCCTGCTTTTAAATAATCTGTTGCCTTCTCACTTAAATCACCAAACAATTGACCAGGGGAGATAATTTCAATCACTAATTCGGGAGGAATAGGACAGGCTTCATCTTCAAATCGATCTTCAGGTAATTTTTCATAAGAAATATATAATAAATCTGGAACAGGTACCCAATCTTGACCATTTCGTTTTAGGATAATTGCCCATTCTATTCCTACTTCTCCTCTTTCTTTATTCCAATCACTAAGAAGTTGATATAGAGCACCTGTTAATCGAGAATGAAATCTTTTAGGGGATATTTTGGGATGTGCTGCTCCTTCTTTTAATTCATAAGTTATATCTCCTTCTGAAAGTTCTAAAATTTCTTCTATTGTGAGTTTATGTCTGATCATGACTTTATATTTAATTACTTAATAGTATAAAATTTTATCCATTAAAAAATAAAGCTGTCATAAATCAATTTGAGCTTTTAGGTAAATCATAGGAGAAAAGAAAAAAACTAAAAACTTTACTTTCCCCTATATCAGTTTACCTTTAGTTATATTCTATCAAGGTTTACTTTATGCAAAAAATGATATCCAAAATTAGGCAGCTTTAGATAAAGTCCCGTCACAAATTACTTGGTAATAATCTTGTAACTGACGAGTAGCAGCAGCCCAACCCCAACGCTCAGCTTCAATACGGGCATTTTGCCGTAATATTTCCCGCTCATCTTTGGCTTCTAGTAAACGCTGTGTTGCAGTAATGGCACCATTAGGATCTTGGGGTTCAAACATATAACCATTAACTCCATCGGTAACGATATCGGGAATTCCCCCAGAAGCAGCGGCAACTACTGGGCATCCTGCGGCCATTGCCTCTAATAATACCAAGCCTAAAGTTTCTGTGCGTGAAGGAAATATAAAAGCATCTGCCGAAGCATAGGCACTCGCAAGCTCTAAACCATGTAGATAACCTACAAAATTAGTTGGAGTACCCGCAAAATGGGCTTCTAAAGCGTCTCGATGAGGTCCATCTCCTACAATTGCTAAACGAGCGTTGGGAATGGCTTCTAAGACTGGCTTGATTTCTTCGATTTGCTTTTCGGGAGAAACCCGCCCTACATAAATGAGCAATGGATTCTCTGGATTTCCTTGGGATAAACGCGATCGCATTTTTTCTGAGGCTAAACTGGGTTGAAACATTTCTGTATCTACTCCACGTTGCCATAAATCCACTCGCTCAATGCCATGGTTACGTAATTCTTCTACCATTGCTGTGGAAGTACAAAGATTTAATTCGGCTTGATTGTGAGTTGCTTTGAGAAATTCCCAAAAAATTCCTTCCAATGCTCCTAACCCATAGTGTTGTAAGTACTGTGGTAAGTGAGTATGATATGAAGCAATTAGGGGAATATTCATGGTTTTAGCAAAAAATACTCCTCCTAATCCTAATACTGCTGGGTTAACTACGTGAATTAAATCTGGTTTAAATTCTGTTAAAGCTCCACCAATGGAAGGCCTTGGGATGGCTAATTTTAATTCTGGATACAAAGGCAGGGGAATACCAGATACTCCATGTATTTTTGCTCCTTTATATTCGGTTAATCCACCTTCTGGGCAAATGACTAATACTCGATGACCACTTCTTTCTAAATGTTCTACTGTATGACGCAATCGAGTGACAATTCCGTCTACTTTAGGTAAAAAAGTTTCTGTAAATAAAGCAATTCGCATCGGTTTTTCTAAAGCAATTTTTTAGGAAATTTCAATTTTAATGAGTAATTTATACCATTCTCAGGTATACTCGATTTCAAGTGCTGCTTGAGTTTGAGATTTTTACGAGTTTAAACTATGGGAAATTTTACTCCCATAGCTCTCTTTTTCTTTATTTTCTCCGCCAAGATACGGTAGGTAGAATTTGTTTTTCATCCACGCGATCTTTATATTTAACGGCAAAATTTAGCAGAGAATCTAGTAATGAATCTGATAAGTAGTGAGGTTGTAAGCCTAAATCTAATAAATTAGTATTTTTTGCATTAAAGTAATGTTCTTCTAACTCTACTCTTGGGTTTTCAAGGTTTTTAATTTCTACATCTAATCCCATTGCATTACCAGATTTTTTCACCATTAAGGCTAAATCTTTAATGCTAAATTGTTCCGTAAATTGGTTGAAAACTCGGAATTGTCCGGGTTCTGCGGGATTGCTAATGGCGATGTCTATACAACGCACGGTATCGCGAATATCTAAGAAGGCTCTGGTTTGTCCTCCGCTTCCATAGACGGTGAGAGGATGGCCAATGGCTGCTTGAATACAGAAACGATTTAATGCGGTTCCAAAGACTTGATCGTAATCGAGACGGTTAACTAGAAGTTCTTCCATGCCAGTTTCTTCTGTTAATACGCCATACACAACTCCTTGGTTTAAGTCTGTTGCACGAATACCCCAGATTTTACAAGCGAAGTGGATATTATGACTGTCGTGTACTTTACTTAAATGGTAAAAACTTCCTGGTTGTTTTGGATAAGGTAAGGTATCTTTCCGTCCATTGTGTTCTATGGTTATATAACCTTCTTCGATATCAATGTTTGGTGTACCATATTCTCCCATTGTTCCTAATTTTACTAGGTGGCAATCGGGAAAATCTTCTTTCATAGCATAGAGCAGATTTAGTGTTCCTACTACGTTATTTACCTGAGTAAACACTGCGTGCTCTCGATCGATCATTGAATAAGGTGCCGAACGTTGTTCTCCAAAATGCACAATAGCTTCTGGTTCAAAGGATCGTAAAGATTTGCTAAGAAAATCGTAATTTGTGATATCCCCAACAAAAAGATCCATAGATTTGCCGCTAAGATCATGCCAACGTTGGATTCTTTTTTGAATGGATGCGATGGGAGTTAAAGTGTCAACCCCTAATTTGGTATCCCAATAACGCCGACTTAAATTATCGAGAATGCCTACTTCATAACCTTTTTTCGATAGATGTAGTGCGGTTGCCCAGCCACAGTATCCATCACCACCAATAACTAGAACTTTCATTTTTATTCTATATATCCCTTTTTTCCATATTTGGTTAATTTACCAGCAATCTGTACTTTCAGCTAGTTTTTTATCTTTTTTTTGCACGATAGTCTAGTCTATCACTTCTTGGTTAATACGGGCAGGTTTTAGGGGCTAGATATGGTTTTGGTTTGATTGGCTTTCATTTTAATCTTTATTTTATCGAACTTTTCTTAAGATTTAAAATAAATCCTTTTAACAAAAAATGGATTCTCATTCAGTGAAATATTCTGCTATTCTAAAAAGAAGTAGCTTTCACTTAGGAAAGGATTAACCTTGAGGTGTGGTGGTTATATAGTGAAGCTGAAGCAAGAAGATCTTCAAGAGTCGATTAAATTATAATATAAAGAAATAGTTTTGTGAGAGGCTAAAGAGTGTCAAAGGAAAATCTAGAAAAAGCATTAGAGACTTGGAAGGAAAAACGCACCAAGTTAGAGTTAAAATTTGCCATGACTGCTAGTGCTGAACAAAAATTTGAACTAGAAAAACTTATAGAAGAATGTCTAAAAAATATCTCGAGACTTGAAATAGAACTAAGGATAAAAGAAATTCCGACATCTAAGAAAGAATCAAAAAGTGAAGCAGGAATAAACTATTCCAAGCTAACAGATTTACTTGCAGCCCAAGAATGGGAAGAAGCGGACTATGAAACCTATCGTGTAATGCTTAAAGTGGCTGGCAAGGAAAAAGAGGAATTATTATGGGAAGAAGATATAGACAATTTCCCATGCCAAGATTTGCAAACCATTGATAATTTATGGGTATACTACAGCAATGGTAATTTTGGATTTAGCGTTCAAAAAAGAATTTATCAGAGTTTAAGGGGCAGAAGAAGGCATAATAGTGAAGTATGGAATAAATTTGGCGATCAAGTAGGATGGCGTGTGGAGAAAAAATGGATAAACTACAAAAACTACAATTTCTCCTTAGATGCGCCTAGAGGGCATTTACCTCTGCATTGGGCATTAGAGCAAGTAAATATAAATAATGTATTATTAGTGTTCTTTGGTACAGGATTATGCAAGTCATTTGAGGTGCGGAAGGCAGAGCACAGTGGAAGAGTATTCTCTTCTATCATGTCGACACTTATAAAGTGTAACTAAATATTTAAAGTTAAGGAGATTTTGATGATGACACCAATTGAACTAAGAAAAAAAGGTTATCAAGCTTTGGTAGATGCTTTAGGACAAGTAGATGCCATTCGATTTCTACAACAAAGCGGCTGGGGTAGTGGGGACTACACCAAAGAAAGAAAAGAAAGATTGAATGATGTTACTAGAAAAGAATTTTACCAAGAATTGGAACTCTTAAGAGCTAGAAAAAGTAAACCAATTTAGATAAAGTAAAAATTATGTTAGTAAAAGGTATTAAAAAAGGTAATAGCATCCAGTTATTAGAAAAAATTGATTTGCCTGACGATGTGGAAGTGACAATTGAAATTAAAGAATTAGATGATTTTTGGACAGCATTACAAGATTTTAGAAATAGAATAGATTTAGAATCCATTGATGATGATTCATTTGATAACTTACGAGATAAATCTACTGGTAGAGAAATTAATTTATGACAGTAAAATATTTAATAGATACTAATATTTTATCAGAAGTTAAATGTCCCAAACCTAATTCTCAAGTAATGACCAAGCTAGAATTACACAGAAAAGAAATAGCAACAGCATCAATAGTCATCCATGAGTTATTCTTTGGTTGTTTGCTTATTCCCAATAACGACAAATCTTGATCAAATCTAATTTATAAGAAAAGAAAATGATATTAGAAGTAGCAATTCTCGATGTGAAATTAACTCAAGAGAAAGAATTTGAAAAAGCATTTGAACAAGCAAAAAAAATAATTTCCAGTATGAAAGGATATGTTTCTCACCAGCTTCAAAAATGTATTGAAAAACCAAATCGTTATCTTCTTTTAGTAAATTGGGAAAAACTTGAAGATCATACTATTGGTTTTAGACAATCTCAAGAATACCAAGAATGGAAAAATTTACTACATAAGTTTTATGATCCATTTCCTCAAGTAGAACATTATGAAATGATCTACCAAAATTCCTTGTAATATATTCAAAGTATTCTTAAATTAGTGCAGATCCCATAGACAATTCTTGATAGCTCACAACCATATGTTAAAATAAAATTAATTAATAGTATCTATAAAATCTATATTATGAAAAGTACCTTCCTCGATCGCTTAAATAGTCCAGAACGCCCAGTAATAGTATTTGATGGGGCTATGGGAACCAACATCCAAGTACAAAACCTTACAGCAGATGATTTTGGTGGAGCGGAATATGAAGGCTGTAATGAATACCTAGTAGAAACTAAACCAGAAGCTGTTGCAAAAGTTCATCGTGCTTTCTTAGAAGCTGGTGCTGATGTGGTCGAAACCGATACTTTTGGTGGTACATCTATAGTATTGGCAGAATACGACTTGGGAGATCAAGCCTACCATCTGAATAAAATTGCCGCCGAGTTAGCTAAAAAAACCACATCAGAATATTCCACCCCAGAAAAACCACGCTTTGTTGCGGGTTCCATGGGTCCGGGGACAAAATTACCTACTCTAGGCCATATTGATTTCGATACCCTCAGAAATGCCTATGTAGAACAAGCTGAAGGTTTGTATGATGGTGGTGCGGATTTATTGATCGTTGAAACTTGTCAAGATGTTTTACAAATAAAAGCGGCTTTAAATGCAATTGAAGAATGTTTTAAAAATAAAGGAGATCGTCTTCCCATAATGGTATCAGTTACGGTGGAAACCATGGGAACAATGTTAGTGGGTACGGAAATAAATGCTGCTTTAACCATTCTCGAACCATTTCCTATCGATATTTTAGGGTTAAACTGTGCCACAGGACCTGATCGAATGAAAGAACATATTAGATATCTTAGTGAAAATTCTCCCTTTATAGTTTCCTGTATTCCCAACGCAGGCTTGCCAGAAAATGTTGGAGGACAAGCTCACTACAAAATGTCACCTGTAGAATTAAAAATGGCATTGATGCACTTCATTGAAGATTTGGGTGTGCAAATTATTGGGGGTTGTTGTGGGACTCGTCCCGAACATATAAATGCTATAGCAGAAATGGCTAAAAGTCTCAAGCCTAAAGAACGTCAACATAATTATGAACCATCGGCAGCATCTATTTATAATTCACAGCCCTATATTCAAGATAATTCATTCCTAATTATTGGGGAAAGATTGAATGCAAGTGGCTCGAAAAAATGTCGTAAGTTATTAGATCAAGAAGATTGGGATGGTTTGGTTTCTTTAGCTAGAACTCAAGTTAAAGAAGGTGCTCATATTCTTGACGTTAACGTGGATTATGTCGGACGAGATGGGGTACGAGATATGCACGAATTAGCCTCTCGTTTGGTAAATAATGTAACTTTGCCCCTCATGCTTGACTCTACCGAATGGGAAAAAATGGAATCAGGGTTGAAAGTAGTTGGCGGAAAATCTCTACTGAATTCCACAAACTATGAAGATGGTGAAGAACGCTTTTATAAAGTATTAGAATTAGGGAAAAAATATGGCGCAGGTGTGGTAGTAGGTACGATCGATGAAGAAGGAATGGGGCGCACGGCTGATAAAAAGTTTGAAATTGCTAAACGTGCTTATGATGCAGCTGTGGAATATGGTATTCCTCCTCATGAAATATTCTTCGATCCTTTGGCACTTCCAGTGTCTACAGGCATTGAAGAAGATAGGGAAAATGGCAAGGCAACCATTGAAGCCATTAAGAGAATTCGAGAGGAGTTGCCTGGTTGTCATATTCTCCTTGGAGTTTCTAATGTCTCTTTTGGTTTGAATCCCGCCGCGCGTCAGGTGTTGAATTCCGTCTTCCTCCACGAGGCTATGTCGGTGGGTATGGATGGAGCCATTGTAAGTGCTAGTAAAATTTTACCTTTAGCTAAGATTGAAGATGAGCCTAAAAATGTCTGTCTCGATTTGATATACGATCGTCGTAAGTTTGAAGGTGAAGCTTGTATTTATGATCCTTTGACTAAGTTAACAGAATTGTTTGCAGGGAAAACCACTAAACGCGATCGTTCTCAAGATGTGAATTTACCCATCGAAGAAAAACTGAAACGCCATATTATCGACGGAGAAAGAATCGGGTTAGAAGAGGCATTAACTAAGGCATTGGAAACCTATCCACCTTTGGATATTATTAATACTTTCCTTCTTGATGGTATGAAAGTAGTGGGAGAATTATTCGGATCTGGACAAATGCAGCTTCCTTTCGTACTTCAATCCGCACAAACAATGAAAGCAGCGGTTGCACATTTAGAACCTTTTATGGAAAAAGATGAAAGTGATAATAATGCCAAAGGAACATTTATTATTGCTACCGTGAAAGGAGACGTTCACGATATTGGAAAAAACCTAGTTGATATTATTCTTTCCAATAATGGATACAAAGTAATTAACTTAGGTATCAAACAACCAGTAGAAAATATTATCAATGCTTATGAAGAACATGGGGCTGATTGTATAGCAATGAGCGGATTATTGGTGAAATCTACTGCCTTTATGAAAGATAATCTTCAAGTATTCAACGAACGAGGTATAACAGTACCAGTAATTTTAGGTGGAGCAGCTTTAACTTCTAAGTTTGTATATGAAGATTGCCAGGGAACATATAAAGGTAAAGTGGTTTATGGTAAAGATGCTTTTTCCGATCTTAACTTTATGGATAAATTAATGCCTGCCAAAGCTCAAGATAAATGGGACGATTTTCAAGGATTTTTGGATGAATTATCCCAAGAAAATGGTAAAGCAGGATCTAGTAATGGGAATGGAAGTAAACCTAAATCTCAATTAAATGGTAAAGAAGAGAAAAAAGTATCCTCAGAACCAGCAATCATTGATACCCGTCGTTCCGAAGAAGTCAGTGTAGATATCACTCGTCCTACACCGCCATTCTGGGGAACGAAAATTTTACAACAAGAAGATCTTGATTTAGATGAAATACTCTGGTATTTAGACTTCCAAGCATTATTTGTAGGGCAATGGCAGTTCCGTAAAGCTAAAAATCAATCTAAAGAAGAATACGAAATCTTTTTACAAGAAAAAGTCCATCCTATTTTAAAGCGTTGGCAGGATAAAATCAAAGCGGAAAATTTACTTCATCCTACATTAGTTTACGGTTATTTCCCTTGTCAATCGGAAGGTAATTCCTTATTAGTTTATTCACCAGAAGAAGTAGAGGCAGCAGGAGGCAAAATACCAGAAGGTTTACAACCTGTTACTGTATTTGAATTTCCACGTCAAAAATCCCAGCGTCGTTTATGTATAGCTGATTTCTTTGCGCCGAAGGAATCCGGAGTGGTGGATGTTTTCCCCATGCAGGCGGTGACGGTTGGAGAGTTTGCCACTGAGTATGCTAATGATTTGTTTGCTAAGGATGAGTATACTGAGTATCTCTATTATCACGGAATGGCGGTGCAAACGGCAGAGGCAATGGCGGAATGGTGTCATGCCAGAATTCGTAAGGAGTTGGGCTTTGGTGACTTGGAACCTGATAATATTCGCGATATATTACAACAGCATTACCAAGGTTCTCGTTACAGTTTCGGTTATCCTGCTTGCCCAAATATAAAGGATCAATACAAGCAATTTGATCTATTAGGTTGCGATCGTGTGAAGATGTCTCTTGATGAAAGTGACCAAATTTATCCTGAACAATCCACAAGTGCGATAATTACTTATCATCCTATGGCTAAGTATTTTAGTGCTTAAAATCTATTGAAGGCAGTTATTTTATTAATTGCCTTTACTTTATTTTTAAATCTAGCGATTTTTTTATATCAAAATCCTTATATATCGAGAAATAAAAATTATGACTGCAATTGAAACCAAAAAACTTTACGATCGTGACTTTGCTCTTTGGATAGAGGAAACGGTAAAACATCTAAAAGAAGGAAATTATTCACAAATCGATCTAGAGAATTTAATTGAAGAGGTTGAATCTTTGGGCAAAAGTCAGCGTAAAGCCGTAAAAAGTTATTTAATACGTTTATTAGAGCATTTATTAAAACGACGTTATGTAATGATGTCAGATTGCTATCGAGGTTGGGAAATTGAAATTATAAATTTCCGCCAGAGACTATTACTTGAATTAGAAGATTCCCCCAGCTTAAAAAACTTTATCTTAGAAAATTTACCTAAATGCTATCAAAAAGCATTAGAGAATGTTACAGACAGTTATCCGGATAGTGATTTTCCTGACTTTTTTCCTTTTCCTAATGATGTAGATGAATTATTAAATAAAAATAATAAATTTAAGGATTAATTTGTTGAGTTAACCAAGTATTATTTGAATTTAAAAAATATAAATATCGTTTTTGTGGGTTTCCTTTTAGTGCTAAAAAATCTACTTTTTCAGAATTAAATAATAATAAACAGAAATTTGCAGGAGGATTAATATCTTTCAAATTGATTTTTGGATTAGGTTGATTGCTAGTCAATAAATCTCCAGGAGTAGGCCAGAAAAACTGTTCCTTGCCTGAGTCGCTAAGTGCTTGCCAAGAAGTTTGCCGAGCTTTAATTAATTTTGAATCTTCATATTCTGCCGTAACCAAAATTACCTTTCCAAAGAAACGAAATTGCTGGCGGGTTTTACTAAAATACCAACAAATCTCAGCCCAAGACTGATGTTGAAGATGACTAAATTTTTGACTGCGAGTATCGGTAACTATTTGGATAATATTTGTATTGGGCAAAAATCCTCGAAATACTACAGTGCGGTTAGCGGGCTTACCTTCTTTACTTACTGTCGCTAATTGTATATATCGAGAATAAGGAATCGAGCGGCTTAGATGAATGGCTCTTTGCAGTGGTTCTCGCCAAGGTGCTAATATCATTGTGTGAAAGTTTTGATAGGCTTTTATTAGAATACATAAGAGGTGCAAAGTAATAGTTGCTTAGAGTAATTCTTTAACTCTATTTCTGATTAAGCTAAAAATTGCTATAGTTATCTAACATTACAAGATCTTGTCAAAACTATCAAGGAAAATTTAGAGAGATATTAGAGGAATATTAAAGATGAACGATCGAATTATTGAAACGGCGAAAATGGTAGCTGGAATAAGAGCAATAGAAACACAAAGAGAGGATGGTTTATTTGTGGATCATTTGGCAATGAAATTGGCAGGAGGAGAGGAAATAATTGCAAAAATAACCCCTGGAGTTCAAAAATATGAAAAAATGGGTATACCTATTATTCCTGTTAGAACTAGGTATTTTGATGATTTTTTAATGTCTTTGGTAGCTAATATAAAGCAAGTTGTTATTCTAAAAGCTAGTTTAGATACAAGAGCTTTTCGTTTAGATTTTCCTAGTGAAACTCATGTATACGAATTAGAGCGTAAAGAAATTATTGATTATAAGGAATCTATTCTTAAAGATGAAGCTAGTAAATGTCATCGCCATACTATTGCAACAGATATGAAAGATAATTGGGTGGAAAAACTTATCAATACTGGTTATGAAAATAATATTCCTTCTATATGGTTATTAGAAGGGGTATTATCTTATCTTGAAGAAAGTGATGTACATTCTTTACTTAGTAAAATTAGTGAATTAAGTTGTTTTGGTAGTTGGTTAGGTTGCGATAATATTAATAAGAAAATGCTAAATTCTGACGATCCTATGTCTAAATTATGGAATTTTGGCTGTGATTCTCCTGAAGATTTATTAGATACTTATGGTTGGGAAGCATCAGTTGTTCAACCAGGAGATGAAACTGCTCATTACAATCGCTTTACTCGTAAATCTCCACCACGAGATATTGATGATGTTGTCCGCAGTTTTTTGATTAAAGCTAGGAAACGATAGGGAAGAATATCTTAAATTGAAAGAATACAAGTATAAACTAACTTACTATTTGAGGTTAAAAGATATTATACTGGTTACAAAAATCTTCTGTTATTTTCTTAAGCGGTAAATCTAGATAATTTAGAATAATTCTGACCATATAATCGGGAATACCAAAGAAAGCATGAGCAATACTTCCTGTCATGCAAGCAATAGTATCTGTATCACCACCAATATAAATAGCGTTACGAATGGCATCTTCAAAAGAATTTGCCTGTAAAAAAGCCATAATAGCTTGTGGCACAGATTCTTGACAAGAAACATATGCAGGAGGTAGTTGTTCTAAAGGAATGGTCAAATTATAATTAAATGTGGTTTCAAGATAATTTTTAATCTCTTCCTTTTTCGTTTGGTTTCTAGCTAAAAAAATAGCACTAGCAATTGCCTCTGCGCCTTTCATTCCTTCTGGATGATTGTGAGTTACCATTGCTGTTTTGAGTGCTTCTTGTCTAACTTCTTCTAAAGTATTGAAAGCAAAAGCTACTGGGCTAACACGCATAGCTGAACCATTGCCATAACTATTGTAAGGTTGAGTCTCTTCTGAATGCCCCCAATGATAAAAGTTTGCTCCATAACCTGCATTAGGATAATTTCGACAGTATTTTTTTAACTGGGAAGTATAATCATATTGATTGAGAATGGAATCGGCAATGGCTACTGTTAAAACGGTATCATCAGTAAAATAACGCTTGGGGGAAAATAACTCAAATTCTTTAGTTCTAATACTTACTCCTTCATAAATTGAACCGATAATATCCCCACATATTGCTCCTAACATAATTTTTTGATCTGTCTTGCTATTGGATTTTTTATAAACTTAAAATTAATTAATTATATTTTTTATATTTTTAATTCATAATAAAGTTCTTATTTTTAATCATTTATAGACAACTATCCACTTCTGGTTGATTAAAACCATATTTTTCAAATACTTTTTTGCTTTCAGGTGTATTTAAAAATTCTATAAATTGGCTGGCAACTTCTGGACGCTTGCTGTCTTTCATGATAGCAATAGGATAAAGCAAAGGAGAATGACTATTGTCTGGTGCGATGGCAACAATTTTGACATTATCAGAAACTAAAGCATCGGTATGATAAACCATTCCTGCGTCTACATTTTCTGTAAAAACGTAATTCAAAACTTGACGAACATCTTTAGCGAATACAGCCTTAGAATTAATTTCACTGGCAATATTGAAATGATTTAATATTTCTTGGGCATATCCACCAGCGGGCACACTTTCAGGTTGGCCAAGGGCAACTTTTTCTACTTCTGGAATAGTTAAATCGTCAAAATTATCAATTTTTTGAAAAATTCCTTCCTTATTTTCAGGAATAATCAAAACCATTTGATTTTTTAATAAATTGCAGCGAGTTTCTGTTAGTAATAGATTCTGTTTTTCTAAGAGATCTATTTGTTTAGTAGCGGCAGATATAAAAATATCTACAGGCGCGCCTTGTTCGATTTGGCGTTGCAAAGATCCAGAGGAAGCAAAGTTATAGATAATTTCTGTGTCGGGATATTTTTGAAGGTATTCAGGTTTTATTTCCTCCATAACATCTTTAAGGCTGGTTGCGGCTGATATTATTAATTGGTTTGATGAATTGGTTGAATTGCACCCAATTATTAATAGTAATGACAGAAAACTAATACTTAAAAATTGCAAAAATTGTTTATATTTTATACCCATAGTATCTCTAAAAAAAATAAATGTTGGGGAGGTTTTGAATTAATTTGCTTGGTTTTTTTGTTAATGTAATAATTTAATGATTATATGGCAAAAATTGAAAAAGATTGGGTATTATTTGATACTAGAAAGCCTTTATACTTTTTAAAGTATTCTAAAGTTTTGCTATTTAAAATTCTCTTTAAAATTTCAAAATAGAAGTTGCTTTAATTCTCAATTTTTTAGGATTAATTGTCTATTATTAGAGTACATTATTTGGTATAATAGAATGGTTACCTACTTTAACTTTTATGTCCCAACAATATAACTTCCGTATCTATGTCACCTTAAGACCATCTGTACTCGATCCTGCTGGAGTGGCAGTGGAATCAGGATTAAAGCAATTAGGTTATTCTCAAGTAGAAAAGTGTCGAATCGGTAAATATATCGAATTATCTCTCTCTGCTTCATCAGAAACCGAAGCTCGCTCACTAGTGGATGGAATGTGCGATCGTCTCTTAGCCAATACCACTATTGAAAATTACAGTTTCGATTTAATTCAATAAATAAAAATAAATTAATAAATATAAAAAAATGAAGTGCGGTATAATTGTTTTTCCGGGATCTAACTGTGATAGAGATGTATTAATGGTAACTCAAGGGTTATTTTCTGTGCCAACAAGAATGATATGGCATGAAGAAACAGACATAAGCGATTTAGATTTAGTCGTAATACCAGGCGGTTTTAGTTATGGAGATTATCTCAGATGCGGGGCAGTAGCTCGTTTCTCTCCTGTGATGAAAAGCGTAGTTTCTCATGCAGAAAAAGGTAAGTTAGTTTTAGGTATTTGTAATGGTTTCCAAGTTCTGACCGAAGCAGGTTTATTACCGGGAGCATTAATTCGCAATCAGGATTTGCACTTTATTTGCGATCGCATTTCTGTGAGGGTGGAAAAGACTAATCTACCTTGGAGTCAAGCTTATTCTCCGAAGCAAGTGATTACTTTACCCATCGCTCACGGTGAAGGGCGTTATTATGCAACACCTGAAACGCTCTCTGATTTGGAAGATAACCATCGAATCCTATTTAGATATTGTAGTCATACTGGAGAAATTGACGAAGAAAGTAATCCCAATGGTTCCTTAAATAATATTGCAGGTATTGTTAATAAAGAAGGTAATGTTTTAGGGATGATGCCTCACCCAGAAAGAGCATCAGATTCAATGTTAGGAGCAATAGATGGTAAAGGTTTATTTGAAGGATTGTTTAAAAATCGATAATTAATAGGGATTTTTTAGAGTTATTCAGTATTAAAAATATAAAATCTCGATTAAAAACTTCATGATTCACTAAGTATAAAACAATGCCAGCAAAAGATCTTTATCATAATGCAGTTAAAAATGCTTTAATTCGAGATGGTTGGACAATAACAGCCGATCCTTATTCCATAAGATATAAGAAATTAAGACTTCTTGCTGATTTAGGAGCTAAACGTTCACTATCTGCTCAAAAGGGTGATGAAAAAATAGTTGTAGAAGTTAAAAGTTTTATTAATCTATCCTTTATTTCAGATTTACAAAAAGCTGTTGGCCAATATATTATATATCGTAATTTCCTTGAAATAACAGATCCAGAACAAATAATTTATTTAGCTCTTAGTCAGATTGTATATGAACTAAATTTTGATGATATAATTGAAATTATTATTGATGCAAACAAAATTAAATTAATTATTGTAGATACTGATAAAGAGGTGATTACAAAATGGATAAAATAGAAAACTATCGATCTTTAATTAAGAAAATTCTTACAGAATATAACGAAATTTTCTCTCAAGCTGCACCACCTCATCTAGAACTTTTATTAGCTTTTGATGAAGAAAGGGACCAATATTTATGGTTTCAACTTGGTTGGACTACAAAAGAAAGACTAAAAGGTATTTCTGTTCACGTTCGCATTAAAAATAATAAGATTCATATCGAGGAAGATTGGACAGAAGAAGGGATTGCTAATGATCTTTTAAGAGAAGGTGTACCCAAAGAAGATATTGTTTTAGCTTTTATCGATCCCAAAACTCGTCAATATACAGAATTTGCCACGGCATAGCATGAATTGAAACTTTCAAATGACAGAATAGGTATTTAATTATTACTTGATAAGTATCTATCAATTAGGTTTTCACTAGCCCCTATATATTTCTAATTATTAATTGCTATGGTTCTTTCTATGAAATTTTTATCAATTTCTCTACCAATAAAAACTAATTTCGTCTGACGTACTTCCTCACTTAACCAAGGACGATCGAAAAAAGAATCGAAGCGATTACCGACTCCTTGTAAAACCATACGCATAGGCTTATTAGGAACATTAAGAAAGCCTTTAATGCGATAAATTTCCTGTTCTTTAACTAAAGTTTGTAGCTTTTCAATCAATGATTTTGGATCTATTGGGGAATCAAAAACAAGCTCGATGGAATTAATATCATCATCGTGATCATGCTCTTCTTCAGTATCATGATGAGAAGGACGACTATCTAAATTATCTTCAACCGCAGCATTAAAACCCAACAAAATATCCTGATTAACTTCTCCATTATGACTAGAAATAATCTTAACTCCTGCTGGCACTTCCTCAGATAACCATTGCTTTACTTTAGTTAAATTTTCTTGATCAATCAAATCAGTTTTTGTCAGTAAAACTAAATCCGCACAAGCCAATTGATCCTCAAATAATTCCTCAATTGGTGTTTCATGTTCCAAATTTGGATCTTCTTGTCTTTGGGCTTCCAATGCCTCCAAATCCCCAACAATTCTTCCCATTGCCAAGGCTTCAGAATCCACTACAGTTACCACTCCATCAACTGTTGCCCTGTTACGAATTTCTGGCCAACGAAATGCTTGAACTAATGGTTTTGGTAATGCTAATCCCGATGTTTCTATGAGAATACAATCAATTTTGTCCCGTCTTTTTAATAATTCTTGCATTGTGGGGTAAAATTCTTCTTGAACTGTACAACAAAGACAACCATTGGTAAGTTCTGCTATATTATTTTCTGGGTTCTCTTCATCCTCACAAATCTGACACGATCGTAATAAATCTCCATCTATGCCTATTTCCCCAAATTCATTAACCAATATAGCGATACGTTTACCTTGATTATTTTGGAGTAAATGACGTAGTAGAGTAGTTTTCCCTGCGCCAAGAAAACCTGTTATTACAGTGACGGGTATTTTATGCATTAACTTTCTCTTAATCTTGTTTTTGTTAATTATATCAAACAAGAAGGCATTTAAAGATTGAGTTTTTTTAAATAATAATTAATTAACTAATAAGCTTATTTTAATTTAAAAAAAATAAAAAAAGTATAAACAATTTATACTAAATTTAAGATTTAAATTATTATATTAAAATACAAATTTTTAATTCTAA
>JANQIW010000042.1 GCA_028281945.1 Prochloraceae cyanobacterium PL24a_bin.78
TGACCATTTTCTGGACCACTTCTCGCCATTCTCCCATTCCACCCAATCTCCCCAATCTCCCATTCTCCCATTCTCCAGTCTTTAAACCATAAGGAAATAATTCTTTGGTTGTAAGTACTACCAATTTGGTAGAGTAGATTTTAATGTAACTATAAAACACCAAAAAATTACAATTTGACATAGCGAGGAAAACAATGAGATATCGTGCTTTAGTTGTGGCAATTCTTGCATTATGCTTAGGATTTCTAACAGCTTGTAGCCAAGGCCCAACAGACGCTAATAAAGAACAACTTACTTACGATGAGATTGTTAATACAGGATTAGCTAACAAATGTCCAGAAATATCTGATTTTACCCGTGGCACTATAGAAATTGCTCCTGGGCAAACTCTAGTAATTGATGATATGTGCTTAGAACCACAAGAATATTTTGTCAAAGAAGAGCCAACCAATAAAAGAAAAGAAGCAGAATTTATCCCTGGCAAAGTTTTGACAAGAGATACATCCAGTCTAGAACAAATCAGAGGAACTATCAGTCTTGATGAAAATGGGGTTCTAACCTTAGTAGAAAAAGATGGCATTGACTTCCAGCCCATCACAATTCAATTACCAGGGGGAGAACAAGTACCATTTTTCTTTACTATTAAAAATTTAGTAGGTACAACAGAACCAGGTTTCACATCTGTTAACAGTTCAGTTGATTTTGTAGGAGAATTCAAAGTTCCTTCTTATCGAGGAGCTTCCTTTTTAGATCCTAAAGGACGTGGTTTAACTAGTGGTTATGATAACGCTGTAGCTTTACCTGCTAGTGCAGATGATGAAGATTATTCTCGTCCTAATCTCAAACGTGCTGTTGGAGGCAAAGGTGAAATGTCTCTTCAAATTACCAAAGTAGATACATCCACAGGAGAAATCGCAGGGGTATTTGAAAGTGAACAACCTTCTGCTACAGATTTAGGTGCTGAAGAACCAGAAGAAGTTAAAATTCGTGGGATTTTCTATGCTAGATTGGAACCACAAGTTTAATGAATTAATCTTCTAATTTAGGCCAGAAATTAATATTTTTAAAGGGCTGATTGGCCCTTTTTTGTTATTATTTTTCTTAAATATTTACTTGAAATCAATTCAGTACAATTAAGGAAAATGATAAATTATCTTTACAATAATGGTAGTGGAAATGCCCTTGTTTCAAATGGAGATTAAAGTCTATTCTTAAAATCAAGACGATTGAAAATTAAAATTTAAAAAGCAAAAGCAATACTCAAGTTATACCACTATGCTTACGATAAATAAAGATATAAAAGCTGAAAGTTTACGTTTATTCCAAGATTATCAAAATTCTGGAAACCGAGAAATTCGTAATAAAATTATGCAACTTAACTTAGGACTAGTTAAAAAAGAAGCTCATCATTGGGTAAATCAATGTAAGGAAAGTTATGATGATTTACTACAAGTTGGTTGTATAGGGCTATTAAGAGCAATAGAGCGTTTTAACCTTGAGAAAGGCTGTGCTTTCAGTTCCTTTGCTATTCCCTACATTAGAGGAGAAATTCAACACTATTTAAGAGATAAAGGAACTCCTGTGAGAATACCTCGTAAATGGTTAGAGTTAGGAAGACAGGGAGCATCCGTAATTAAAGATTTTCGAGAGAAGTTTAACAGACAAGCTACAGATTCAGAAATAGCACAGGTATTAGAAATTCCCCTTCAAGAATGGCTTGATGTTAAATTAGCATATAAAAATCGTCAACCTATTAGTTTAGATGTTTCTATCGGTGATGATGATGATGGAAAAACTAGTTTAGGAGAGTTGGTGCCAGATACTCAGTATCGTAGTTTTCAATTGGCTCAAGAGGATCGAATTCGTCTTCAAAATGCACTAGAACAATTAGAAGAACGTACTCGCAATGTTTTGGAATTTGTTTTTTTGAGGGATTTAACTCAAAAAGAAACTGCTAAACGTTTAGATATTAGTGTTGTCACTGTTTCTCGTCATGTTAAAAAAGGTTTGGATAGATTGCAAAATTTAATGGGAAAAGAATAGTTGATTTTGATTGATGGTTTTGTTTTAATCCTATAAATGAGAAGGATTTCTATATTTCCTAACTAACTCCAAAATCTTGATCTTTGCTAAATTTGTAGATACATTAAGATAACCCTTCACTTTCGACACTAAGGTTATGATAGTTGTAGTATTCTCCAGTCCATAAAAATCTAAGTCGAACATTATAATTAGCCCGATTATAAATATTTTTCCACGTACAACATACATAGTCTAGTTCCTTTCAAATCTGATTAGTTTTTTTGATAATATAATATGCCTTATGCCTTTCGACTAACAGCATTTGCACTAATCCAAAATCAATACTATTAATTTAACTCCACTTAAAAATGATTGACAAAGAAATTAATTTTGAGATATTTATCGATCTTTGTCTATATTTATCTAGATTTATCTAGATTTTTACTGAAACTTTCCAAGAGATTATTATTCCCTGTTTGAACTATGATTATTTGGTTTTTCAGAACTTTCTAACCATTCAATTTGTTTCGCTAATTCTGGGAGTGATGCTTCTTTTTGCCCTGTAAATCTAGCTTGAAAACCTACTAAATCTATTGGGGTTTTAATTAGATCGATGGGTAAGCTTTTTTTATTAACAAGTAAGTAAGTGTTTTTTGGTAGTTCTTTTAATAACCATCTACTGAGACGATAAATTATTTCCGATGGTTTTAATTCTCTCATTAAATCTACTCCATGTAGTTGGTGTAAATAACGATTCGATCGACCGTAACGTTGCCATTGACGTTTAAACTCTTGCCAAGAAGAGCGATGACGATGAGAAATGATCGCCTCAGGGGCATATTCTAATTGCCAATGGGTTTCTTTTTGAATTCGCCAACAAATATCTGCATCTCCTCCAGTAGTTAAATAAGGACGAAATAAGCCTATTTTAGTAAATATTTCGGTTCTAATAGCTAGATTAGCAGTTTGACCGTAAGGACAAAAGGGATGATCTAATAAAAATTTTTGGGACATCAATTCTTGGCGTTCGGCATATTTTTCTAATAAACTTTTTCCAGGTAAAGCGACTATTTCTCCTGCTACAATGCCAACATTTTCTTTACTAAAAGGCGCAACTAATTGACTTAACCAATCTGGTTGAGGGCGACAATCTGCGTCAGTAAAAGCAATTATTTCTCCTGTAGCATTTTTAATTCCTTTGTTTCTAGCTGCATAAGAACTTTGAATTTCGTTTTCTGCTAAAACAAGTATGGTAAACCCTTGAGATTTTAAATCTTCTGCTTTACTTGAGAGTAATTCACCTGTGGCATCTTTACTATTATTATCTACTAAAATATATTGGGTTAATTCTGGAGAATATGTTTGTTTAACTAGGCAATCTATTAAACCTGGTATATCTTGTTCGCCATTATAAATGGGGACTACCACTGATACTTTAAAATGATTTTGAAGATTTTCTGAGGACATTTTTTTAGAAATTTATTGAAAATAATTTAGGTATTTGAATCCAGATTTTTTAGTTGGAAACTGTTAGCCAAGAGGAAAGATCTTTTTGGATTAAATCTTGTAATTTGAGGATATCTTCTCGATACAAATCTACTAATTTTTGTCTAATTTCTGGTTCTAAATCTTTTTTCTTATCTGAATTTAAATTTAATAAACCACTACGAATATTTTGCCTTAGTTTCACTGGTAAAATTACTTTCATTCCACTGGCTACCATTTCTCTTACAGGATTTCTGGTTTGTAACATTTTATGAACAAATTTATTTTTAGGAATTTTACTAGCTTGAGCTTTTTTTGAAACATCAGGACAAAAATTATTATCTATTTCTAGTATGTTATATATATTTCGCATAAATTTAAGGCTATCTTTGGCTAAATCATCATATAAAAGCACACTAACTTGAGAACCAAAATTTTCTAGATAGTGTTTTAATGCGGTATAATAATATCCTTTAAGGATCGTATAAGATGTATTTGCTTTTTTTTCTATTTGTTCTAATAAAGTTATATCAGGGCCAATGGCATCTCTGATGTGCATTAAGTAATCTGAATATGCTCTTTCTGTTGGATTTCTAATTATAGCTATTAATTTTGCCTGAGGTAAATACTCTTTAATCAGTTTTATAGATTTTTTATAGTGAAAAAGATAGTTAGGGGAAGCTTCTCCAATGGCTTTTTCATCTTTAGCATCCTGAAACAAAGCACAGTATTGTTCCCAATTTGCTATTTTCTTTGGGTTATTGTTGGGTTGATTTTGTTGTTCTCGCCAATCTTTTTCAAAAAAATTTGTTTCTTTAAGTGGACTCATGTACACTTCAGGGTGTTGTTTTAAATAACCATATATGGAAGTAGTCCCTGCTTTTTCTACCCCTATTATTAAGAAATTAGGTAGTTTCATATTTTTATCCCTCCTCATGATGATTAATTTTGATGATACTAGAAAATAAACGTTATTTAGAAGTTATAGCAGATCTTTTTACTGAATTTACTTAGAAAATATCCCAGATTTAATCTCAGTTTTAAAATAATTTTTTGAATTTAGGACTGATTAGATGTATCAAAGTAAAGTCAAAGCCAATTATTTATCATTATAAATGGTTATTTTTTTCGACCCTTTGACGAAGAATATATTCAGCAATAGCCAAATCTACAGGAGTTGTGAGTTTGAGATTAGTTTCTTCCCCAAGAACTACTTTAACTGGCAAATCGCATTTTTCAAACAAAGCCGCATCATCAGTTACTTCCCAACCCAATTGATAACCTTTTTCGTGAGATTCCTTTAACAATTTAACCTCGAAACCTTGAGGGGTTTGTGCTGCCCAAAGATTACTGCGAAGAGGGGTATCTTGAATAATTTGATTAGCATCGACGATTTTAATGGTATCTTTGACTGGAATAGCTGCAATTAAACCAGGGCAATCTAATAAAGCAATGGCACATCGATGGAATAAATCAGAAGTTGCTAAACATCTCGCTCCATCATGGATTAAAACGTGTTTAGCATCAGGAGGTAAAGCTTGTAGGCCATTATAAACAGATTCTTGACGGGTTTTTCCGCCTTGAATGAGAATGACGGGTTTTTCAAGATTAGCAGTAGCAATAATCTCTTGAAAATAAGGAAAATCATAGTCTTGGCCAATAATCCCAATCCAACTAATTTCTTTGGCAGCAGATGCAGCCTGCAAAGTCCAAGCTAAAATTGGTTTATCTAATAAATTAAGGAGAAGTTTATTGCCAGGGCCTCCCATTCGTTTTCCTAATCCGGCCGCAGGTATTAATAAGTGCATTTTTCAGAAAAAATCAAGACTCCATCGCTATTATTCCATATAAAATTAACCTGATATCTAAGTTTATCTATTAAGATGCGAATATTAACCCTTATACCAGGTGGAATTGGGGATCAAATCCTCTTTTTCCCTACCCTAGAAACTTTGAAGCAACAATATCCCGATGCTAAAATCGATGTTATTGTGGAACCGCGATCGAAAAGTGCTTATCGAGTTTGTCAATATGTCAATGAGGTCTTATATTTTGATTATAAAGATCGCAATGGTATGGCAGATTATCTTAATCTTTTAGGGATCATTCGCGATCGAGAATACGAAATTGCTCTAACTTTGGGGCAAAAATGGACTGTGGGTTTTTTACTGTGGTTAAATGGTATTCCCACCCGAGTTGGTTATGAAACTAACAGTTCTTGGTTTATAACTAATCCTGTACCTCTCAAAACCCAACAATATGCTGCCTATATGTACCATGATTTGGTAAGGGGTTTGGGAATTGAAGCTCCTTGTCCTGAAGTGAAAATAAATCTTCCTAAACAGGATATTGCTTGGGTAGAAACTCAACTAAATTCTTTACAAATTAAAGATAGTGGTTATATTTTAATTCACGGTGGCTCTAGTAAGTTAGCCCAATCTAAAGGAATAGATAAGATTTATCCCGTTCCTAAATGGCAAAGAATTGTGGATTCAATTGAGAAAAAACAACCAGGAATGCCGATTGTCTTACTCTCTGGGCCAGAAGATGAAGAATGGGTAGCACAGATGAAACGAGTTTGTCCTAATCTTAAAGTAATTATGCCCCCAGATATTGGTAAATCCGCAGGGGTTATTGCTGGAGCGAATTTAATGTTATGTACTGATAGTGCTCCTATGCATTTGTCGGTGGCGGTAGGTACTTATACTATTGCTTTATTTGGCCCAACGGAAGCTAAGAAATTACTACCTCCTAATAACGATAGTTATATAGGAATTCAATCCCCTAGTGAAGAGATTGGGGATATTCAAGTTGAAGACATTCTCAAACAAATTTGGCGTGAATAAGAAAGCTGTTTTTTTAGATCGTGATGGAGTCTTGAATGTTGAAGCGGGGTATATCCGTAAGATTGAAGATTTACAGCTGATTCCCGGTGCAGCCCAGGCAGTAGCTCGACTCAATGAGTTAGGGTTATTTTCCTGTCTGGTTTCTAATCAATCTGGCCCTGCTAGAGGTTATTATCCTCTCTCTCATGTGGAGGCTCTCAATCAACGTCTTCAGGATTTATTATGGGAAAGTGCTGAAGCAAAATTAGATGCTATTTACTATTGTCCTTATTTGAGTCAATTTGCAGGAGGCATTAATCCTGATTTTACTCGTTGGACTTCGTGGCGAAAACCGAATACAGGTATGTTAGTAGCTGCTGCTTGGGAACATGATCTTGATTTAAGTGAGAGTTTTATGGTGGGAGATAAGGCTACTGATATCGATTTAGCTCATAATGCTGGTATTAAAGGGATTTTAGTTCAAACTGGTTATGGAAAAGAGGTTCTAGATGGTAATTATCAGCACAAGATTCGTCCCGATCGCATTGCTGTAGATTTACTCGATGCTGTAGCTTGGATCGAAAAAAAGGTTATTAGTGACTAATCATTAATATAATTTCGATCCTTATTTCCAATTCATCAAAAGAGATAAATTATGAAAGCTTTAGGAAAATTATCAAATTTAGTTAATTTAATTTACAAGTTTGATAATCGATTGAAAAATTTGGAACACCAAAGCTTAATTCTGGGAAGATTACTCTCCGAAAATATGAAAACCAAAAAACAAATTAATTCATTGAGTGAGGTAGAATTCCGAATATTTTCTCAGTTTGGAGATGATGGAATTATCCAATGGTTGATTAATAATCTTGATTTGCCTCATAAAACGTTTATTGAATTTGGGGTGGAAGATTATAGAGAGTCTAATACCAGATTTTTGATGATAAATGATAATTGGACGGGATTTGTTATGGATGGTTCCCAAACAAATATTGATCGTCTTACCAATTCAGATTATTTTTGGCGATATGACTTACTGGCAAAAGCTGTTTTCATAGACAAAGATAATATTAATGATCTTATTTCCTCAGCGCAATTCCCTAAAGATGTTGGTTTACTTCATATTGATTTAGATGGAAATGATTATTGGATTTGGAAAGAAATTAATGTTATTTCGCCAATAATAGTTATTTTAGAGTACAATAGCGTTTTTGGAATTAATGAAGCTATAACTATACCATATAATAAAGATTTCCAAAGAACTAAGGCTCATTATAGTAACTTGTATTTTGGGGCATCTCTTAAGGCATTGCATCAATTATCAAAGGAAAAAGGTTATTCATTGATTGGGTGTAATAGTGCGGGTAATAATGCCTATTTTGTCAGAAGCGACAAACTTAATGATGTGGTAAAAGAAGTTTCTCTCGAAGATGGTTATGTTATCTCTAAATTTAGGGAAAGTAGAAATGAGATGGGTAAACTAACATATTTACGGGGAAATCAACGTAGAGAAATAATTCAAGGAATGCCAATTTACAATGTAGATACTAATCAAATCGAAAAATTGTAATTGTAATTGTAATATCATTTTTGCCAAAGTTATGGAAGGATAATTAACCAATATTTATTTTCCCTAACTCTTGGGTTTTTTTATCTATTTCCCACTCTTCCCATTCTTTATTAAGTAAGAAGTAAGAAGTAAAAAGTAAAAACATCGATGATATGCTAACTTCTACCCAATCCTCCCAATCCTCCCACTCTTCCCATTCTTCCCATTCTTCCCATTCCCCCCATTCCCATCATCACCCCTCATCATTCTCAAGAAAACCATTCACCCATTCCCCCATTCTCCCATTCTCCCTTGTCTTCCTTGTCTCATCTTCACCTAAGTCTATGATACTTTTGGAAAAGTGATATTATTCCTTATCCATAGCGATATGAAGAATACCATCACCTTGATTTACCAAAGGATTTTGAGTATTACCAATAACAATACCATTTACAGGAGAGCGAATTGTAAGATTAGTTTCCCCAAAAGCATCAGAAATAACACCAATAACTTGTCTTTTTTCCACTCTATCTCCTAACTTAACATTAAGATGAAAAATACCACTACCAGAAGCTCTAATCCATTTAGATTCTTCTACCTCAATGGAAGAATTAACAGACTCAATAGAAGAAGGTAATTTATACATATCCAGATAATTCATAACTCTAAACACCCCTTCAACTCCTACTTGAATCGATTGACGATCGAATCTTAAAGCTTCTCCCGCCTCATATAATAAAACAGGAATACCCTGTTTAGTTGCAGCTTGTCTAAGGGAACCATCTCTAGTATTAGCATGAATTATAATAGGTGCGCCGAAAGCCTTAGCACATCGATAAGTTTCTAGATCTTGTAGATTAGCGCGAATTTGAGGTAAATTATTTCGGTGAATAGCAGCAGTATGTAAATCTATACCATGGGTGCTATTACTAACGATTTCTTTCATAAATAAATGAGCCAAACGTGAAGCCAAAGATCCCTTTGCTGCCCCCGGAAATGAACGATTTAAATCTCTTCTATCCGGTAAATAACGAGATTGTTCGATAAAACCGAAAACATTAACAATAGGAACAGCAATTAATGTACCTTTTAATTCTGATGGATTTATATTTTGAACTACTTGTCGAATAATTTCCACCCCATTGATTTCATCACCATGAACAGCTGCACTCAGCCAAAGTACAGATCCAGAAGCACTACCATTAATAACTGTGACAGGTAATGACATAAGAGTTTGAGTTGGTAAACGACTTACTGGTATATCTAAGCGACGACTTTCTCCTGGGATAATTTCTTCTCCAGCAATTTTAATAATATCCTCTGGCATTATATTATTTAAATCCATTAATAAAGGAATTAATCAGTGGCAATTTCTTTGACATTCTTCTCTAAAAATTCAATAATTTTACTAGCGACATCCACTTCAGTATACTTTTCTATCCCTTCTAAACCAGGAGATGAATTAACTTCCATTACGACAGGACCATGATTAGAGCGTAACATATCTACTCCAGCAATTTTCAACCCCATTGCTTTCGCGGCTCTAACGGCTGTACTTCTTTCTTCTGGAGTCAATTTAATCTTTTCTGCTTTGCCACCTCTGTGTAGGTTAGAGCGAAATTCACCTTCGGCCCCTTGACGTTTCATAGATGCCACAACTTTGTTATTGACAACGAAACAACGAATATCTGCACCTTTTGCTTCTTTAATAAATTCTTGTACCAAAATATTGGCATTTAAACCCCGAAAAGCTTCGATTACTGATTTTGCAGCTTGATAAGTTTCTGCTAAAACCACACCTATTCCTTGAGTGCCTTCTAATAATTTGATAACTAACGGCGCGCCACCAACAGTTTCAATCAAGCCATGGATATCTTCTGTAGCATGAGCAAATCCAGTAACAGGTAAACCGATTCCTTCACGAGCCAAAATTTGTAGACAGTGTAATTTATCACGAGAGCGTGAAATAGCATGGGATTCATTAGCAGAAAATACTCCCATTACTTCAAATTGTCTGACTACTGCTGTGCCATAAAATGTTCTAGATGCACCGATTCTAGGAATAATTGCGTCAAAATTTTCTAAAAGATTTCCATTATATACAACAGTTGGTTGATGAGAGGTAATATTCATATAGCACCGCAGGTAATTAATTACTCGCATTTGATGTCCACGAGTTTCTCCTGCTTCTCTTAAGCGTTTTGTAGAGTATAGGGATGAATCTTGTGATAAGATGGCGATTTTCATGGTTTTGATTGTTCTCCTAATTGTTCTCCTAATTTTGCTACTGATTTGTGCTGTTTATGTTCGCTAAGAATAAAAGATCTACCTGCATCGATTAAAAAACGTTGACGCACGGCTTCACGCCCTAATAACATCCTAAAACCCATCACATCACGATTGGTTAAAGTGAGATCGATTTCCCACAACATACCTCCTAATTCTACATTAGTTTGGATTACTGGTCTAATTTGAGAGTGGCCTCCTGAATTTGTCACTTTTCTGTGCTCTAAAAGTATTGCTTCGGCGGTTATGGTATAGTGATTATCTCTTTGATAGGGATGCACTTTGAAACGAATCAGGGTTTTTCCTTCTTTTTCAAAGGTTTTGAGATCAAATGCGTGTAAGGCTGACGATCGAGCGCCGGTGTCAATTTTGGCTTTAATTTCTTTTATTCCTAATTCTGGTAAGCTTAAGGTTTCTCGCCAACCAATGGTTGGTAATGGTTTTGCTTCTGGTTTTTTTTTCATCAATTTGTGATTTGCTTCTTTATCAATTGCTACAATCCTAAATCTACTGCGATTCGATGGGAACAACTCATGCCAGAAAAAGCTACCGCATTCAATCCTTGCCCTGGAAAGGTGCTATCTCCTACACAATAAAGTCCTTTGATAGGGGTACGATTAAAGGGCATGGTTAATAATCCTGGTAATTTTTTATTAGGAATTGGTCCATAAGTGCCATTCAAACGACCCAAAAATCTTCTATGAGTTCTAGGTGTACCTACTTCTTGATAATCTAAACCTTCTGCTATTCCTGGGAAAATTTTCTCTAGTCGATCAATTAAATTAGCTGCTGCTGCTTCTTTTTTTTCTTCATATTCTTGTGATGTAAGATCTTGCCAGTGATTTATCCAACTTGGGGTAAATGTATGAATAATATGATATCCTTCAGGAGCTAATTCTGGATCTAATAATGTAGGTATTGAAACAAAAATTGTCCCTTGTTCTTCTTCCATTTTCTCCCAATCTTCTAAGAGTATATGATGACAATCACTACTTGGAGGAATCACTTCTGCTTTAACTCCTAAATGTAAACTTAAAAAGCTAGGAGATTCCTGATAGCGATGCTGCCATGTTTTTTCTTGTGGAGGCATTTTTTCTGGTGAGAGTAGTTTTTCAAAGGTATCCCATCTTGTGGCGTTGGAGACGATTCTTTTGCCTCGATATTGTTTACCATTGGCTAATTCTACTCCGATGGCTTTTCCTTTTTCCATAAGAATTTTGGTTACTCTGGCTTTATACTGAATTTCTCCTCCTGCTTTTTCTAATCCCTCTACTAATTTCTCCGCAATTTTACCTACTCCACCTTTAGGATAGTTGATTCCACCATAATGTCGATCGGAAAATACCATCCCGGCATTAATCATGGGGGTTTTATCTGCCGGTACTACAGACCAACAATAACATTCTATATCGATAAATTTTAATAGTTTAGGGTCTTTGATATAGCGTCTGGCAATATCTCCTACATTGATGGGCAAATATTTGACTAACCCCAGACAAGATAAGGGATGTTGGAAAAAGACTCGCATTAGATAACGTGGCTCTTCTAATGAGAGTAATTCCATGGAATTGAGACAGTTAAAGACGTTCCAACACTCTTGGTAAAATTTAGCAATACCGTGTTTTTCATGGGGAAAATAGGCTGTAAGTTCTTGCAAAAATCTTTCATAATCCTGATGAACTTTAATTTCTAATCCTTCGGGAAGATGATAATAAATTTGTACCGGATCCCGAATGGTTTCTAAATTGACATTTACAGCTTCTAAGGCACGGGTAAGAAGGTTAGTTGTACCATTATTGCCAAAACCAAAGATCATGGATGCGCCAACGTCAAAGCGATATCCTTGTCTTTCAAAGTATCCTGCGCTGCCACCTGGAATTAGATACCGTTCTAAAACTAATACTTTGCCTCCTTTTGCTGCTAGTTGGGTGGCGGTTACTAATCCACCAATGCCTGCACCAATGATAATTACGTCAAAATCCTGCATTAATAATCTGCGATTTCTCTTTATAATTTATGTTTATTTAATTATCTCATTTTTTAATAGTTTTTTCCAAAAAAAAAACAGGTAAGCCCTAATCAGTAACGAATAGAGGTTCAACCTGCCGTCCCTTATGAGAGGAGAACACTTTCTCCGTTAATATAACCTTGTTAAGAATATTTGTCAATAAATTTTGAGAAAATTTTAAAAGATTTTAATTTTGGGAAGTAGATATCTTTGATTTTCTATGAATATAAATTTAAGTAATTTTACTATACTGTTTTTTGTTTAAATAGTGTATTTTACAATTAAAAATTGAAAATTATAATAAGTTAACTTGATTTGTAGACAACAGTAGCTTTGCTCATTAAAACGCTAAACTTAAGGTATGATAGAGCTTAAAATGGTTTGAAATGATTTAGGTGTGATTATGACTTTAACTTTTGGAGCAGAAATTGAGTTATCAGATTTAGATGGCAATAATGGTTTTGTCATTAATGGAATTGATCCAGATGATGATATAGGAAACTCTGTCAGTAATCTAGGGGATGTCAATGGAGATGGCATTGACGATTTTATTATAGGGACTGATGATCCCGATTCTTATGCTGGAGAAAGTTATGTAATTTTTGGTAGCGATACAGATTTTCCTACTAATTTTAATTTATCAGATTTAGATGGCAATAATGGTTTTATCCTCAATGGAATTGATGTTCTAGATCTCTCCGGACAAAGTGTAAGTGGTGCAGGAGATATTAATGGAGATGGCATTGATGATCTCATTGTGGGAGCATCTCAAGGAGATCCAAATAACAATAGTAATGCCGGAGAAAGTTATGTAATTTTTGGAAGTGATGATCCTTTTCCAGCTGCTTTAAATTTATCGGATCTAAACGGTAGTAATGGTTTTACTATTTTTGGAGGAAATACAGGAGATAATTTAGGTATAAGCGTAAGTGATGCAGGAGATGTCAATGGAGATGGCATTGATGATCTCATTGTGGGAGCATCTCAAGGAGATCCTAATGGTGATGGGGAAGCTGGTATTAGTTATGTAATTTTTGGAAATTCAGCAGGTTTTGGTGAAAGTTTAAATGTATTAGATCTAAATGGGAGCAATGGTTTTGCCATTAATGGAATTGATGAGGGTGATTCTTCAGGGAATTCAGTATCTAGTGCTGGAGATTTTAATGGGGATGGTATTGACGATTTGATAATTGGTTCTTTCCAATCTTTTGACTTTTTTGATAATACCGAGGGAGCATATATCGTTTTTGGTAGTTCTTCTGGTTTTGGCCCTAGCTTGGATTTATCCTCTATCAATGGCAATAATGGCCTTTTTCTTAATAGAAGTGGTATTAGTAATACAGTTGCTTTTGAGGTTAGCGATGCAGGAGATGTCAATGGGGATGGCTTTGATGATGTCATTATTGGTGTAGCTAGCGATCCTAGTACTAACTATGCAGGAATTAGTTATGTTGTTTTTGGTAGTGACTCTGTCTTTTCTGGGGGAATCGATTTATCTGATTTAGATGGAAGTAATGGTTTTACTATTGCAGGACCTAATCCTGGGGATTTATTAGGTTCTTCAGTAAATACTGCTGGTGATATTAATGGTGACGGTTTTGCTGATATTGCCATTGGAGCCATTGGCACTGATTTCTTTGCTAGCTTAGGTGCTGGTTCTACTGCTGTTATTTTTGGTACAGATCAAGGTTTTTCTGCCAATATTTCCCCTTTAGATTTAGATGGAAGTAATGGTTTTGTTGTTAATGGAGCAAGCTCAGGAGACCTTTCTGGTAGTTCTGTGAGTGAGATTGGGGATGTTAATAGTGATGGTGTTGGAGATTTAATTATTGGAGCTATCAATGGAGATCTAGATAATCAGAATAATGATGAAGGACAAAGTTTTGTAATTTACGGAAATATTGCTCCAGAGTTAGATTTGAATGGTGATGAAGAAGGAACTGATTTCAGTGGCGTGTTTTTTGGTTTCCCTGCATCTGCGGTAGATAGTAATGATTTAATCCTTAGTGATGTTAATTCTTCCACCATAGATGGTGTTACTATAACTCTTACTAACCCCTTAAATGGTCCTACTGAATTTCTTACTATCGATACTATTGGTAATATAACTGGAGAATATGATCCTAGTACAGGAATTTTAGCACTATCTGGAACTGATACTATTGCTAATTATCAGGAAGTTTTACAAAGTCTACAATATGATAATACCAATGCAGATCCAAATACAACAGATAGAGTTATTGAATTTATAGTTGATGATGGTGAAAGCCATAGTAATATTAGCGACGTATTTACTAGTACTATTAGTTTTTCAGAACCTGGTTTAAATATTGATATAGATGGGAATGGAGAAATAGGAGCTCTTAGTGATGGTCTGCTAATTGTTCGTTCTTTATTTGGTTTTACTGGAGATTCACTAATTAGTAACGCAATTGATCTTGAGAATGCTATTAGAACAACAGCACCTGAAATAGAGGCTTTTATCGATTCCATTTCTGTTATTGCTTGATTATAGGAGTACTGTAGCATTTAGTAATAATAGTAATTAAATTATGGAGGGTGATAAATTGCTAAATATTAGGTTTGAATTGTTTGAAGGTGTCTAAGATTTATTGAAATCGAAAAATTTTTCTAATGTTGATGTTCTATAATTATGCCGGATGAATTTTAAATCTAATTGTTTATTCAATAAATAAAGGATTTAATCCTCATAATTTTGGTTAACCATTGGTTAAAACTCTCTTCTACACCAAATTTGTTTTTTTTGAGAAAATAAGTTAATTTTAAATTGAAGACTCAAAGTAAAATTCTTGAGCTAGTTCAATGAAATGACTAACAAGTAGGTTTTTCTGGGAAAATCTTATATCCTGTTTAATCAGAATTCAAACCGTAACTTGATTCAGTAACCAATAAACTTAAAGATATCCATAGGCAATCATATGGCTTATGGGAAATATTGATAAATACTTTCAAAAGAAAGTAAATTTACATCTAACAATCAATCTATTTCACAAATAAAGAGGAAAAAAAAGATAATGAATCAAAAATTTAATTCGTTTACCAAAAAATTATTGATTATTCCTGCGGTGGCTTGTGGAGCTTTGATTCTAGGAATGGAAAGAGTCAATGCTGCTACCTTCTTTACAATCGATAATTTTGATACACCATTACTACAATTTACCTCTGTTAATCCTGCCGGGACTATTCCACCTTCTGATAATTTGATCGATTCAAATACCGAATTTGATTTGAATCCAGATGATGTGGTAGGTGGTAGTCGTACAGTAATCCAAGAGTTATTCCAAAGTACTGTTTCTAATGGATCTTCAGCCGCTATCGGTGGTTTAACAGCAACACCACCACCAGATGGAACTGGAACTGGAGTTTTCAATGTTAATAATGGATCCGGTAATAATAGTGATGTAATGTTGATCTACGATGATCTAGAAGGAGTAGATTTAACTGGAGGAGGTCTTTTCGGGGCTTTCTCATTAGATCTTCTCTCCACTGATTTGTCAGTAAGTTTTGAGATCCAAGTAATGGATAGTAATGGTGAAATAGGAACTGGGATAATTTCTGATTTACTTCCTGAAGATATAGGTTCTAGTATAACACTAGATTTTGAACTGTTTGATAATCCAATTGTAGATTTTAGCAGTATTGATGTCATAACTTTAACTACATCTGGAGATGTAGATCATGACTTAGTTGTGGATAATTTTTTAACGGTTAGTACTGAAGTTCCAGAAGCTAGTACTTCTATTGTTACTCTTTTGGGAATCGCAAGTTTAGCATTCTTTTCTAAGGCTAAATCTAAAAAGTAAAAGAAATCTTTTGAAAAAAAGATCATTATCTAATTTAACTGGCAATTGCATTGCAATTGCTTTTTTTATCAAATAATCAAATTTGGATAATTAGTAATATTTCGTTTATTATAATGTTTTTTTTGTTTAAAATCAACAAATACTAGTCATTCATAAACAAATAAATGATTAATTAGACTTTGACTGTTTGTACCAATTATTAGAATTTTTCTTGAAAGTAAGCTTTGAAAGAATATTTAGTATAGATGAAAATCAATACAAGGAAACAATAAATAATCTTACTAAGATAAGAGATAAACAAAAAAAAACCATTGTTTAACAATAATAATATTCCGATAGATTGAGTCCATCTGGTATTCAAGGCTTTCTCAAGTCAATTTATTTCAAGCAATTATCTAAGGTTAGAGAACTAGGATATAGATTTATTCTGGGTTTGCTTTGAACAAGTTATAGAATCTCTTAATTAACCGGAGGATAATGTTAGCTTTACAAAAAATTTAAAAAACTAATTGGAAAATATCCTTCCCATTTTGCGTAAAGATCTGTTATAACTTTACACAGAGAACTAAAAGTTAATATATTTTAGTTTTTTAACTAATGCAATAGAAAATTAAAACCATTGAAACTGATGAAAAATAAAATCTCTGCTGCAAAATTATTCCTTATTCCTGGTGTAATTTTAGGCTCCGTAATGTTCACAACTCAAGAAGCTCAAGCCGCTACTTTTATTAGTATTGATAACTTTGATACAACTCCTGTTCTAGAGACAGAATTTGTCTTAGGTGATGCTCCAGGAACTCAAACTGATTCTGGAGTTTTTAGTGAAGATGATGTTTTTGGTGGAACAAGAGTTATAACTCATACTCTAGAATCTGGAATTTTTGGAACAAGTTCTACA
>JANQIW010000102.1 GCA_028281945.1 Prochloraceae cyanobacterium PL24a_bin.78
TGCTTCTTTGAGTTCTACTAAGTCTTTTTTCTTTCTCGGTGCTTCTTTAGATCCTTCTTTGGGTACTTCATTAGGCCCTTCAATTAATCCTTCATTAGGCCCTTCAATTAATCCTTCAGTTGTTTTTGGTTTTTTGTCGACTATTTTTTTCTTTGATTTACGATTTTTGGGACCATCAGTTTTGGACTGAGGTTTTTTGGGTTTTTCTGGTTTTTCCGGTTTTTCTGGCTTTTCTAATTTGCCTACTTTTTCCGGTTTTTCGGGTTTTTCTGGCCTTACAGGAGGTTTAAGAAGTTGAGGTTTTTCTGTTACTGGGGAATTCTGTTGTTGTTTTTCTATCACGTCTGATCTTGGGTTTGCTTCTATGATTTGTTGTCTTTCTGGTGGGTTTTTTATTTCGGGCACAGATTCTTCCTTTTCTTGATTTAATAATTCTTTAGGAGATGTTAGTTGCTCTGATTCTTGCAAGCTAGGAGGAGTTAGAAGATTTTGGGCTTCTGAGGTTGTATTTTCTGAATAATTGTTTGAGCGATTATTTTGAAGAATTGCTACTATTTGTGTTTTTTTTGCTCCTTTTTTTTGATTTTCTTCTCTACTTTCTGTTGAAGAATTGTCTATTTTTACAGTTGATGGTTCATATTTTTCTGAAGCCACTCGAATCCTTTGTGCTTGGGATTCTGTTATTGTACTACTATGACTTCTGACTGAGATATTAAGTTGAGTACAAATTTCTAAGATATCTCTATTGTCTAAGTTTAATTCTTTTGATAATTCGTAGATTCTTACTTTGCCGTTGTTCATCCACTATCCCCCTAACTAATTTTCTATTTTGCTTATTCCATGATTTTGCCGATTTTTTGAATTGGTTTTACAATTTGTTCTCACTGTGATTTAAAATTCGATTTTGATTGATATCATCTAGCTCGCGTGTTTTTTGTTAATTAATCAATTAATTATTTTTTTACTTAATTTTTTTTGAGAATTTACAATCTAATACAATGGATTATCTCTGTCTCAAGACTAGTTAAAGTTTTCTGAAGTTGCCTTTAAACGCTCCCACAAGTATTGATAAATTTGATCTGGAACCATTGTTTTTAACGATCTCCCTAATCTATTTTTCTGGCGAGCAGTTTTTAGACAACTAGAGTTAGGACAGATGTAAGCAGAACGTCCCATGCCTTGATCTAATTTTACCTCACCTGAAGGATATACTCGAACAATCCGCCACAAACTATCTTTAGGCAAGATTTTGTGACAACTAAGACAACGTCGATAATTTGGCTTCATTATTAACAATTTTATCTATTTTAATAAGTCGTTTCATCTAATCTCAAGAGAGTCTTTAAGAATGATAGAGTTTGAAAATTCAAAATCTTGGATCATTAACCAAAATTTATGCTCCCACTCTTGCCACTCTTCCCATTCTTTCCATTCTCACCACTCACCCCAAGGTATACTTAATCTTTTAAGGATTAGGTTAGACTTTAAGACAACTTGGTAGAATTTTATTAAAGAATTATTAAAGATCTAAAATTGCTTCAACTTCATGGCTTAACTCAAAGAAAAATCAAGATGAGATTTAATTTTAACTATGAATTGAGTGTTATGAATTGAGTGTGTTGTCTGCAGCTAACCAATCTGCTGGTGTTTCCATAGTCAATTGTTCTTCAGATAAATCTTCCTCATCATCAAACTCATCGAATTCTTCTGATTCTGGGGTATGTTCTGCTGTATCTTTAATATCCACTTTCCAACCCGTTAAACGAGCTGCTAGACGTACATTTTGTCCTTCTTTTCCGATTGCTAAACTTAATTGATCCCGAGATACTAAGACTATTGATTGTCTTTCTTCTGGATTTTCTAAGATTACTTCATCTACTTGAGCAGGACTTAAAGCATTGGCAATATAGGTAGCTGGATCTGGAGACCAACGAATTACATCTATTTTTTCCCCTCGTAATTCTTTGACTACGGCTTGGATTCGTGAACCTCTTGCCCCGATACAAGATCCTACAGGATCCACATCCCTTTCTAGGGTATCTACGGCTATTTTAGTTCTAGGCCCAACATAACGAGATGGAGGATTAGCTTCTCTTGACACGGCAACAATTCTGACTATACCGTCTTCTATTTCTGGTACTTCGTTGGCGAACAAATAAACTACCAAACCGGCATCTGCTCTTGAGACTAATAGTTGAGGCCCACGATGAGCACCTTCTCGGACTTTTTTGAGATAAACCCTAAAAGAAGTATGAGTATGATAGTTATCGTTAGATAGTTGTTCTTTTTGTGGTAATTCTGCTTCTACTTCTGGTTGTGAATAACCGCTACTTACTGCTAGTATAGCTGATTTTCCTTCAAAACGTAGCACTCTGGCTTGAAGCACTGTTCCTTCTAAATCTTTAAATTCTTCCTGAATTAATTGCCGTTGTTTATCTTTGAGCTTTTGTAGTAATACTTGCTTGGTTTGAATTGCTGCCATACGCCCAAAATCTTTTCTTTCGGGTGTAACATCTACGATTACCGTATCTCCTAATTGAACTGTTTCTTCTATTTCTTTTACTTCTTCTAGGGATATATAATGATCTTCATCTATCTCATCTAATGTTTCTACTATTTCTTTGCTGGATAAAATACGAAATCCTTGTTCTTCTATATCTAAGATTACATCAAAATTCTCAAAGTAATCTTCGCTAAAATTATCTCCATTATCTTTTTGGGAACGACGAAAACGCTCATATCCTTTCAGCAAGGCTTCTCTTAAGGCTTCTATTACCGCTGATTGGGGTAAGTTATGACTTTGAGAGATTTGTTCTATTTGATCTTTTAAACCTGGTAAATTAATGATGGTCATAATTACTATTTCTCCTTATTTTCTGATTATTTTGCTATTTTTAAGTTTGGCAATCGTCTAATTGCACTTTCGCTACTAATTCTCGAGGAATTGCTATTTGTTTTCCCTTCTGATTTAGGTAAACTGCTTTTTCGTCTCTTTTTACTAGCAATCCAAGCCATTGTTTTTTATTTTGGTAAGGGGCATAAGTTGTGACGATAGCTGCAAACCCTTTAAATGAGATAAATTCTCGATCGGTGGTTAATTGTCTTGAAATTCCTGGGCTGGAAATCTCTAAAACATATGAACCTGTCATTATTTCCATACTATCTAGAATTTCTTCTAAAGCACGACTCATCTTTTCACAATCTTCTAAACTAGTATCAGTCTTTAAATTGCGAACATCGACTCTTAAAACAGGTGGTTTTTTATTGCTTTGAAATACCGCTGCTACTACTTCTAAGTCTAAGTTAGAAGCTATGGGAGTGGCTAGTTCGATAATTTGGGGGATTACTGATTTATTCATAAAATTTAACGCAACAAAAAAAGCGGGCCATACCCACTTGATTCTTTCGACTCTTTTAAGACTTCTTGTGGCTTAGTAGGTAAATTTGGGAGTTTTACCTATCTTTTCAAAAATCTATCCTTAAAATCAAGGAAAGAATTCCCTTTCCCAACAATTGCTAGAAAGTCTCTTGAGTGTTTCTCAAATTTTAGAGGGAGAAATTAACCCTACTTATGATTAATCATTGAGAATAAGGTTGGCTTTTTTAGGTAATCTTGCTATGGATTATCCTTACTTTTGATTTGAAGTTAACTAGCAATTCAAATCTTTTCCACTTTAGGCCTAAAAGTGGAATTTTTTCTATTTTACCACAATTTGCCTTGTTATATTAGTTTTCAAAAATCATGATAGAGGTAAAACCACCTCTCTTTTTCCTTTTATTAATCCTATTTTGATTAATTTAATTTAATGTTTGAGATTGAGTTACTGTTTTTAATGCTCTAGTTTCTTCTAGGATTTTCTCCACATCTTCTACAGATAAACGCTGGACATAATTAACTTTAATCTCTTCTAATAAATCTGTTAATAATGATTCTAACCTATCTATACTTTGTTTAGTTTGAATTTCTGAAGTCATGGTTTTACTAAAATTCATGGCAATTTTTTCGATTAATTCATCAAAGACAGGATCTTTTTCTAATAAACTATTAAGAGTATCTAAAAGTACTTGATAAATTCTAATTGCTAATTCATTACTAATATTTGTTTGTAATCTTTCTACTCCTGGAAAATGGGAAATTCCTTGATAAGCTGGGTTTGATTTAACTGCTTTTTCGATGTTATATTTTAAAAATTCTTCTACATCTGGTTTGATTTTTGGTAAGACTTCATAGATTAAAGTTTTTGCTACTAATAAGGTTATTTCTACTGTCTCGTTGGTATTATTTAGATCTATATATTGTTGACTAGCACTAGAAGAAAGCATTTTTCTAATTTCCCCTTCTTCTACTAATGCTTGGATTTGATTAATAATTTGCAGCACTACTACTTCAGTAACATCTCCTGCAATTCCTGCTACAAATCCTTGACTTGCTTGTTTTTGAATTTTCTTTAAATCAATTAAATGAGTTTGGTTTAATCTAACAGTTAAAGGCACAATTCTAATCCAGCGAAATATTGGTAAAAAGAATAATAAATCATACCATCTCCACAACATCCCATCTAACCAAGATACTCCTGTATGTTGCCGACTAATATATAAACTACGCCCTAAGAAATCTACAAAAATAACTACAAAAAAGGGAAAATCAATTAAGCCAAAATAATCTACAAAATCTCCATTTTCTCCTATAGGGCGATAATAATTTGTCTCTATCAATGGTCTTATTTCTTCATCAAAAAATGTGATTTCTTCAATGGGTTGTTGTTTTTTTAAATACTCTGAACTCCAAAATTCTCTAAAAGCTTGTTTGGATGAATCCTCTTGATTTTCAAGTTTCTCCCTTTCCCTCATCTTGTTTTTGATTTTTTCTAAAGTTCCTGTTTTATTGGCTAGCTCAAATGGATTAGTATCAATCATATCTACACTACGATTTCTTAGCTCTTCTAAAAGCTTTTCTACTTCAGGAGTTTCTAAATTTTTGTTGATAATATCTTGGCTACAACTAATAGTTTGTGCTGGAGGTTTTTTGATATTTCCTTCTGGTAGTTTTTGTTCTTCTAAACTCGCACTTTCTGAACCACAAAGGCTATTTTTTAATTGTTCTACTGTTTGTAAATAAGCAGCAGTATCTCGATCGGGCACTACCCCTTTAATGACATCGTATTGGGTAATAAATTCATTGGCAACATCTGGTAAAACTTTTAATTTAGTTCCTTCTCTTTCAATAGGCCCTATTTTAAAATTACCAATAGTTACTGTTCCTTGTAACCAAAAATCTCGTAAGGCAAGATAACTTAAATCAAATAAAACTACACCAAAATTAATTATAGCTATAATCGCTATTAATCTGGCAATTAATAAATTTTTAAACCAAAAGTCTAATAATTTTCCAGGTAAACTTTTTTTGATTTGTGGTTGAGATGTTCTTCTAACGATGGTCATTTTTTTTGTTCTTTATTAATAAGTTTTTATCAATTAATTGTATTTTATTGATGATTATTTTTTAATAATTTAAGCTTCTTTTACTAATACGCCATTGAGAAAAATATCGGCAATTCCTTCTGCCATTTTCTGTGGGGAAGGAGAGTTTTTACTATCTTGAGAATCGAAAAGAGTTTCATGAGAAAAACTTGCTATGGCAAACATTCCTAGAAAAATTCTGGCAATAATTTTAGGATTTATAGGGCGATAAATTCCTTTTTCTATAGCTGTTTCAAAAAATGCTTCTGCCACAGATGTCATCTTTTCTATAACTTCGATTTGGATTCGATCGCGTAATTCTGGATGAAATTGAGCTTGAATAAAACAAACTTTTAGTAAATCAGCATTTTCATCTAAACGCAATAATCTTCTTCTCATCACTTGAGCAATAGCTTTATAACTAGCCATTTCGCTTAATTCTGTCAGTAAATCTGTGAGAATTTCCACCCATCCATTAGTAGCTAATTCAACCAAAATAGCTTTTTTATTAGAAAAATGGCGAAAAATAGTTCCTTCTGCCACTTTAGCGGCAAAGGCTAAATCTTTAGTAGTAGTTTTATCATAACCTTTACGAGCGAATAAACGCTGTGCTGCTTCTAAAATCCTCGTGCGGGGATTATCTTTAGGATTAGTTTCTTGAATGTTCAAAGTTGAATATTGTTGAGGAAGAATAGGCATAGTATTTAAATTTAATAGATAGTGATTTAGTGATTAATACGGTAGGGTTAACTGTTATAACAAAATACTTACAGGGATTATCTTAGAAAACTCTAACTCCATTTGTTCTATCTTCAAGGTATGCTAGATCAAGAGAAAAATGGATTGTTTTACTAGATTTTATGAATCATTTTCAGTCATTTATTCAGTCATTTATTAAGTTACCATTCTACTGGTTTCAAAAGTTCATATCTTTATCAATGGTGTTGTTACTATCTTGGAGTTTCAATCCAGGATTAGGTTTAACACAAACTGTTGGCCCAGATGGATTATTTGATTCCCTTGATTCTATTAATAGATCTTCTGGTGTTAGTATTGAACCTTATCTAGAAGGAGTAAGTCAAAGAATTAGCGAATTTACTCTAGATAATGGCATGAAATTTATCGTTTTTGAAAATCATCAGGCTCCTGTTGTCTCTTTTGTCACTTATGCTGATGTCGGTGGTGTTGATGAGCCAATGGGGAAAACTGGGGTTGCTCATTTTCTAGAACATTTGGCTTTTAAAGGCACAACGGAAATTGGCACTACTAATTATAAAGAAGAAAAGAAACTTTTAGATCGTCTTGACAAAATATTTTCTCAGCTTAAAGCAGCCCAAATTAATGGAAATGAAGCTCTCGTATCTCGATTGCAACAAGAATTTAATCAAACTCAAACTGAAGCTAGTAAATATGTTAAACAAAATGATTTAGGAAAAATTGTGGAAACTGAAGGTGGTGTTGGTTTGAATGCTGCTACTTCTGCTGATTATACTGTTTATTTCTATAGTTTTCCTTCTAATAAGTTAGAACTTTGGATGTCTTTGGAATCAGAACGATTTCTAGAACCGGTTTTTAGAGAGTTTTATCAGGAAAAACAGGTTATTCTCGAAGAACGTCGCTTGCGTACGGATAATTCTCCCATTGGAACCATGCTTGAGCAGTTTTTGGGTACGGCTTTTAGCACTCATCCTTATCAACAACCGGTAATTGGTTATGAGGAAGATATTCGCAATCTCACTAGGGATGATGTTAGGGAGTTTTTTGAGACTTATTATGTTCCTAATAATCTAACTGTGGCTATGGCTGGTGATGTTAATCCCACTCAGGTGAAAGAATTGGCTGAGGTATATTTTGGTCGCTTTCAACCTCAAAATTCCGCTCCCAAAGTCACAGAGGTTGAACCAATTCAAACAGCCCCAAGGGAAGTTACAGTAGAGTTTCCTTCACAACCTTGGTATCTCGAAGGTTATCATCGTCCTAGTATTTCTCATTCAGATTATCCTGTTTACGAGCTTATTACTGCTATTCTTAGTGATGGTCGCACTTCTCGTCTCTATAAGTCTTTAGTAGAAGAACAACAGGTGGCTTTGGCGGCACGGGGTATTAGTACTTTTCCTGGAGAAAAATTTCCTAATTTAATGCTTTTTTATGCTCTAACTGCTCCTAATCATTCAGTTGATGAAGTTGCTACTGCTTTAGATCAAGAAATTGAAAGGTTGAAAAATGAACCAGTTTCAGAAATTGATTTAGAAAGAGTGAAAACTCAGGCAAGGGCTTCTGTCTTACGTTCTCTTGATTCTAATAAGGGTATGGCTCAATTATTGGTTGATTATGAAGTGAAAACTGGTAGTTGGCGTAATTTATTTGAGGAGTTAAATGCTCTTTCTGCTGTGACTGCTGGGGATATTCAAAGAGTTGCAAATCAAACTTTTATTCCTTCTAATCGGACAATTGGACGTTTGTTACCTCCTAGTAGTTAAAAATATGGATATAAAATCTTGAGCTATGAGATTTAGCTTAAATATTAACTAGCTGGAATATTGATTGTTCTAAAAGTAATTCTTTAAGTAATAAAAAATTATGAAACAAAAAAGATTATTTAAACATTTTAAATGGTTGACATTAGTTTGTTTAGCCATTTTGGCAGTATTTATCTTTCGACCTTCGGCAATGGCTGTTACTGAGGCTAAACATTATACGGAATTGAAGTTTCCAGAATTACCTGAAGTTCAGTTGCCAAGTTATGAACGCTATGAGTTGAATAATGGAATGGTTGTCTATCTAATGGTAGATCGTGAGTTGCCTTTGGTTAGTGGTACGGCTCTAATTCATACAGGATCTCGTTTAGAACCTTCAGAGGATGTGGGGTTAGCTCAATTAACGGGAATTGTCATGCGTAGTGGCGGAACTTTAGAAAAAACTCCTGATGAGTTGAATCAATTCCTCGAACAACGGGCGGCAAGTGTGGAAACCGGTATCGGCAATAGTTTTGGTAGTGCTAGTTTTAATACTCTTTCTGAAAATTTGGATAATGTTTTTCAGTTATTTGCTGAAGTAGTTCGCTATCCTGCTTTCCGTGAGGATCAATTGGCTTTGGCTAAAACCCAACTTCGAGGTTCCATCTCTCGTCGTAATGATAATCCAGGAGATATTGCTAGTCGGGAGTTTCGCAAGGTTATCTATGGGGAAAGTAGTCCTTATGCTCGTACTATTGAATATGAGACTATTGATGATATTTCTCGTGACAATTTGATGGATTTTTATCGGAAATATTTTCAGCCTGAGAAAATGATTCTGGGTATTGTTGGGGATTTTGAACCTAATGAGATGAAACAAAGAATCGAAAAGGCTTTTGGGGATTGGCAGTCAGATGTTTCTAATGTAAGTTATGATCTTCCTTCTGTTTCTCAAGCTTCTACTAGTGGTGTGTTTTTCATCGAACGTCCGGAATTAACTCAAAGTAATATTATTATGGGACATATGGGCGGTATGCTGAATAATCCTGATTACCCGGCTTTGAGTGTTTTAAATGGTGTGCTTAATGGTTACGGTGGCCGTTTATTTAATGAGTTACGCTCTACTCAAGGGTTGGCTTATTCTGTTTATGGTTCCTGGAGTCCTCGTTTTGATTATCCGGGAATGTTTGTAGCTGGTGGCCAAACTCGATCGGATGCTACGGTGGATTTTGTAGATTCTCTGTTGTCAGAAATTAAGCAGTTACGTGAAGAGCCTATTTCTTCGGAAGAATTGGCTTATGCTCAAGAATCTATTCTGAATTCTTTTGTGTTCCGGTTTGAAGATCCTAGTCAAACCCTTTCTCGTGTAATGCGTTATGAATATTTTGGTTATCCTTCTGATTTTATTTTTCAATATCAACGGGGGGTAAAGGCTACTACCATTGAGGATGTACAACGAGTTGCTCAAGAATATCTTCAGCCTGAGCAAATTGTTACTTTAGTGGTGGGAAATCAAAGTGAGATTAATCCTCCTCTTTCTAGTCTTGGTAAAGATGTGAAAACTGTTGATGTTTCTATTCCTCAATCTGGAAGAAGTTAATTAATTATTGTTTTAATTCTACTTATTTTAGGGGTGCAGTTTTTGTATCCTTATTTTTTTTTTGTAAAGTTCTTGTAAAGATATAAAGATGGTTGATTTTTCCTATGTATTTTTATTGATCATAAAGTTTACTTGGTGATAATTTGTTAAACACATACACTACTTATAGTGGTTTACTTTTCTTATGATTATTTTAAAATTTAATTGTAATAATCCTACCAATTTTTTTTTAATAATGATAGAGTTAGGAAATCTTAAATACAGGATAATTAATCAAAATTATTTTCCCTAGTCTTGTCTATCAACCTCTCATTCTATCTCTTTACTATTCTCCCCATTATGCTCATTTTCCATCTATATCACTATTAAAGCAAAATGATATCAGCTAAAAATTTCCAAGATGAAAATTGCTTTACAGATAATTTATAAAAAAGTAATCAAAATAGTTGCAATTTTAAAATTAGGGCTTTATACTGTAATCACAGAATTCGCACAAAAAGATGTAAATAGGTTCTTTCTTTATAGTAAGGGTTTAGAATAGATTTTTGGCTAATTTTAGTTAATTACATATAAGCCTGTTCTAGAGAAACACCATGATAACATCAAAAGTAAATTTTAAAATGTTTATAAGCTGAAAAAACTGAAATTTTAAGGAGTAAAATAATGCGTAATTCAATTTCCAAATCCGTTTTAGCAACTATTCCTCTAGTAATGATGGGGATGGTTACAAATCCTAACCCAGTGAATGCATCTACCATATCCACTGGAAGTATTAATTTTATATTATCAGAAGCCCTTCAATTCTCAAACAATGCAATCGATTTAAATTTCTTGGAGACTGACTTTGTTCCTGGAAGTCTAGAAGAGGGTGGAAGTTTCACCGTAACCTTTGCAGAAGGAGATTTTTTAGATTTAGTACCTACTTTTCAAGGTGCAGCTGGAGTAGCTCCAGATTTGTTTACTCCCTCTTTTGCTATTCCTACTTTTAATGACGCAGGGGAAGGAGCATTTTTAGATGATATATTTTATGATTTGGTAGAGATATCTGATGCAAATGGTCTACCTGGTGTAGTAGATGTAGAAGAAGGTTTTCGAGGAATTCCTCTACTCCATTTTGACTTAGACGGAGATGGGGATTTTGAGGATGATGCTATTTATTATCAAACAGGTTTTATAAGAACAACTACTCCTCTACCACCAGAGATAGGTGGCGGCTTCGATACAACTCTTAATTTTGAAGGATTTTTTGCTGCTCCTAATGAGGAGACTGGTGAGTTATTTGATGGTCTATTTGAAAGCTTCTTTTCTGAAATTTCTTTAGTAAATGGTGCCGTAGATGAAGATCCTAGCGACTTAGGAGTAATTGTCGGACCAGGAGTACCTGCTGATTTATCAGATGAACTTGATGAATCAGAGATTGAAGTTACCAATTTTGATGGAGTAATTACTGCTGAATCAGTTCCAGAACCAGGAAGCATCGTAGGTTTATCTGTGTTCTTAGGATTTTTTGGACTATTAAAGAAAAAACACAATAAAGCTAAATAGATAAAAACCAAAACAATCGTGACATAAAGTTAGCCCCCTGTTTTAAGGAGGGCAGTTGAGGGAAGGGGAATTTTAATCCCCCCTATATCATTGTCTATTGGTGACAGCTATAATTATCGTGGTTTTAAGAGAACAAGACTTCTCTTATGAAGCCACTAAAATTTTTGCTTTAGATAAACAATCATCTATGAACATAGCATATGCCTCTAAAGCTTTATTTCCAATTTCAACTAATTTGGTTGAATATTCAGGGTATTGATTTAATAACTTATTAAGGTGTTTTTCGTTAAAGTGAGTGTGAGATACATCAATAGCAACATGTTCTTTGACAAAGCTTAAACCGTTCATAAACTTAGGATCTAATACTTTTTTACACTGATTGATTAAGCTAGGACCAAAAATTACGGATAATCTTTCGATTTCCATTTCTATAGCAATTTGACCAAAAGGAGCTTCAAGAATCACATTTTCATGAAGTTTAATATACTCATTAACACCTTCTGTAATTGGTTCTGCAAGGACTTCTTGAGAATTAAGAATTGGTTTATGACTTTCATTCCAGTGTTTGATAGTAACCTCAGTATCATTAATCATCATTTCGTGATGTCCACTTTCATGTTGTGCATGAAGACATAGAGCTTGACCTAGTTCTGTAAGTCCCATTTTGATACAATTCTCCCCTGCTCTTTTAATCCAGTTATCAACAGGTTCTGTCATAGCTACACCTAGAGAATTGAAGTAGATCAGAAAAGCTTTTAGAAGTTTTGGATCGACATTTGGATCGAGAATCGTGGATGCAGCTGCATTGTTGGAAAACTCAGCTCTTGCTACACTAATTTGGGGTTCGTATAGTTTTTTTACTAAATCTATCATCGATAATTGAGTCATAAATTGAAGGCTCTTTTTCAGAGTTTATATAGAGTTATATTGGTAAATTTATAGTTCCCAGAAAATCTTAAATTAGTAACAGTATTAGTTAAAAATTTATGTTATTCTTGGTTTGACTTTAAATTATTTGATCTCTTAACTAGGCTTAAGAAATAGACATTAGGCTTCTTACAGAAATTGAAATTCGGAATTAGGAAATAATAAAATTACGAAATTATCAGAACGATCTATAGAGAAAATGGAAAATTCTTAAGTCCCTCAATTATAACAGAAAAATACTTTTGCAAAAGGTCTATTGAATATATCTTATTTTCTCTGAGTTTCTTCAGTTTAAGAGTATTTTTTTAAATCGATTATCTAAAATCTTGATTAAATACATGAATCATCAAAATAATCTGTCATTAAAGGAACATTTCCAAAAATATTTTTCTTTAAAATTTGCCAATACTCCTGATTTATTAGAAGAAGTCTATCGAATTCGCTATCAAGTTTATTGTCAAGAACTTTGTTATGAACCTGCTGAAAAATTTCCAGATCAGATGGAAAAAGATGAATACGATCCTTTTTCTGTACACTACCTGTTAGAACATTCTTCTAGTAAAAACTATGTAGGTTGTGTTCGGGTTGTGTTTTACAATGAGCAAAATTTAGATGCAAAATTTCCTTTTGAGAAAGTTTGTCCTCATAATCTTGATTTTTCTGAAAAAAATCGCCGTCATTTTTGTGAGGTTTCTCGTCTAGCTGTCAAATCCCAATTCCGCAGACGTTTAGGGGAAGCTGAAAGACCAGAAGGTTTGATATTTCTAGAAAAAACACAGGAAAAAAAGAATGATCGAAGGCGACAATTTCCTACTATAGCTTTAAGTTTATATTGGACAGCTTTTATGGTAGCTCTAAAATATGACCGAGATGCATTTGTGGTAATGGAGAGAAGTCTGAGTCGTCATCTCAAGCGCTGTGGACTTATTTCTCATCAGATTGGGGAATATGTTTCTTATAGAGGTCGGAGAGCACCTTTTTTGATGAAACCTAAAGAAATTTTTGCCCAAAATTTAAATAAATATATTGATGGATTAGATGATTTTGTGGAAAATTTAAAACAGTATATAGTGTTTCCTTCTTAGTAAGTACTCGCTGAAGAAATCCTTTGAAAACATTCTTCTACATCTATCCTTACCTATAGAGAAATAGGGAATTTTTTTGAGTCTAAAGTTAAAACCATAAAAATCCTAACGACACCCCAAACTTTCCCTAGTAGAAACCCCAGTAATAGGATTAATCCCATCCGCTCGCTTGCACATAAGAGAAACCTGATAACGATCGATAATTGCCCCTGTAAAATCGGCACCTGTGATGACAGCATCGTAAAAACGAGTGCGAGTAGCAATGGAATCTATAAACAAAGCATTAGTAAAATTAGCAAAGTCGAAAGTCGCCCGATCTGCTAAAGTCTTAGACAAATTAGCTCCGGTGAAATCAGATTCTAAAAAGACCCCTTCCGTCATAATTGCACCAGTTAGATCTGCCCCCACAAAGGAAATGCCTCGTGCCTCAACAGCCGCAAAAGAAGCTTCAACCAGATTTTTATTAGAAAAATCCCGATCTTGTAAATCTGAATAAGTGAAATTTAGACGAACTTGTGCTCCCAAAACAGGGTTACCATTTAGTAAAACTAATAAACAAGCTAGGGTTAATAACCCAATTAATCTCAATAAACCCATCATAAAATTTTCAAATTTCATAACCCTATTATAACTTATTTTCGAGATAATTGCCAGCATCCACACCCACTCTAATGGTTAAATCTGAAGATAATTCCCCAGTAGAAGAGACTTCAATCCTACCAAAACCCAAAGTTTCCTGCACCATTTTACCGGCTTCCAAGTTACCTTGTTGAACAATGATCTGAGTTTCTCGCAATAATAAAGTTTTTGACTCTGGAAGTAAATAAGTATTCTTCCATTTATCACTTTGTAATTTATTACGAACTTTTTCAGCCAAATCCGGAGGATCTGCTGCATTTTGAATAGCAATTCGCAATCTACTAGGTGAAATATCATTTCTTGGAAGCTTATCTTCTGGTACTTCAACATCAAAAAATTCCGCCATAATTGCGGCAGTTTTATTATCATTGATAATCCAAAAACTAGTTCTATGTTCTCTTTGAGTACTAAAACGACCTGGCAATAAATGAGTAGAAATCTTATCTTTTGGTAAACTTTTCCCAAAACTAGCAGCAGCAAGTATCTCTTCAGTACTTAAATTAGTGTCAAGATTCCGGTCAATAACCCTTAAAAGTTGAGGGATACGAAAAATAATAGTTGGACTTTGAAGGCGTTTTTGTAGTGCTTTGAGTGCGATTTGTTGCCTTTGTGCACGTCCAATATCCCCTAATTCATCATTACGAAAACGCACATATTGTTGGGCTTGATCACCATTGAGGATTTGTAAACCCGGTTGGAGATCGATGGTCAGATTTTGGGTACGATCGACATAATACATTCGTTTTTCCACATTTACCTCAATCCCCCCTACCAAATCCACCAATTCTACAAAAACATTAGGAGTAATACGAGCATAACGATCGATAGGAATATTATAGAGATTTTGGTTAACAGTTTGTGCTGCTAAAATAGCACCAGAAGAAGCACCTCCAAAAGCATTTGCGGAATTAACTTTGTTGTAACCTTTCTCAGGAATTTTTACTCGAGTATCTCGTGGAATAGAAAGTATATTAATGGTATTATCTTCAGGATCCAAACGCACTAAAAGCATAGTATCACTGCGCCCGGCGAATACTTGTTGGCTGCCTGGTTTGGCATCAGGAACAAGATCTATTCCCATGACTAAAATATTAACGGGTCGCCCCAGTTGGTAAATTGATTGGGATTGTGAATTTTTAATTGGAAACCAAGGGCTAATTATAGCAATGCCTGTACCTACTGCTCCCAAGATAATGGTTGTTATGCCACCGGTAATCCCTTTCGATATTATTTTTTGTAAAGAAGGCATAATTTGATTTCTGTTATTAAATTATGTTTTATAAAATCTTTTTATCATGAATAAAGAATAAAGAACTATATTTTAGATTATCATGGCTATTTTAATTAGCGTATCAAGCTTAAATAATAGATAACTTTCTCAAGAGATTTATATCTTTGATTATCATAAAGTCAAAAAAATCTTTATTTATAAAAAGAAGCATTAAAAAAATAAAAATTAAAGCTTTTTTATTGTGAATAGTACATTTTTAATCATCTATTACTAGATTTCCATTAGGATACTTTTTATTTTAATTGAAAACAATTGGTTTGATCAAATTGTGTAGTATTGTCAAGTAAGATAGATCTGGAAATCTTTCATCAAATATATAGAAAAGGACAATATCAATGACATTATTACCTATTATTTTAGCAGGTGGAAAAGGTGAACGTTTTTGGCCAGTTAGCCGTAGAAAACAACCCAAACAGTTTCTTTGTCTCGATGGCAGTGGTAAGAGTCTTCTACAAGCTACAGCAGAGAGATTGTTACCTTTGGCAGGAGATTGGAATCGTTTATGGGTGATTACATCCGACTTAATTGCTGATGGTGTGCGCGAACAATTACCAGAATTACCTGAAACTAATTTATTAATCGAGCCTGAAGGAAAAGATACCGCCCCAGCTGTTGCTTGGGGGACAATTGAAGTATCACAAAAATATGGTAAAGAAAGTATCATTGGCTTTTTTCCTGCGGATCATTGGATCGAAAATCAATCGAAATTTGAAGAAACCTTGCAAACGGCTGCTGAATTAGCCTCAACAAAAGAAACCATTGTGACATTAGGGATTACTCCAAATTATCCTTCAACTGGTTATGGTTATATCGAACAAGGAGAATTAATTAAAGAATATAGTGATTTAAACGCATATAAAGTTGCTAGGTTCACAGAAAAACCAAATAGAGAGACGGCAGAAGATTTTATCAAAACTGGAAAATTTAGTTGGAATAGCGGAATGTTTATTTTCAAAGCAGGAGTAATGCTAGAGCAATTACAGAATTTAGCTCCAGAAATCATGAATCTATTATTAGCAGAAGGGAAATTAGCTTACTCCAAATTAGAGAAAAAAAGTATTGATTATGCAGTAATGGAAAAAACTCAATTAGCAGCAGTAATACCTGCCAATTTTGGTTGGGATGACTTAGGAGATTGGAATGCCTTAGAGCGTTTAGTAAAAAATAAAGTTGATGAAAGTAATAATGGCAATGTTGAATTAGCCAATCATCTCCCACACGATACAAGTGGTGCCATCGTTTATAGTAGCTCTTCCGATGATTTAGTTGTTACAATTGGCTTAGAAGATGTGGTAATAGTTCGCGATCGTCATGTTACCTTAGTTGTCAATAAACACCGCACTCAAGAAATCAAAAAAGTATTACAAAAATTAAAAGCAGATCCTCAATACGAACATTTTCTCTAAATCAAATTCTCTAAATCAAATCAAACCAAAATAACTAATAAAAATAAAGAATAAACCATCTACAAAAAGCAGAATAACTAATGTTTTCCCTCAAAAAAATCAGCACCCGCCAGCGAGAAATTATTGAAATAGTTTTAGGCAATGGTTGGGAATATATGAGAAAATTATTAACAGGTTCAAAAGCACAAGAACCTGACTTACCACCACCAGAAGTTCTTCGTAAAATCTTAGTAGAATTAGGCCCTTTTTATGTTAAATTTGGGCAATTATTAAGTACCCGTCCAGATTTACTTCCTCCTGCCTATATTGAAGCTTTAACAGCCCTTCAAGCAGAAGTTCCTCCCGTAGATTGGTCTCAAATTGAAATTGTAATTAATCAGGAATTAAAACAACCTTTAAAACAAGTTTTTAGCTCTATAAATAATCAACCAATCGCAGCCGGTTCCATTGCTCAAATTCACCGAGCTACTTTAATCAATGGAGAAGAAGTTGCCCTCAAAGTACAACGCCCTGGGATTGAAAGAATTGTCAATCAAGACATTGGTTTAATTAAAGTAATTGCCGATTTAGTAGCCTTAACAGAATTCGGACAAGATTATGATGTTGTCAATTTAGCTAACGAATTTACCAACGCAGTAAAAGCCGAATTAGATTTTAGGAAAGAAGCTAGTTTTACAGATCAAATTAGAAATAATTTAACAAATAGTCCTTGGTTTGATTCTCAAAAATTAGTAGTTCCTAAGATTTATTGGGGGTTAACTAGCCAGAAATTATTAGTCATGGAATGGTTGGAAGGGAAACCCATTTTACAAGCAGAATTGTCCATTCCACCTAACAATAATCCCATTAATAATGTTATTAATAATCAAACGAATAATAATAAAGAAAAACAATTACAAGATTATCGTAGAGAGATTACAACTCTTTTATTTCGAGCATTTTTTCAGCAAATTTTTATCGATGGATTTTTTCATGCCGATCCCCATCCAGGCAATATCTTTTATCTAATTGATGGAAAAGTAGCTATTATTGATTTCGGAATGATCGGGCGTTTAGATCCTAATACCCAACAAATTTTAACAGAAATGTTATTAGCAATTTTAGATTTAGATGCCCAACGTTGCGCCCAATTAACTGTAAAATTATCCGAATCAGAAAAAATTCCTAATTTAGTACGTCTAGAAAATGATTATACTCGTATGTTGCGGAAATACTATAATGTCAGTTTATCTCAATTAAACTTTAGCGAAGTATTTTACGAAATTTTAGAAGTATCTCGAAATAATAAAATTAAATTACCAGGAAATATGGGATTATATGCCAAAAGTTTAGCAAATTTAGAAGGAGTAGCTCGCAAATTTAATCCCGAATTAAATCTTTTAGAAGAAATTAAACCATTAATGACAGATTTATTTCGCCGTCAATTAGTAGGAGATACCCCTTTACAAACTCTTTTGAGAACAGTATTAGATCTCAAATCAATTTATTTAAGATCTCCTAGAAATGTAGATGTTATTTTAGATGGTTTAAGTTCAGAAACATTACAGTGGAATTTGAAATTAAAAGAATTAGAACCATTGCGTCGTAGTCTAGATGATTCAGCCAATCGCCTGTCTTTTAGTGTAGTAGTAGGTGCTTTAATCATAGGAGCAGCGATTATTTCAACTGGCTCTCAAACTAGTCAATTATCTTTAGTAACGGATATTCTCTTTGCTACTGCAAGTTTTTTGGGTTTGTGGTTGATTATTAGTATTTTGCGATCGGGACGTTTAAAGTAATCTCATTTTTCCAAAAGAACGATAGACTTGGATAGGGAGAGACAAGGAAGACAAGGAAGACAAGGAGGACAAGGGAGATAGGTTTTGGGGGTGGAATCGTGCCAATTTTGGATAACTTTAACTGCATCATCATTAAAGACAAATTGGGATAATTTCTTTCCATAATTTTTATCGACAGTCTTGTGGGAGTTTCTTGAGACAAGGGAGGAATGGGAGATGGGGAGAATGGGAGAATGGGAGATGGGGGGAATGGGTGGAATGGGTGGAATGGGTGGAATGGGGGGAATGGGGGGAATTTAGTATATCTTGGATCTTTTTACATCGATCTTTTTAGTTTTTACATCGATCTTAAAATAATGGGGAAAATAAATTTTTGTTAATTATCCTAAATTTAGAAACTTTAAACTCTATCATTATTTTTGGAAATGGATCTAACAATTAATAACTAATAATTAATACTCTGTACTTAATCCTTAAGATTAAAAAAATGAAGTATTACTCAAAATACTTAAAAGTATTATTAAATCCAAGAAAAATTTAAAAAAAGAGGATAAAAAATGGCAAGACCTACACAAGCACATCTATCTAGAAGTTGGAGTAGAAGCAGGCCAGAAGCATTTAAAGATATGAAGAAAAAACAAATAGAATATTATATGGGGGCAAAGTTAATCGAAGTAGGAGTAGAACCGCGAGCAGCAATTTATCGTTGGTCCATCAAAACTCAAGGCGATCGAGAAACTTGGACATATAGCGCATATTGGGGAGAATCCAAAGAAAATCTCCTAAAACAAGAATCTCAAGAACAAAAAGAACAAAGTACCTCCTCCTAAGATATGATATTTCAGATTATTTACCAAAGATCGTTTTAATTCAATCAACTTTATGACTTTACAACTGCGTGTTTATGTGCCTCCTCATCCTTTAATTAAGCATTGGCTAACAGTAGCAAGAGATGTCCAAACCCCACCAGTGTTATTTAAAACGGCCCTGACAGAATTAGGACGTTGGCTTACCTATGAGGCAGTAAGGGATTGGTTACCCACAGTAGAAACCAAAGTTAGCACCCCTTTAACCCAATGCGATGCCACCTTAATCAATCCAGAAGTACCCATAGCTGTTGTGCCCATTCTTCGAGCAGGTTTAGTATTACTTGATGGAGCACAAAGTATCTTGCCAGTAGCATCAATCTATCATTTAGGTTTAAGTCGAAACGAAGAAACTCTCAAAGCAAGTTGCTATTTAAATAAACTACCTCCCCAGTTTTCTAGTGATACCCAAATCATGATTTTAGAACCAATGTTAGCAACCGGTGGTTCCATCATGTTAGCAATGGATGAGTTAACCAGTCGTGGTGCAAATCCCGGTTTAGTTCGCATTATCTCTGTAGTAGCTGCACCCCCTGCATTGAGGAAATTAAGCGAAGAATATCCTAGTCTCAATATTTATACTGCCATTATTGATGAAGGCCTAAACGATAAAGGTTACATCGTTCCTGGTTTGGGAGATGCAGGCGATCGAGCTTTTGGAACCTAGTCAAAGAACCACTTTTTGTTATGATAAATAGAACAATTAGGTATTAGGAGAGAAATCATGAGCGATCGCGAGGGTTTCACTGGAGGGTTTTTTGCAGGGGCTGTAGTTGGAGGAATCTTTGGGGGTTTACTCGGAAGCATTTTAGCAAATCGCAAAAAAAATGAGTCGATAGAATCTCTCGAAGATAAATCTAAATTCAATAGCTCAAGAGAATCACAACTTGAAGGTGAAGAAAGTATTGAAATAGCTCGTCATACTTTAGAAACCAAAATAGCTCAATTAAATTTAGCAATTGATGATGTTCGTCAACAATTGGGAGCTGTTAATGGCAATTCTGAATCGGAAAATGAGCAAAATTACCAAAATTAATCATATTTTATCCAGTAGAAATTTTTTCTTTCAAGAAACATAAATTTTTTCTATTTTATCGAAACTATATTTAAATTAACTTTTAACTAGCTTAAACCATATAATCTAGAAGAGAAATTTTAAGCTAGTTTTTTTGTTTATTAATCTCTTTTAAATCTAAGGGAATCTTAATTTTTGAGTTATTATGCTAAAATAATATAGTATCTATATTTAAATAAACAAACCTTGTAATATCATTTTTCCAAAAGTATAATATACAATGGTGAGGGGGAGACAAGGAAGACAAGGGAGACAAGGAAGACAAGGAAGAGGGATTTTGGGTTGAGAAT
>JANQIW010000106.1 GCA_028281945.1 Prochloraceae cyanobacterium PL24a_bin.78
CTCCCATTCCCCCATTCTCCCATTCCCCCTTCAATATCTATCACTATTAAAGAAAAAACCTCAAGCCATAACCATACCCCCATCAACATTAAAGACTTGGCCAGTAATATAAGCAGCCGCCCTATCTGCTGCCAAAAAGCGAATCATCCCAGCCACTTCTTCAGCCTTGCCATAACGCCCTAATGGAATGAATTTAATTATTTCCTCAGTATTTTTCAAATCAGCCGTCATATCAGTTTCGATAAATCCCGGTGCCACCGCATTAACCGTCACACCACGAGGAGCAACTTCTTTTGCTACAGTTTTGGTAAAACCAACAATCCCTGCTTTAGCCGCACTATAATTTGCTTGCCCAGGATTCCCCATCAACCCAGAAACCGAAGCGATATTAATAATCCTGCCACTGCGTTGTTTGATCATAGTTTTACAAACAGCTTTAGTACACAAAAATACCCCTGTCAAATTAAGATCGATTACAGCCTGCCAATCTTCTAACTTCATCCGCATTAGTAAAGTATCTTTAGTGATACCCGCATTATTCACCAAAATATCGATGCGTTTAAATTTCTCCAAAGTTTCCTTAATCAAATTGTCAACATCTTCAGATTTAGAGACATCAGCTTGTAAAGCAATCGCCTCACCTCCAGCTTCGGTTATCTCTGTAACCACCTCATTGGCCTTTTGGCTAGAATTAGCATAGTTAACCACAACTTTCGCTCCAACTTCAGCTAAAGCTAATGCTGTGGCTTTGCCTATACCTCTGGAGCCTCCGGTAATAATTGCCACTCGATCGTTTAATGTTTGTAAATTTTCAGGTAATAATTCCATAAACCAAATTTTTAGTCTTAATTTAAACTGTAATTTTTAAAATTCTCAGAAAATTGCACTAGAATCAAGCTAAAGATCAAATTTAGTAACATTTATAATTTTTCACCCCATTTCTGAGTTAATTACCATGACAGTAACAAAAGAATTTTCCAATTTCAACGATCTTATCAACAATGTTGAATTACCAGTTTTAGTGGATTTTTACGCTTTATGGTGCGGCCCTTGCCATCTTATGAGTTCCATTTTAGAAGAAGTTAATTCTCAGATGAAAAATAGAATGCAACTTGTCAAAATTGATACGGAGAAATACCCGGATATTGCTAGTGAATATAACATCGAAGCTTTACCCACACTAGTCTTATTCAAAAATGGAGAAGAGATCGAAAGAATCCAAGGAGTACTTAAAACAGAACAATTAATTGAACGTCTCGAAACTTTTTTATAAACAACAAATATAGGTTCAATGTTATTAGGATTACCAAAAGGTTTCCTCTTTCTAATGATTCCAAGTTAGAATCAACACTTGAACCTATAACAAGATTTCCATCCCAATAATTGTTGGATAACTTTCCATTGAAAAACCATTGAAAAAATTCACGATTGTAAGATAATTAACAAAAATAAGCTCATATTTTTCAGGTAATTTTAAGCTTATTGAGATTTAATTTATCAGTAGGAAGCAAAAAATTTCAAAATCCATCTCACAACAAGTCATAAAGCACTAGAAAATTTAACTATTATGTCACAATTAAATTTAATTGATTCCCCCCAAACTGCTACTAAAAATCAAACATCTCCAAATCTCCAAGATGGAAAAGATTCTCAACCTTTAGATTTATCTGTAATTAATCAACAACTTTCTGAAAAAAAAGAAGCATCTGAAATTGTTCAATGGGCCGCTACACAGTTTGGAGATGGCTTAATTATGAGTACTAGTTTTGGCATCCAAGCTGCGGTGATGCTACATCTAGTCACTCAAGTTGTACCAGATATTCCCATTATTTGGATTGATACTGGTTATCTTCCTGAAGCTACTTATAAATTTGCTGATGAGTTGACAAAAAGACTTAAGCTAAATTTAAAAGTTTATCAATCTCCTATCTCTCCCGCTAGAATGGAAGCTATTCATGGTAAATTATGGGAGAAAAATGATGTGGATGCTTTGAATTTTTATGATAAAATGCGCAAAGTAGAACCAATGCAGCGTGCTTTAAAAGATTTGAATGCGACTGCTTGGTTAGCAGGTTTAAGAAAAGGTCAAACCGATCATCGTAAAACTCTACAATTTGTTAATTTACAACAAAATATTTATAAAGTACTTCCTATTCTTAATTGGAATTCTAGAGATATTTATATGTATTTAACTGAGCACGATTTACCTTATCATCCATTTTTCAAGCTTGGTTATGTTACGGTAGGAGATTGGCATACAAGTCGTCCTTTAACTGCTAATGATTCTAATGAAAGAGATACTCGTTTTGGTGGCTTGAAACAAGAGTGTGGTTTACATCTTCCTCAAACTGCTGCTGAAAGTCAAAGTCTTGATTCTAGTAGTTTGTAAAGGTCTACAAAAAGTGGAAATTTGACCCTTCAGTATTTAGTCATAATGTGAAACTAAATGCTTTAGAGCTTCTTTTTTCAATTATATTAATCTTAGAGACTGTTATTTATTTATCAATGCAAATACTTTAAACCATAATTCTATGTTTTGGCTGATTAAAAATATTAGGAATGCAGGAAAAGAGTGAGTTGATTTCTCTATTTGTCTTTTTCTCATTCCTTCTTTTATTGTCATAGATATAGAAATTGCTATTATTCTACTTGTTTTTTCAAAGGTGCAACTTCAATATTGATGGTGGCGGTGACTTCTGGGTGTAGTTTGATTTCTGCTTGATAAGTACCAATTTGACTGATTTCTGGAATAGTGATTACTTTTCGATCGATATCTAACCTTGCACTTTCTTTAATAATATCCGATACTTCTTGAGTAGTTACGGTTCCGAAAATGGCCTCACCTTCTCCCACTTGTTTACGAATGACGAAGTTATTAATAGTTTGGAGGGCTACTTTACGAGAATCAGCTTCTTGTCTAATAGCTAGTAAACGTTGTTTCTCTTTTTCTCTTCTTTGCTCAACTTGTCTAAGAATTCCGGGGGTTGCAATGGTGCCGATTCCTTGAGGAATTAAATAATTACGAGCATAACCCGGTGCTACATCTACTAAATCTCCTCTTTTACCTAACTTATTTACGCCTTTATTTAATAGTAGTTGTACTTTCTTTGGCATTTTTTTATCTCCTTAAAATTTGTTTCTTTATAATAGAAATACTCTCAATTTTGCTAGTAGCTAGATTGATTATAAAAACTCACGAACTACTCATTATATAATCAAATACTATATTTTGGCAAGAAAATTATCTAGCTTTGTCTTGGAATTATTTTTGAAGTTTTAATTATATCAATTTTATAAAATGACGATATAGTTAAACCTATCCAAAACCTGCTGATTCTTAACCCAAAACCTATCTCCCTTGTCCTCCTTGCCCCCCTTGTCTCTCCCTGCCTAAGTATGTCATACTTTTGGAAAAACCATATTAATTCATGGTGAAACGAGAATCGCTTTTATCTTCAATCTGCCAATCAGGATTTTCTCCACCAATAATTACTGTTTCTAATTCAACATATTCTCTATTTAATTGTTTCAAAGCGTTAATCAAAACATCCATTGCTATTAAATCGCTTGTGCCTAAATCAAACCAGCAACGCCCCCAAACTCCAAGATATTCAAACTCTCCCATATTATGCATTAAAGCCATCATGGTGTTATCGGCATCTTCGTCATCATATTCCATATAGCTTAAGTCAATTCCTGTTTCTTCTACTTGAAGATTTTCGCTGTTAAATCCTCCTAGTTTTCCTAAATAAAACCAAGAGTTAAATGCTTCTTCAATATATGCTTTTTCCATATTGGTGGGGATGGTTTTAAATTCGATCCAAATCCAAATATCAAAGGGATTAAATTCTCGAAATTCTACTTTCATTATTGTTAGTTGATCTTAATCTTTATATCTTGATTATTCTATAATATTCTATAATATTCTTGATTTTTAAGAAATTTTCTAATTGCTATAATCTTATTCTTTGAAGAATAAACTATGAATTGCTACTCCAAAAAAGATGACTCCAAATATAGCAAAAAATAAGCCATATTTTCTAAAAGTTCTTTCAATTCCATCATCAATTTCTGCATTTATTTTTAAATCTCTACCCACTTTTTTTGTTATTCCATAAATTCTAGGTCCAATGTTTTTTTGAATTTTGATTGGATTTTCCCCTACAAAGTTAGAGCTTAAAAAGTTAGAACTTAATTGGAGACGATGGTCTATTTTTGCTTTGACGGGAGAAGTATTTGTTAGGATCAATAAAAGAGTAAGTAATAAAGATTTTTTTAACATAGTTAATCAGAAATAATTGCTAAAGAAAAGAGTCAGAATATTGTTAGAAAAGGATAATACCAATTTGTCTTTAATAATAATAGATTTGAAAAGTCTTGAATCTAAAATAATTAACCAAAATTTATTTTACCCATTCTCCCACTCTCCTATTCTCCAAAAACCATTCTACCATTCTCCCCATTCTCCCATTCTCCCATTCTCCCATTCTCCCTTGTCTTCCTTGTCTCAAGAAACGCCCATTCTCCCATTCTCCCATTCCCATCTCTATCACTATTACGCGAAAAATGACATAAGGGCAAGCCTTAAAGATTGCCCAAATATTTATCTTCCCAGATGGATTTAATGGAAAGCAGCAGTAGGTAAAGAATTAGAATCATCTACATTATTAGAAATATTTTTAGGGAAACCATTTTGGGGAAGATTGGAGTCTACTAAAAAATTGCGAATTAATCTTGCTGCGATTTTTTGAGCTAATCCTCCGACAATTTCCTGCCCCATTTTTTGAGTCTCTGACTTAGCTAATAGTTCGGGAATTATGGGTAAAATAACTTTGGCATCAAAACCTTGAGTCTCTTGTAAAATCTGCCAAATATTTTGAATATGCTGCATAGATTGAGAATTTTCTGGGAAATTAATGGGCTTATTTTGCACTGGCAATCCAACTCTTTCTCTTACAGAAGTAGAAACATTTAACCAAGTTTTTTGTCCGAATAAATCGACGTTATTAATAATTTCATCTACTAATCTTTCTCTAATAAATGTACCTCGATCGGAGAAAAGAAAATCTAATGCTTGATTAAGAACTTTTTCAAAATCATAATCTTGAGAATTGCGAGCATTGCGTAATAAATTCTCTAAACGATTCCAACGGAAACTACCATCTTTAAATAATAAAGCCCTTAAAGAAGCTCGTAATTCTGAGGAGGGATCCGTTAATAACCTTTTAGCAACATAAGGATAGGCTTTACTTAATACTTTAAAGTTAGGATCGATGCCTATGGCAATACCTTCTAAAGTAACCATGGAACGAATAATTAAAGCATAATAAGCAGGCACCCTAAAAGGAAATTCATACATCATAGCCGACATTTTATCGGTGATACTTTTGAAATTTAATTCTGCAACACTTGCTCCTAAAGCGTTATTAAAAACATTAGCTAAAGCAGGAATAATTGGGTTTAAATCTGTATCTGGTGTTAAAAATTCTAATTTAATATAGTCTTGTGCTAAAGAGTCGTAATCCCGATTTACTAAATGCACGACGGCTTCGATTAAACCATAACGCTGATAAGGTTTAATGTTACTCATCATACCAAAATCAAGATAAGCTAATCGGCCATCAGACATGGCTAAAAGATTACCAGGATGGGGATCCGCATGAAAGAAACCATGTTCTAAAAGTTGACGTAAAGAGCATTCTACTCCTACTTCTACTAAGTCTGTGGCTTGAATTCCTTGGGCTTGAATTTCTTGAATATTAGTTAGTTTAGTGCCATCAATCCACTCCATGGTTAAGACTCGTCGCCCTGTATAATCCCAATAAATTTTAGGGATATAAATAGACTCCATATAGCCATAAAGTTGGGCAAATTTTTCAGCGTTTTCCCCTTCTTGAAAATAATTTACTTCTTCAAAAATACGTGCTGCTAATTCATCAGCTATTTCTACTAAGTTGGAACGAATTCTGGTAATATTTTGCTGCGCCCAACTAGCAATACTTCGCATAATATAAATATCTAAGGTAATACGTTCGATTAAGTCGGGGCGTTGAACTTTTACGGCGACTTTTTCTCCTGTTTTTAATTTACCTTTATAAACTTGTCCTAATGATGCAGCGGCTATGGGTTTAGGGGAAAGTTCGGCATAAATTTCTTGTGGTGGTGCGCCTAATTCTTCTTCGATAAAACGATATGCTATTTCGTTAGGAAAGGAGGGTAATTTATCTTGTAATGCTGATAATTCATTAAGATAAGTTGGTGATACTAAATCTGGTCTTGTAGATAATGCTTGTCCTATTTTAATGTAGGCAGGACCTAGTTTTGTTAAGATTTTTCTGAGATGAATTGCTTGATTTTGTTCTTTTTTGGGGGATGGGCCTGTTATTTTATCTAACCACAATCTTAAGTTGAAAAAAGCAAAGGGTACGACAATCTGAATTAATCTGGCTATGATTTGGAAGTAACGATGACGGCAATATTTATTAATAATTTCGGGATTATAAGCCCAATTTTCTCCTAATAGTTTTTCTATGCCTCTTAAGTTTTGTTGGCTTTGTTTTTTGACTTTTTTGGCGACAGTTATCTGGGAATTTGTCTGAGATGAATCAATTTTACTTAATTCTTTTGATGATATAGTTTTAGGTGTCATTTGCAATTTAATGTATTAATTGAATTATTAAGGCTTTATTAAATATTGTAACAAATTTAGTGTGGATCAATAGGGGATATTTTTTCTTCGATTAAGTAAGAAGTAATAAATAATAAATAATAAGTAAGAATATATACTGAATTCTTCCCATTCCTCCCATTCTCCCATTCTCCCCATCCACCATAACGTTGTCTCCTCTTTGAAGAAAAGTAACATTACTCCTCTGGTTGAATTCCTAATGCCCGGAGTTGGGCGGCTAATTTTTCTGCCTTTTCTTCAGGATTTAGGATTAATTTACCATCTTTGTCATACCATCGTAGCCATTCTCTGGTGACGTTTTCGTATTTACCTTGCCATCTTCCTAAGTAGAGTTGTATTTCTTCAAACCAGATTTGGTTTCCATTGATGGTTAATTCTTCGTAATATCCTTGGTTGAGTTGGAATACTGTTAGTTGATTTTTATAGCGGTTATATACTAGGTAATATGGTATTTTGAGGATTTGTTCGTATACTTGCCATTTGGTGGGTGGGTTTTTACTATCTCGGATGTTTTTACCTAAATCTTCTTTTTCTGTGCCGGGGGAGAGTAATTCTATTACTATAAATGGGTTTACTTGTTCGTCCCAAGTTACATAAGATAGTCTTAATTCTTCTTTGTTATATAATTGATCGACTCCTACTACTGCAAACCAATCTGGTCTTTTATACCATTTTGTGTTGTTGGTATCGTAATATAGGTTTATATCTGTTCCAATAAATACTTTATCTTGGGGATAATTTGGAGGTTGGAAGGTTTTTCTGAGTAAAAGAGGTTGAAATATATGGTATTCGTCTGGCAATCCAGGATCCTCCGGGTTTTCACTTGGTAAATCATACATGGTGGGTAATGATTTCTCTATAGGCTTTTTTTGATACACGGTTTTTTCACCAAATTTTTTTTATAATACTACCATTGTATCTCTATATGTTTGGCTTTAAGAATAGGGATTTCCGTATATTTTTCTTTATGTCTGATTTTCACTGAGGTGGAGTGTGGAGGGATGGATTTTTATTTTAAAATATATTTTTTTGAAATTAATTACAAATTTTAATTTTTGAGTAAACTAAAAATTATTGATTATGTGGGAGGATTAAAAAGTTATAATCGTGTTTGAAAATAGGATCTTATTTGCTTGATTAATGGAATATTAGCAACTATTTCATAAAATCGACCTAAATATGCTCCGATTATAAGAGCAGTTATCTGTTTAATCTGTTTAATTTTTTTTCTATTATTTACCTTTTTTCTCTTTAATTTATAATCTTTTATTTTATCTTCTATATGCACTTTCTGTTCGTCAGTAAGAAATACTAAGAGTTTGTTTGGATTAACTTTATTCAAAATAAAAAATATTAAAAACATAAACACTAATGCCACACTATTTTTTATTAAAAAATCAATTTGCTCGTTTACGTTACGACAATAATATTCATATGTTTTTTGATGAACTAATATATTTGCTGAAAAAGAAAAACATATTTTTTTACTTTTATTCACAAACAAAATAGCTGTAATACCATAATTATGGCGAATATATTTGTATGATAAGCTATAATGGTTTATCACTAGTTTAATTAATAACAAAAATAGTATTAATATGATTAAAACAAAAAAAACTTTGGTCAATATTTTCATCTTATCATCCTTTTCAATTAAAGAGTTGGCTCAATATTAGAATTTAAAGCTATTCGATATCTATTGTTAGCAGATAAAGTATTCCCTCCTAATGCTGTAATATTGTAATATTTCCGTCTTTTGTCTGCCTCAGGTGAAGATGCTTCAATAAGCTTTTCTCTTTCTAATTTTTTAAGTGCACCATAAAAAGCACCATAACCTACTTCTAGTAAATTATAAGTTTTTCTTTCCTCATTCATCCTGTCAAGGATTTTCAATCCATAGGTATTGCCATAAGAAGTCAAGATTTGAAGGATTTCATTTTCTAAAGCTGATAAGTGTAAATATTGCATTTGTTATCTGTTATGTCGTACATCAGATATTTTTACGTTTTTCGTAACGACTTATTATTGTAACATATCAATTTCAAATTGGCGATGGATGATCATAATTTTTTACGCTTTCTGTAATTAATCATTTTGGAGTGGGCTTTTTTGATAGGTAAGGAATTTAAGCAAACTCTTTTTGAGAAAATTACTATTGTATGATAGTGGATTTGTAATTGAGGCTAGAGACTTCCAAATACCTCTCTAACCCCAACTAGCTTAAATTCCAAAGCTTATATCGATCGATCATCGTCTTAAAAAAGTTTGAATAAAGCTACGATTATCCACTCAAAAGCCCTATAGATTGTAAATATTATCCCTATAAACTTGCTTATACGCTGGATTCTTCTCCATAACCATTTGTTAATTCCTAACCTTGTTTTGCAAGTGCTGTAGAATTGCTCGATTTTTTCGATAAAGGATTTGATCTTTTTTAAGATATAATTTAAATCACCCATAATATTTTATCTCCTTTCTTTTAATTAAATTTACGTTTTCCGTAATTAACTTCCACAATAACTCTTCAATTTAACTTGAGGCATTTTTAAAAAAGTATTTTACGTTTTCCGTAATAAATCTATACTAGCAAGTAAAAATCAAGGTGTCAACGAAAAATGAAATATTTTACGCTTTCCGTAATTAATAATCATCCTAACATATCAAATCACAACTTCGGATGTTGATTAATATCAATCCCTAATAGCTTATAGAATACTGGCTATTTTAATCAATAATTAGTCAAAATCAGGAGGTATGCGCATTTTATTTCTAGGTATTTCAGTAATTTCTACATTTTCTAAGGAAGAAAAGCGTTGTTTAATTCTTTCCGCAAGGTTTAAAGATAATTCCTTCTCTTCAATAAGATGATGTTGAAGAATAGCAATTATTTCTTCTTCTAAAGAATGCCCATTATTTTTAGCTTGTTGTTGCAGTTTAATTTTTAAATTCTCTTCTAAGTTAAGATTTATCATAAATCATTCTCTCATATTAGATAAAATATCTGAATTTATCCATCAATTTCTGATGCTTTAATTTTCTCGTAAAGACTATCAACAGTTTCTCCTTGAAAAAGTTTTTCTTTCAATAGAGAATAATTTTGATTACTTAAATTGCAAATTTCCATAAAACGTACCACTTTAGAAGTATCTATATGTTCAATTAAAACATTAAATACCTCTTCGATAATTTGTCTGTCATCATGAAGGTTAATTTTCATTATTTAATTCCTCTATAAAATCAATAGGATTAAACGATAACAACTCAATTATAATCTAATTACTTTGATTAAAAGCCTAATATATCTTGCTTTGGAATCATCAATAATTTTGTAATCATAACAAATAAAAAATTTCAAACAGTAAAATTTTGCTGCTACAATTAAACTAGGTATTATTATTAAAATTAAAATTACATACAAAACCATGCTCTGTATATTACGTATTCAAAACTTTGCTTTAATTGATCGACTTGAATTAGAATTCCAAAAAGGATTGAATGTTCTAACAGGAGAAACAGGAGCAGGTAAATCAATTATTCTAGACGCTATAGATATAGTTTTAGGGGGAAAAGCCAACGCTCGATTTATTCGACAGGGATGCAAAAAAGCCATAGTGGAAGGAAGTTTTCAAACTGATGGCACTTTAAAGGAATGGCTTAAAGAACAAGAAATAGACGAATTAGAAGATGGTTTAGTAGTTTGTAGTAGAGAATTAGTAATTACCAAAAGCAGTTTGCGATCTCGATCGAGAGTTAATGGAATATTAGTGAACAGAAAAATTATTACCAAACTACGCGATCGACTGGTAGAAATCACAGCACAAGGGCAAACAGTTCAACTCATGCTCCCAATAAAACAGATGGAATTGTTAGACTTATACGGAGGAGAAGAGATTAATAAACAGAAACAAATAGTAATTAAATCCTTTGAAATAAGCCAAGAAGCTAAAAAAGAACTAGATAAACGCCGACATTCAGAACAACAAAGACTACAAAGATTAGACCTACTTTCATATCAAATAAACGAATTAAACCAAGCAGAAATCCAAAATCCAGAAGAATTAGAACAACTAGAACAAGAAAGAGAAAGACTATCTCACATAGTAGAATTACAACAACTCAGCTATCAAATTTACCAATTGCTTTATCAAAACGATACAGATGAAAAAGCAGGTGCAGATTTATTAGCAGATGCCGAAAATCTCTTAACAGATATGGTAAATTATGATAAACAACTAGAACCATTATTAGAAATGGTGAAAGGAGCACTCAACCAAATAGTAGAAGCAGGACATCAAATCTATGCCTATGGAGAAGCATTAGAAGCATCTCCAGAAAAATTAGAAGAAGTAGAAGAAAGAATTAGACAACTAAAGCAAATTTGTCGGAAATATGGACCATCTTTATCGGAAGCAATAGCCTACTATGAGCAATTACAAAGTGAACTTAAAGAACTAACCGATAGTAGTCAATCTATAGAAGAATTAGAACATAACTATCAAATTTGTCAAGAAGAATTAACCAAAGTCTGTACAGACCTAACTTTTTTAAGAAAAGAAGCAGCTCTCAAATTAGAAAAACAGCTAATCGGAGAATTAAAACCATTAGCCATGGAAAAAGTCCTCTTTGAATCTAGATTAATCCCTTGTACTCCTACTCATACAGGGGCAGATCGAGTGATATATCATTTTAGTCCCAATCCTGGTGAACCTTTACAACCACTGGCAGAAACAGCTTCTGGCGGGGAAATGAGCCGTTTTCTTTTAGCATTAAAAGCTTGTTTTTCAAATGCAGAAACTGGAGTTAAAACCTTGGTTTTTGATGAAATAGATACCGGTGTATCTGGAAAAGTAGCCGGAGCGATCGCCGAAAAACTCAATCAATTAAGTAAATATCATCAAGTATTATGTGTTACTCATCAACCATTAATTGCAGCAATGGCTGACACTCATTTTAGAATCGAGAAAGAAACTATTAAAGAAATCGCAGGATTAGATGGAATAAATCCCGAAAAAAACCCTCCAGAAATTCGTACTGTAGTGAGAGTAAGAGCACTAGATAACTTCCAAACCCGAAAACAAGAACTCGCACAACTGACAGGAGGTAATTCTGCAAATAAAGCCATAGACTTTGCCGAATCTATTTTAGAAACAGCCGCAAAGCATAAAGTCAAGGAAATTAAAGACGAGAGGAATTAAGAAATGGGGAATGGGGGAGTGGGAGAATGGGAGGAATGGGAAGAATGGGAGGAATGTGAGGAATGGGGAGAGTGGGAGAGTGGGAGAATGGGAGAGTGGGAGGAATGGGGAGATTGGGATAAAAAGAGTGCATCTTATTACTTATTCTTATTACTTAAATCTTGGATGGGGAGAATAAATTTTGGTTAATTATCCTATCCTGAATTTACTTTTCCCCATATATATTTGTATATCTTTGGACTAAATTATAATTTTAGATTTACTTATTACTTGTTACTTATTACTTATTACTTAAAAAACATCCTTCCTTCCTCGTAAACGGCCAAAAACTGTAGCAGCTTCCTTGCTATTCATAGCAATTTGTAATGCACTTGTATCCCAACGTAAAAAAGGATTAGTAACCTTTTCCAAACCCAAAAGAGAAGGCACAGTAGGTTGCCATCGACTGCGAGCTTCTTTTACATCAGTGAACCTAGTTTGTAAATCTTGATTACCCGAATCCACCGTTACTGCAAACTGAAGATTTTTCAAAGTATATTCATGTGCACACCACACCCTAGTATTATCAGGTAGAGAACGTAACTTAGTCAAAGAATTCACCATTTGAGCCGGAGTGCCTTCAAAAAGCCTACCACAACCTCCAGCAAACAAAGTATCCCCACAGAATAACTCACCAATATCATCACCTTCAGTAGGAGGGAAATAATAAGCAATATGTGCCCTAGTATGCCCAGGCACAAAAAATACCTCAGCTTTTCTACCAGCGAATTCAACCTTATCCCCTTCCTTCAGAAATACCCGTTGTCCTGGAATTCTACCATTATCTTCCGCACCACCATAGACACAGACATCAGGGAAAGCATTAATTAACTCTTCATTGCCCCCCACATGATCGAAATGATGGTGAGTATTAAAAATAGTAGTCAACTCTACTCCAGCTTGATTTAAATAATCTATCACAGGTTGAGCCACAGCCGGATCAACTACAGCAGCAGTTTTCTCTTCAGTATTAACTAAAATAAAAACATAATTGTCAGACAAAACAGGAAGTCTTATAATATCCATTGCAAATTTCCTTAATATAGATACAACAACTCAATTTTATTTACTATTTGATAAGTGGTACAAAAAATCTCAATCCTAGCCCCAGATTTATCAGGCGGAGGTGGCAATCGGGTTTACCTCGTGGCACAAGCCCTAATGCTTCTCAATTATGATGTTAAAATATATGGCTTTTTATTTGGGGAAAAAATTTATCCCTATCCGACCTTTGAAATACCCATTATATGGGAAAAAGGTTGTAATTATCCCCAGATGATTACTTCCATGAGGAAATTATTCAAAAAAATCGATGGAGATCTACTTTATGCCATTAAACCAAGACCTAATAGTTTTGGCATGGCTTTATTAAAACGTTGGCAAGGGAAACAACCAGTTATTTTAGATATGGATGACTGGGAATTAAGCTGGTATGGAGGAGATGATTGGAAATATTCACCAAATCCGAAACAATTAGCTAGAGATATCCTGAAAAAAGAAGGAGCATTGAGATTTCCAGAACATCCTTTATATATAAATTGGATGGAAAAATATACCCTCAATCGTGCTAATGCCATAACAGTTGTCAGTAGATATCTACAAAAGCGTTTTGGTGGTACATATCTTCCTCATGCTAAAGATACTAATTTATACGATCCCCAAAAATTCGATCGAGAAGTGAGTCGTAAAGAATTAGGTTTAGAATCATATCGTGTTTTAATGTTTCCTGGCACCGTTAGACCCCATAAAGGGCTTGAAGACGTTTTAATGGCACTAGACAAACTTAACCAACCAGATTTTCGATTAGTTTTTGTAGGCGGTAGAGACATTGGTGATGGTTACATTGAGCAATTAATGGAACGCTGGAAACAGTGGATAATTAGAATACCACAACAACCCATGGAAAAAATGCCCTTTATTGTTGCCGCTGCCGATTTAATTACTGTGCCACAGTTAGAATCGGTAATTTCCATCGCTCAGGCTCCTGCTAAACTCATAGATGCTATGGCTATGGCAAAACCAATTTTATCTACTCGTGTTGGGGATATTCCAGATATTTTAGGAGATGGTGGATACTTAGTAGATCCTAATTCTCCCGAGCAAATTGCCGAAATAATTTCATCCATCTTTAACAATCTAGATGATGCTCTGGCTAGAGGCCAAAAAGCAAGGGTTAGATGTTTAGAAAATCATAGTATCGAAAGTACTGCTGCTAAACTCAATCAAATCATCCAAAAGATTCAATAACTTAATTCCCAGTTATTAATTCCCAGTTATATCAAACTTAAACCCCGACCTAACTTATTAATTTCAGATTAATTTTAGGCCGGGAAACTCTAAGCTGTAGCTTCTTGATTGGTATCAATATTGGATTCTTCGTGACTAGGTAATTCCAAACAATAACCAGCACCATAAACCGTCTTAATATATTTAGGATGACGGGGATCGGGTTCTAACTTTGTTCTCAAATGTCTGATATGAACTCGAATTGTTTCAATATCATCATCAGGATCGTATCCCCATACTTCTTTAAGGATTTCACTAGGAGAAACAGTTTGTCCATGGCGTTGTAATAGGCAATGAAGCAACTCAAATTCTAGATGAGTTAGTTTAACGGTTTTTTCAAACCAAATGGCTTCAAATCTTTCTGGAATTAGGGTTAAAGGTCCATAATTAAGAATTTCTGAATGTTTTGCTGCTTGTGGAAGTCGATCTGTTCTTCTCAATAAAGCTCGAACTCTGGCAAGCATTTCTTCTACTTCAAAAGGTTTTGTTAAATAATCATCAGCACCTGCATTAAAACCTTCTACTTTGTCTTGAGTGTCTCCTAAAGCAGTCAACATCAAAACGGGTAAATCTTTGGTGCGTTCATCTCGCCGTAGTCTTTGACAAACTGTTAAACCATCAACTTTAGGAAGCATCAGATCCAACATAATTAAATCTGGTTGTAATTGCACTGCTAAAGCTTGACCTTTAATGCCATCTTCAGCTTGATTAACATCATAGCCTGCCATTTTTAAATTAATGGAGACCAATTCTGAAATTGTAGGATCGTCATCTATTATCAGTATACGTGGCATTAGTAAATAAATTAACTAGAGTTTTCTGTAAAGGTTTGCTAAAAATTGCTTTGGGATTTTAATAATCCTGTACTGATTATAAGTACTATTTCTAAAATAATTTTAAAATTAAGAAGATCAATTCCAAAAAACAATGATCCTCCCAGTAATTTTTCTATGGTTTGTGATTGGGGTAGAAATTAATTGATCTAATATCAATTTGTCTTTAATAATGATCGAGTTAAAAAATCCCAAATCTAGGATAATTAACCAAAATTTATTCTCCCCATTCTTCCCATTCTTCCCATTCTTCCCATTCACCCCATTCTCCTCTTAATATCTATCACTATTAAAGAAAAACCATATAACCTTGGTAAATCTCTATGGAAGTCCATTAATCTTAACTTAAACTTTTGTCTCCTTGCTCAAATTTATCAAATATTTCTTTTATAATACTAATTAACCATTAATTTAAAAATATCTCTTTAGTGATATTCCAGTACCAAAAAATAAAAATAACAGCAAATAAAATTTGGGAAATTTTCCAAAGTATCCTTACATTTTCCAATATCCTCCCAATATCTTTTAATCCCTTGAACCATATCCTATAACAGTGTTAGGTATTCTGGTGGCACAAAATCTACTAACCAAACCCCATTATCTGAGCGAAAAAATTCATAACCCATTTGATTCATACTAGCAGCATTAACCACAAAGACTACTGGTTTCCCATGTCTTCTGCCTACATCTCTAGCCGTGGCAGTATCAGTTGATAAATGAACATGATGTCTTTCCATTTTGCATAAACCCTTCTTTAAAATTGAAGCCACAGCCTTTTGACTAGTTCCATGATAAAGCACATCTGGAGGAATCATCACTTCTAATTCCAAATCTACAGGGATACTATGACCTTGATTAGCACGAATTTTTATTTGGCAAACATCAAAAGAAAACCGTTTTTTCTCATCATTTTCTACTACTTCCTTTAACTCCCTGAAATTAATAAAAAATTTTTGTTTTCTACAAGCTTCTAATAATTCATCTATTACTACCCAACCTCCTCGACCTAATTTTAAACCTAGTTTTTCAGGATTATGTCTAAGATGATAACTTAGATATCTACTTATTTTAATTAAACGACGATCTTTCATAGAGCTATTTTGATTGACTTTATTAACATTATATAATACTTATGCTTTATTTACGCTTTAAAGTAATTAAAATTAATTTGTAAATCTATGTAAAGTAGATTAAGAGCAGTAATTCAAAACTAACCTAGAAAACATCAATCCTAATCATTTTTTGGTCAAAATCCTTAATTTTCTCTTAAGATAGGTAATCTAGACCTTAAAGATTCTTAATAGAAAGGTTAATGAAAATAGTTTACTGTAAAAAACAATAACTACCTTAAGCAGTTACCAAAAGAGTGTAAATTTTAATACACTAACAAACCGACTAAAGAGATAGGAAATTTAGTATGACTGTTAATTTAGCAACCATGTTGCGAGAAGGGACTAAAAAATCCCACACAATGGCAGAAAACGTAGGCTTTGTCAAGTGCTTCTTGAAAGGAGTTGTCGAAAAGAAAAGTTACCGTAAATTAGTAACAAACCTCTACTTTGTTTATTCAGCAATGGAAGAGGAAATAGAAAAACTTAAAGATCACCCAATCATATCCAACATTTACTTTCCTCAATTAAATCGAAAGAAAAATTTAGAAAAAGATTTGTACTTTTATTATGGCTCTAACTGGCGCAACGAAATAGAGCTTTCTAAAGCAGGAGAAAGCTATGTTAATCGGATTCGAGAAATAGGCGCATCCAATCCTGAGCTTTTAATATCTCACTGTTACACTCGTTATCTTGGGGATTTATCTGGTGGACAAATTCTTAAATCCATTGCTGAAAAAGCTATGAATTTGAATGGAGAAGGTACTGCATTCTATCGATTTGACGAAATTGAAAATGAAAAAGAATTTAAAAATACATATCGTCAAGCTTTAAATAGTTTACCCATAGATCAAGCAACTGCAGACAGTATCGTTCAAGAAGCTAATGCTGCTTTTGGCATGAATATGGAGTTATTTAAAGAGTTAGAAGGTAATTTGATATTAGCCATTGGTATCGTTCTCTTTAATACCATTACACGTCGTCGTAGCGTTGGTAGCACTGAAACAACATCGGATCAAGGGTTTGCTACTGCTAAACAATAATTTAATGGTACTTTAAAAATCAAAGTGAATTTGGAGAGTTATTTTCCAAGGTTTCAGGTTTCCTCAAAAATCTCTTCAAATTTCGATCGCAGTCCTAGAAACTAGGTTATGGTAATGGTTGATTGGCCAAATCGTAATCGAGTTTTTAGGATTGTGTGTTATATCGTTCTTCTTTAATCGTGATAAACACCTTCTTGGAGAATGGGAGAATGGGAGAATGGGAGAATGGGAGTTTCTTGAGAGAAGGAAGACGAGGAAGACAAGGGAGACAAGGGAGAATGGGTAGGAATGGGAAGAGTGGGAAGAATGGGAGAATGGGAGTTTCTTGAGACAAGGGAGAAAAAGAGTATATCTTATTTACTTATTACTTATTACTGATTACTTATTACTTAATCAAAGCTTATTACTTATTACTTAAATCTTGGATGGGTAGAATAAATTTTGGTTAATTATCCTAGATTTGGTATTTTTTAACTCGATATTAAAGACAATTTGATATAATTCACTTTATTCTGAATCTTGATTGGAATCTTTATCTAAAATAATATTAGAATTAGCATTAGAATTTGACTTAAAAAAGCCTTTTTGGATTTCATCTTGGATATCAATTCCAATTTGTAAAGCATTATTCAAAAGTTTAGAATATTCAGTAGTGGTTTCTTCTACATTTAAACTCCTTAGAGAGGTAAGATCTACTGAGAAAGTTTCCGGTCTAAACCCTGGATTTTCACGAAGAATTTTTTCTGTTTTTAAGGCTTGAACTAAATTACTGCGAGTAATAGTTAATGCTTGAATAACTTTATCCCGATCTTTTAAACTTACAGAATTACCAATTTGATTTAACTGATCTAAAACATTGATTTGATATATTACTTTATTATGATTTTTAACTTCTATTAATAAATTAACTATGATATAATTTTGATATTTAGTTAAAAACTTATTAGCTTTAATTAAATTAATCAACTTCAATAATAAATTTAGAACGATTTCTAAAATATTAGAAATTTCTCGATCGCCAAAAGCTTGTATAGATGAATTAAGTTCCCCAGCTCTCAACCTTTGAGGTGTATCTGCCAGAATCAACAAGATGGTATAATAAATCAGACAATGATAACGAAAGCGATCGAAACCCATTAATCTAATTAATTCTCCTTTACTAATAATTAATTCCTCCAATTCAGGTAGCATAAACAAAAATACCTCATCATTTTAAAAATAATTTTTTTAAATAGTTAAATTTTCCAAATTTTCTGTGCTAAGAATATTCATCTCAGAGAGAAAAATATAAAAAGATTCCATTTTTATTCTAACCAATTCAAAGTAATCTTTAGATTCAAATTAGAAATCAGGAATTTTCATCACACCCTGGCTAACAATAACAGAAGCCCCACCAACGCGAATTTCAGTGATGTTACCATGATCCACATCAGCTTCCACTTGTATCAAACTAGCTCGCCCCATTTCAAAACCTTGTTCAATAACCCAACTCAATGTGCCATTACCTTGATGGCGAATACCAAGATAACCAGCTAATGCCGTTGCCGCCGAACCTGTAGCAGGATCTTCATCAACCCCAAGAGCAGGAGCAAACATTCGTGCCCGAAGATGAGAACCTTCCAACTCTGGATCGTAACAAAAAAGATAGACATGAGGACTCCAATAAGAACTTAATAAATTTTGCCAGATATCTCGATTCAGTTGAGCCATTTTCAATGCCCGACGATTTCGTAAAGGAATAAACAAAAAAGGCAATCCACAAGAAACCCCTTGAGGAGAATCATCTCCTGTTAAGAAATCAGAAACCTGCAAAGATAACATAGAAGCAAGTTCACTTATAGAAGGAGGGGGCGGCCCAAATTCAGGTAATTGAGCAGAAGTTAACTCAGTATAGACAGGCAGATCATTTTCACAACGAATTTTCACTGGAATAGTACCAATTCCCTCCTGAAATAATACCTTAGTAATCTCACCAGTAAGAGGAATATTGCCTATAGCAGCTAAAACGTAAGCCGTACCTACCGTCGGATGACCTGCAAAAGGAATTTCAGATTTGGGAGTAAAAATCCGTAGATTTCCATAATGGATTCCATCTTGAGAAGGAAAAACAAAAACTGTTTCAGAAAAGTTAAATTCTGCCGCTATTTGCTGCATTTGTTGAGAATTTAATCCTTCAGCATTAGGAAAAACTGCTAATTGATTACCGCCAAATATTTGATGAGTAAAAACATCTGCTGTAAGAAATTGATAATCCATTTTGAATTAGGTTTTAAAATTAATTTAGTAAAAAAAAATAGATAATTATAAATATTTTTGCACAACATCCCAACCAGTCCAGGTTACAAAAATTAGAGCTAATAGTAAAGCTAGATTTAAAATTATATGTATTGGTCTAGCCCAAGGGCGTTTTTTATCAATTTGAGTTCCTGCCCAAGCTGAATTTAGGGTAAGAGTTACCACTAATAAACCTGCTGGTAAATGCCAAGAATGTCCTAAATTACCAAAATGTCCTAAAGTTCCCACTACTCCTATGGCTAATAATAGTAAAACTAATAGTACTAAAATAATACCAAATCCCAAATGAAGACCTCGTAACCATGGTTTAGGTTTAACTTTCGGGGTAAGTCTTTGATATCTTAAGACTATTCCAGCAATAGCTAATGCAATATACATAACAATGGTAAAGCCCATTGACCAAGCAGCAATTCGCCAAAGCCACAAGAAAGAAGGTAAATCTTCTGTTGTTAAAACTGCCAGCATTGAAGTTTAAATCCTCCTTAAGATAAGTTATATCGTTTTTCCCTCATTTTTGCTAGACATTCTTTAAAAGAGACAAGGGAGATGGATTTTTGGAGAATTATCAAAGATTTAGGATCACTTTAACTCTACCACTACTTTAGAAAATTGGTATTATGCCAATTCCTAGAGATTTCCATAATTTTGTCTAATTTCTTTTTAATCCTTCTGGAAGTAAATCAAAATTCAAATTGTGCTTTTGTTCACAACCAAATTTATTAGTTCTCCAATAATATAAGTCTATATTATCTAATCTTGTTACTTCAGAACAATGAGGGTGAATTATTTGACTAGGTATAGTCCACAATAAGCTACGAGTTACATCTAAAAATGTTTTTAAACGAGATTCATTATTTCCTGGAATGCCTTTTTCAGGTGCTATTTCTAATTCAGTTGCCAACCCTTTAGAGCTTAAATGAATATAAGCTAATAGTTTTGCCCTATATACATGAGAACCAGAAGTGATTACTTTCACTTTATGAACCTTCCAATCTAATAAAATAGGAACAGAATAAATAAAATTCTCAAAAGTAGACTTTGCACAAGATTCTCTAAAAACATTTTTTAAAGAAAGATTTTCCTGTTTAAAAATTACCCAAATGCAAGGCTCATCAGAACCTTGAGAAACTAAAATAGGGATAGAAGGAAATTCTTTAGCTAAATTAGCGACATGAAATTCTCTATTAATACTACCACCAAGAACTAAAAAAGCATCTACTGGCTTTTGAGAGTTGACATATAATTTCCATGTACAATTAAAAAGTAAGCTAAATAGAATTATTCCTAAACAAAATAAACCAGTTAGTTTCAAGAATTTGAGATATTTTCTTGGTTTTGAATATAATTTGGACTTAAAACGTTTCACGTCAGAATGATTTGCTTTGCTATGATAGCCACTACATTAAAAACAGACTAATTAGAATTATATCTAATTTTCATATTGGACAATGGATAAAATTTTCTCGTTGTTATTGAGTTTAGTTAACACATCTCCAGCACCATTTTTACCCCATAATGAAATAGAATCTATGGCAATTTTAACTACACGATGGTTAGTTGTTAGGAGGATAACATTTCCCCCTTCATGAGCTAACACCATTCCTGCTAAGGAATCGGTTTTATTAGTAAATTGAAAGCAGGAAGTGCCAATTTCACTACGGTTAGCAAGTCTTACGGAATCAACAGATAAACGTTTTCCATATCCTAATTGAGAAACTAGTAATAAATTATCTTCTGCTAAAACATTTTCCATGCTGACAATTTTTTCTCTTTCACGTAACCTTAATGCTTGATTTCCTTGGGCATTACGTCCCATAATTGGTACATTATTTTCAATGGAAAAACGTAAGAGTCTCCCATCTGTGGTAGCAATGACTACTTGATAATTTGATCTGGTTAAACTAGCAAAACTCAAGGAATCATCATCTTTTAGTTTGACTAAAGATAAACCTCTATTAGTTAAGTTAGTTAAGTCAGACATTGATACTCGTTTAATTCTTCCGTTTTGAGTTAGTAAAAGCAAGCTTTGATTCTCGTCATTGCGATGGGATGGGAAGATTTGGGTTAAAATTTTTGTGCTATCTTTTTGAGCAGTTTTTGAGAGGAGACTAATAATAGTTTTTGATTTTTTATCTTGAATATAAGGTATATCTTCTATGGATATAGGATAAATTTTTCCATTATTACTAACTACTGCTATTTCTTCTGTAGACTCAATTATTCGATTTTCGATCGTAAAATCTGAGGCATTTTCATCTAATTCTTCTTCTAAATCTAAATTTTGTTGACCTGAAGATGATGATTGATTTGTATCAGTTTCTTCCCAAGAAATATATCCTGAATGGGTAATTTTGATTTTTACTTTTTCTGGTAAAGATACTGGGAGAGAAAGTTTTTCTGAGGATGATTCTGATTTTTGAGAACTAGATTTGCTAGTAGTTGATTCTGATTTTTTTTGTGGTTGATTTTTAGGTTTAATAATGCGGGTGCGACGCTCATCTCCAAATTTACGTTTTAGCGATCGTAATTCTTTTTTTAAACCTTTCATCAATTCATTTCTATTTTCTAGCAATCCTTGTAACTCTTGAATTTGCTTTAATAATTCCTCATATTCTGTTTGTAATTTTTGCTTTTCTAAACCAGTAAGACGACGCATAGGCATAGCAAGAATAGAGTCACCTTGAGCTTGAGAAATACCTAATTCTGTTTGTAGAGTTTGATTAGCAGTAGTACCATCGGGAGCATTTCTGAGAATTTCAATGGTAGCATCTAAATTATCAAGAGCGGCTAATAAGCCTTCTAAAAGATGGAGGCGTTTTTGAGCTTCTTCTAATTCATGGCTATACTTTTTGCGAAGAGTTTCTTCTCTAAATTTTAAAAATTCTTCGAGTAATTGGCGTAAGGGTAGTTGGGAAGGTCTTTTATTTACTAATGCCAGCATAATGGCACCGAAATTATTTTGTAGGGGTGTTTGATTATAAAGACTCTGTAATACTGTTTTTGGTTGAGCATCTTTTTTCAATTCAATCACAACTCGCATACCAGATCGATCGCTTTCATCCCGTAAGTCGGCAATTCCTTCTAAACGGCCATGGTTCACTAAATCTGCTACTTTTTCAATCCAAGCGGCTTTATTAACTTGATAGGGCAATTCTGTTACTACTAGAGCAGTTTTTTCCCTAGGGCGTTTTTTACCTACTTTAATGGTTTCAGTTTTGACGATACCTCGAATGGTGATAATTCCTCTACCTTTTTCATAGGTATCTTCTATACCTGCTGAATCAATGATTTCTCCTCCTGTAGGAAAATCAGGCCCTGGGATGATTTCCCATAGTTTTGCATCGGGAATTTCAGGATTATCTATGAGAGAAATGAGGCCATCTACTACTTCTCCTAAATTATGAGGTGGAATATTGGTTGCCATCCCTACAGCGATACCGGAACAGCCATTTAAAAGGAGAATGGGTAATTGAGTAGGTAAGATAACTGGTTCTTGTTGGGAGTTATCAAAATTGTTAGTAAAGTTTACTATGGCTTCGTTAATATCCCTCAACATGGCTTCATGAGCAATACTTGCTAATCTGGTTTCGGTATAACGCATAGCTGCTGGGGGATCGTTATCCACTGAACCAAAGTTGCCATGGCCTGCTAAAAGGGGATAACGAGTGGAAAAATCTTGCACCATTCGCACTAGGGCATCATAAACTGCTTGATCTCCATGGGGGTGATATTTTCCTAAGACATCTCCTACTACACGAGCGCATTTACGGTAAGGACGATCGGGGGTTAATCCCAATTCGTGCATGGCGTAGAGGATCCTTCGATGAACTGGTTTTAGTCCATCTCTTACATCTGGCAAGGCTCGTCCAACAATCACACTCATGGCATATTCTAAATATGACCTTTCCATCTCTTGATGGAGTGCTGTAGGAATGATTTGACCTTTATTTAATAGTTCCGTTTGTTTTACCATGAGTGTTTTTCCTAATTGCTATGCTGACAATCTTTTACTTATTCTATGAAGAATAACTTCATCGTCAATCCTTGTCGATCCCGAATTTGAAAATCAAGAATATTTTTTTGTAATATAGCTATCATTGATAATAGTACTAGGTGTTGCTACTATGATCAATGTTTAGAAAGATTAGCTATTTATTCTTTGTTGTACCAAAAAATGGGTTAGTTGGGCCTAATCTTTTGAGGACAACTTTTTTTACCATACTTTTGACTACACTATAATCTTGGATACTTTAAAATTTTTATGTTATAATGATCTCTCATGTTTTATTAATGATCTTGACAATAGTAAGCTTTAGTTTAGAACTTCTTATCAATTCTTGTCAAAATTAAAAGTTTTAGTTTCTGTGGATGAGATCTAGGCAAGTTCTGCCCTTGTATCAGCTTGGTTTTAATGAATATCAATCCAATCAATCTCCCTCATTACTAGTAGGCAAGGTAACAATATCCAAATAATTGGTTTTTAGCATAAATAATTATGGCAACTGTTTTGATTGTAGAAGATGATCCGATTAATCTTCGCGTTTTTTCCAAAATTCTCAGTAAACGGGGTAAATTAACTGTCAAAAGCACTGAAGATGTTCAAGAGGTGATGGATGTTGCTACCTCTGGTGAAATTGATGTTGTTTTGATGGATGTTTCTCTCTCTAATAGTTTTTATCAGGGGAAATCTGTTGATGGCATTAAAATTACTCAGCTTCTTAAGGCTAATCCCCATACGGCTAATCTCCCAGTTATCTTGGTTACTGCTCATGCTATGGATGGCGATCGGGAAAATTTCCTCTCCCAAAGTGGTGCTGATGGTTATATTTCTAAACCGGTTGTGGATCATCAAGAATTTATCGATCGTATTTTAGCAGTCATCCCTAATTCAGATTAATTTTAAATTTTCTTCATATTTTCTCTTTGGATTTAAGTATTTGTGTTTTGTTGTTTTGTTTAGAATATTCGTTATATCAAGGATTAAAATTAGAAAGAGAGAAGAGAAATTGTATAAATTTGAACTACTTTATAAAGACAAATAATGCTGTATCTTTTCAAGTTTTTTCTCTCCCTTATATAATTTAAATTATAATTTAGATATCTTTCTTAAAAAGTGGCAATTAGCCTTCTTATTTCTGGTGTGTTGAAGAAAACTCTAGTATCATCTAAAAGTTTATCACCCCATAAATTTATTCTTAAAAACTCCAATTCGGCATAACGACTATCTAAGCTTAAGGCGGCTTTCCCCATATTTAAGCCTTCTTCTTCATCGCCTCTAATGTACATAGCTACAGCAATAGCTAAGATGGGTTCTGCTTGATCGTCGTCAATTTCTAGGGCTTGTTGCCAATGCTGGATGGCTTCCGATGAATTTCCCTCTTCGTATTTAACTAAACCAATATTATTAATTGCAGGCCAAAACTGATCGTCAAGTTGAAATGCTTCTTCATAAGAGGCAATGGCTTGAGTGTAGCGGTTTAGTTTTAAGTAGGAATTCCCGATGTTAAATAATGCTTCTGCATTGTCTGGTTCAATTTGTAAAGCTTGTTGTAAGGTTTCTACTGACTTTTGATATTGCTCATTCTGAAAGTAAGCACTACCTAAGACAAATAAAATGTTAGTTTCTTCTGCTTCTGGAGCGAGAGAATGTGCTTTTTCCAAAGCAACAACAGCATCTTGACTATTTTCTTGTTCTTGGGTGTATAAACTACCTAGGATAAACCAAGGTTGATATAAGTCGGGAATCAGTTGAGTTGCTAATTTGGCTCTGGAGATAGCTAATTCTGGTTCTCCGAATCTTAATAGTTGGATGGCATCTTGAAGTAGAGCAAATCCCTGTTGTTCTAGTTTTTCTGAATCTAATTTTGGGGTATATGGTAGTAGTGCTTGGGATTTTACGGGAGTGGCATAACTCCAGATTCCGGCACATGCTATTAATGCTATTAACCAGTTACTTTTCTTGGGCACAGTTTTTGCCTTAAAACCTCTTAATTCTATATATATCATATTATATAGCTTTGGAGGCCATGAAGAATTTGGTTGAGAGACTAATGAGTATCTATATGATTGAAAATTGAATTAGACTTGAGCAATGAACTTATAGACAGTTTCTTTAAGAGAATTTAATAGTTTCCCATATTTTACTATAGCTTTTGCAAAAACTATTAGCAAATGCAGAGAAAATAATACCTAAAAATAAGATAAAATATAAGAAGTAGTATTAAAATTAAAAGAGTATTTTTCCATTATGACAAGTACCTCCCAAAATATATCAAAAAAAAAGCCGATCCCTTGGTTTTTAGCAATCATAACAGGTGGTTTATTACTAATTGGAACAACAACCTATATAGTATTAAAATCCTCTAATTCAAAAATAGATTTAGCAGAACTTACTGTACCTGTAAAATCACAAGATCTTAGTATTTTTATCCAAGCAAGCGGCACTGTTGAACCGATACAAAGTGTTAATATTAGTCCTAAAAATCCCGGTAGATTACAAGAATTAAAAGTAGAACAAGGGTCCATAGTTTCTACTGGAAAACTATTAGCTGTGATGGAAAATACAGAGATTTATGCACGTTTAAGAGAAGCCGAAGCAAGAGTGGAAGAATCTATGGCAACTCTTAATGAAGCTAAGGCACGATTAACTGGGGATATAAAACTTGCCGAAACCCGTTTGGCTCAATCTGAAGCACGTATGCACCAAGCTGAGGCTAGAATTCCTCGACAAATCGAACAAGCCCAAGCTCAATTGAACTCTGCTAAATCTAGATTACAATTGGCTCAAGAACGGGTAAAAAGAAATGAATCTCTCTTAGAAGAAGGTGCTATTACTAAGGATAGATACGATGAACTTATTAATGAGGAAGAAAATGCTTTAGCTAATGTTTTAGAAGCACAACAAAGGCTTAAAGAAGTTGAAAATACTGAACTCCCAGAAATGGATACTCTTCATGCTAATATTGCCGAAAATGAAGCGGAATTGGAGAAACAAAATGCTACGGCTAAGGCAGAAATTATTCGTTTAGAAGCAGGATTAAAGGCTGCTAAAGCTCAAAGAGATTTGATTAAAGTTCAATATGATGATACTTTTATTCTCGCTCCTTTTGATGGCATTGTTACCCAAAAATTTGCCACAATTGGTGCTTTTGTAACTCCTACGACTTCTGCTTCTAATACGGCTTCTGCGACTTCTAGTTCGATTATTGCTTTGGCTACTGGTTTGGAAGTGGTGGCTAAGGTGCCGGAAGTGGATTTAGGCCAATTGGAGTTAGGCCAAAAGGTGGAAGTGGTGGCTGATGCTTATCCGGATAAGGTTTTTGAAGGTAAGGTGAAAAGAATCGCTCCAGAGGCTATTGTGGAGGATAATGTGACTTCTTTTGAAGTGACGATCGAGTTATTAACTGGCCAAGATAAGCTAAAGTCTAAAATGAACGTTGATACGACTTTTATTGGCAATAAAATTGAGGATACTTTGGTTCTTCCTACTGTTGCTATTGTGACAGAAAGTGGACAAACTGGGGTTAAAGTGCCTGACAATGATAATAAACCTATTTTTAAACCCATTACTATTGGGGTAAGTATTGGGGATAAAACTCAAGTTTTAGATGGTATAAATGAAGGAGAAAAAGTGTTTATTGATTTACCTAATTAATGTTTTTATTTGTTTTATAAAGATAATTTTTATTTGCAATACCTATTTAAATGCTTTTTCAAAATCTACTTTTTACTACTATATGTTTTAAAATTTTAAGAGGATCATAAAATATGTTTTAGATGTTGATTTTTAGATGTTGATTTTTAGGTATTAATCCATCATAAATCATAACTAAATAAAATAATATTAGAAAGTTTTAGAGAAGTTTATCGAAACTTGGAAATGTATCCTCTTTAAATACTCCCTTTCATAATAAAAATTAATTTTTACTGTTATATAGTGTTGAATTTTAATTGAGAGAAGAAATAATGTTTTAGATGTTAATTTTTTGATATTAATTCATGGCAAATTATGACAAACAAATTATTATTAGAAAGTTTTAGAGAAGCCTATCGAAATTTGGAAATGTATCCGCTTTTAACCCAAGAAGATTTTGATAGATTTGGGGTAAAATATGGTACAGAAACTTTAGAAGAATTAGAGCAATTAATAGAAGATAGCCCTATTAATAGTAAAATTGTATTTACTGGCCATCGTGGTTGTGGTAAATCTACTTTGTTAGCTAAATTGGATTTAAAACATCAGGGTGATTATTTTATAGTTTTCTTTTCTATTGCCGATATTATTGGCTTGTCTGATGTAAATCATGTCAATATTTTATTTGCTATTGCTATTAGTTTGATGTCTCAGGCAGAGGAAATAGAAGTTGATATTGAGGAGTCGATTAAGAAGTCTTTTTATGAATGGTTTTCTGTAAAAACAAAAGTTAAATTAGAAACTTATAAAGCAGAAGCTGGTTTTGGTTTTAGTTTATTGGAAATTATTAAGGCAAATTTTACTACTAATTCTGCTACTCGTCACGAAATTAGAGAGGAATTTAGAAAGAGTATTCCTGATTTAATTAACAAGATTAATGAAATTGCTAATGCTATTAAAAATGAGATTAACCAAGAGATATTGGTAATTATTGATGACTTGGATAAGTTGGATTTAGCTGATGTTAAAAACATCTTTCGAGATAATATTAAGGCTTTATTTAAACCTGATTTTAAGATAATATTTACTATCCCAATGGCGGCGTTACGAGACAAAGATATTATCCCAATTATTGAGGCGGAAACTAACTATCAAGTGGTGAAAATGTCTATATTAAATTTGTTTAGAAAAGGTGAACAAAAAATTCCCGATTCTTTACCTATACGAGAAAATATTCAAATTTTTAAAGATATTTTGCTACAACGAATTGATAAAAAGTTATTGTCTGAAGAGATAATAGATGAAATGGCTTTTCATAGTGGTGGTATTTTGCGGCAGTTGATTAGAATTGCTAATGAATGTTGTCGTATTGGTTTACGATGGATTCGTCGAAATTCTGATTTGGAGGATTTGGCGATTAATGAGGAAATTTTGGCTGAGGCTATTAATAAAATGCGCAATGATTTTGCTATTTCTTTAAGTAAAAGAGATTATGATATTTTGCAGAAAATCTATCACGATTATACTCCGGACGATCCTAATGAGGAAAATTTTTTACAGTTGTTACATGGTTTGCATATTATCGAATATAAAGATAATACTAATTTAGATTGGTATGAGGTTCATCCGGTAGTTATTGAACTTTTAAGAATTAAAAATATAGTTAATTAGTTTTAATTTAATGGTTTATTTTGAGAAGCAAATTGATCAAAATCTAGATGCTTATGATGATTTACTGATATCTATTGAAGCTAGTAAGGATAGATTGAGTTTGCTTATTGCTATTTGTGATGATAGTCTTTTGCGAGAGGCAATTATTGAAAGGTTGAAAGCCGAATTGAAACCAGATTTTGAGACTTATGATTTGAAGCTAGATAAGAAAGATGCAAGTTTAAAAGTTGCTTTAGAAGAATTAATCGGGAAGGAGAAATATTTACTTGACGGTGGAGATGCTGTTTTTTGGGTTACAAATATTGATAAAATTGGTTTTGTTGAGGTATTTAAACATGAAAGAACGGAAAGAGATATTTTTTTCGGTTATTTGCAATGGAGTAGGGAGAGTTTACTGAGATTTAAATATCCTATTGTTATTTGGCTAACTAATGAAATTTTGGAAAAAATATGTCAAAAAGCACCGGATTTTTGGAGTTGGCGTAAGGGGGTATTTAATTTTAAATCTGAAAGGGTTTTTCTTGAGGAAGATGATAAAACTCTTGAAACTGCTAAGGAGTATTTTGATTTGGGGGATAAATATCAATTTTTAGGGAAATACTCTCAGGCAGAGGATTTATTAACACAAGCATTGACATTGAGAAGAGAATTATTAGGGGAAAAAAATTCCGATATTGCGACTATTTTTAATAGCTTAGCTGGTGTTTACCATTGCCAAGGTAGATATTTTCAAGCAGAAGAATTATCGATGCAAGCATTGACATTGAGAAGGCAATTATTAGGAGATAAACACCCTGAGATTGCGTCTTCTCTTAATGATTTAGCTACTATCTATCAATCACAAGGTAGATATTTTCAAGCAGAGGAATTATTAAGACAAGCATTGGCATTGAGAAGGGTATTATTGGGAGATAAACACCTCGATGTTGCGTCTTCTCTT
>JANQIW010000116.1 GCA_028281945.1 Prochloraceae cyanobacterium PL24a_bin.78
AGATTAACATAATATTAAATTTATAGAATTAAATAAATATTAAAGAGATTAACATAATATTAAATTTATAATTTTTTAAAAATGCTTGAAAGTAGAATCAAAACCATAATGGATTCACCGATACAACTCCACCAAGAATCAGAAGAGCGTTATTTAATCACAGAGATAACATGGCTTGGATATGAAACATTGCTAAAAAAACTGGAGGATAAACCTGGATACCGTGTAACTTATTTAGATGGAGTGTTAGAAATTGTGTCTCCCAGCCTCAGACATGAAAGTATTAAAAAGCGAATTGGAGATTTGTTGCTAATCTACTTTTTGGAAACCGATACGGAATATTATCCCAAAGGTTCCACTACTTTTCGTAAGGAGGAGAAAAAAGGTGGCACTGAAGCTGATGAAAGTTATTGTATTGGGGTAGATAAAGAATTCCCAGATATAGCTATTGAGGTAATTATCACCAGTGGCAGTATCAACTGTTTGGCGGTATACAATCAGCTAGGAGTTAAGGAGGTTTGGTTTTGGCAAAATGAATCTTTTTCTATCTACCATCTACGGGAAGAAAACCCTACTAAATTGATTCAAACTTACGGTTATGAACTAATCCAGAGTAGTGAAATTTTAGCTTTTTTGGATATTAATTTACTTACAGAATGTGTAAATCATCCTAATCCTTTACTGGCAGCTAAAGAATTTCGCCAAAAAATTAGAAACAAGTTATAAATATTAAGCTGATTTACTATGCTAATAAATCTTATCTGACTCAATAAATTACAATAATGATTAACGCCAATCCTCCCAAGAGTTATTGAAAATCGAAGTCTCAGGGAAAGCCGTGGGATTCCCATTCTCATTCAATCTTTGCTGTACTTCTCTTAAATTCTGATTCCGAAACAAAGGCCCTTCCACTAATTGATAAGGAAATACATTTTCATCTAAAGCAAAAGCAGCAACAGTACCCGCCGCAGCCCCCGATGACCACTCAAAAGAATGAACTCGATAAGCAGCCGCTGCTATATGACTCATAGCAATACTCTTTCCTGTTACTATTAAATTATCTATTCTTTGAGGAATCATGGATCTTAGTGGTACTTGAAAGGGATAAGTTGTTCCTTGTCCTTGTCTTTCTGATTCTTTTTCCGTATTTCCGGGTAATTCAGGGGGAGATAAGGTCATACAAGGATGAAAATCTAGGGCATAATGACCGATTCCTACTGAATCTCCATAAATTGTCGATCGTTGTCGTAGTTGAATTTCTTCAGGCGATCGATCCCCAGTAATTAGAGATATTCCATCTAACCCGCCTAAAATTTCGTGTAAATCCTGATAAGTTTCAGGAGATAAAGTCTCGCGATAATAATTTTCTTGGTAATTTTTACGAGAAACATCTATTTCAGAAATAGTAAAACCATCAGGATAACCTAAAGTTGGTCTGCCAATAATCCTTCTTGCTTCTCTTATATAAGGATATTTGGATAAACCATGAGCAGTTCCCATGGGACTATCTAATCCTTTAAGCAAAATATGATCAGGATTAATCTCTTTAAATCCTTCTCCCAACTGAGAATCAGTAGTACCAATTACTAACCAATAGAAAAATCCCAAGGAATGTTCTTCTCCTTTGCGTAAAGTTTCTGTCCGCAATCCCCCTTTCCATCCTCCAGGATTCAATTGCCCAGTAGACATTAACTGTTGACGAGTATAAATTAAATTATCTTGGGATGTGCCGGGGCGATAGTCATTTCCCCAAGTCCAATTTTGCATGGAAATATCCCCCGGAGTTGAGGCGGTAAAAGAAATCCCTCTAAAGTTAGTAGTTTCTCCGGTATTTGGACTCCAAATCCTTCGGTAAGTGAAGACTAAATCAAAGTTGGCTAATCTTTCTAATTCATAACTATAGTAAGGTTCATATTGAGAATAAAAATCGGGGATTTCATGGGTTTGAGGAGTTTCTGTTGCTTCCATGGCAAAGGTATAGGTAAATCCTTGGGTGCAATATGGATCCTCTGTTAGGCTGGATGATGAAGGCTCTAAATACGATCGTGGATCGATTCCTAAGCGATAGGGCACATCTGCTAAGGCGATGATTTCTCCGGTTTCTGTGGCTTCGATAACATACCAATCTGCTAAACCTTGTTGGTTCGATTTTTTAGGAATGAAACGAATAATGGTTTTATCAAAGCGAGGGGAATCTTGATAAGTATAAGCATCTTCGATGATTTGAGAGAGGGGTTCTGTATTTAAAGGAGGTGTATTAGGGGCTGGTGTGTGTTGAATGGCGGTAGCATTGAGGATTTGTTCTCCAGTATTGTTAGATTTTTTACCTATTTTTAATTCTTTAATAACGGTTGAAGGAAACCATTTTAGCTCGCCTTTGCCGGTTTTTGCTGCTTTTTTTAACAAATTGGATAGTATTGTATGGCCATCATTAGGAAAAAAACAAGATTCGCTAACCCAGCAATCTCCGGGATTTAATTCTCCATAATGTTTTTCAATACTTTCTCTTAATTGGAGGTAACCACGAGGATAAAATAATAGCGATCGTTGAGTAGGGCGTTCATCTAAAGCGGAGGTGCCTTGAGAAGAGATTTGCCCTCCTAGCCAGTCTGTGATTTCTGTCAAACAAACTGTTTTTCCTGCTAGCAAAGCCTCATAGGCTGTTGCGACTCCTGCTAATCCCCCTCCTACTACTAAAAGTTGGCATTCTACTATTTCATCCGGATTGGGTTGGGTTTGTGCTAGAGTAGGTAAATATCCGATAAAACTAAAAGGAATGGTGGAAAGCAACAGGCACAATTTATTAATGGATTTTTTCAACATCAATTGCAATAATATTTCAATAATAATTATTTTATAATGGCCGTTTTGTAAATTTTTAAGTTATCGTATTATTAGATAGCCATCAATAAATTATAATATAATCAAAGTAAGGATAATGTCTACAACTTACTGTAACAACAAAAAAGATCTAATTAACAGCGGATTTCATGCTCTTTCAGAACCATTGCGGATTCAAATATTAGACCATCTTCGTTCTCGTGAATTGTGTGTATGTGAGTTGTGTCAAGCTTTGGACGTTTCTCAATCTAAACTTTCTTTCCACTTGAAGGCTCTCAAAGAAGCCGCTTTGGTGTGTTCTCGCCAACAGGGGCGTTGGATTTACTACAGTTTAAATGTATCTCAATTTGCTGTTTTAGAAAAATATCTCGCTGATTATAGCCGCTTATCTGACATATTGCCTGCTCGCCTTTGTTGAGATTAATTATTTAGAAAGAGGATCCATGGTTGTTAAACTATCTCGGTGATTTTGAATATTAATACCCATGGATTATCAAAAAATTAAATTATAGTAGAGGTTTCAATCCTATGAGTTCAAAATTTTTCTAATTCTACTATTTTGGTAAATTTAGATTTCTGGGATTCAAAATAGTTTTAGAAACCATCATAGTTTTCTTCTGCTCTGCTTCTGAGAGATTTTTTCCCGATTGAATGTGCGTTGCACTTATTTGTAAGACAGTTGCGGCACTGGTATCTCCTAGTTGTATGGCAGTATTAGCGGCAGTTTGTAACATGGTAACAGCACCTAAATGATCGCCTTTTTCTAATTTTGCTTTAGCAATTTTAGTTTGACGGTATTTAGCTAAAGCTAAGATGGATTTTTGTACTTTTGGGTTTAATTCTGGTTGGTAATTTTTTTGTATTTCTACAATTACTGGTAATTTTTCTGAGTAAAATTCTACTTTATTACTAGCCGGATCGTCATAACAAACTTGTATATTAGCAATTTCATGATAACCTAATGGTAAATTATGACAATAAAAGTTCACTAAGATTGATCTGGAGTTATGGTTGGTCATCAAATCTCCTAAGCGGATGAGATATTTGCGAGGACTTTGTTTTTTGAATTTCAATTCGATTATTTCTGGTTCTATTTGTGCGATGGGTTTGAATTGAGCTAAATTTACATTAGGCTGTAATTCTATTATGAGATAAGCATTGATTAAACCAACTGATTTAACTCTAGTAAATAAATTTTGAAATTCATGTATTGCTTGACTAGGACGTTCGATATAAGATAGAGTCCCGGAACCATAATCTGCTATTTCTTCTAATATCTCTTGATTCCAGTGATTACCAAATCCAAGAGTATTAATAGTGATTTTATGATCTACAGCTAACTTGGCTAATTTTAAACAACGATCGTTGTTACCATGTTCATTTTCCCCGTCTGTGAGTAAAAAGACTTGAGAGATGGCATGATCTTTTCCTTTGATTGCTTCTGTAATACCTAATTTCATTCCGTCATCTATGGAAGTGCCACCGTCTGGTTCAAGTTTTTGGATTTGAGATTTAATTTGGTTAATTTTTTCGAGATTTTGATTGTAAATCAGTACTTTAGCTTGATGATTAAAACAAATTACTGATATTCGATCGCTATTGTGAAGTTTTTCAATGATACTAATGGCTGCTTCTTTCACTATTTTGATGGGTTGGCCTGTCATGGAGCCACTACAATCTATGATGAGGCACAAATTTAGGGGTAAATTTCGATCTTGAATTTCAGTTATGGCAGAAATAGAAATTAAGAGTTGACGCTGATGAGTTTTTTGATTAGCGTCTAGATGGGAATCGCTCAAGATTGATTGTAAATCTACTTTCATAATTCTAGATTATCTTCAATATCTCTGATAAGAGTGGGTTATCCTGAATTTGGAGTGTTTAATTCTAGCTTTTTTATCAAGATTGTTTGAAGCAGTTGATAAATTATTTATCTAATTACAATTCAAACTACTTCAATTATTAATTACTAACTTAAATTTAAGAATTATCCTATTTAGAATTATCCTTTAATTTGATTCCTCTAATGGAAGAATCTAACAACTCCATGGGATGTTTAACCATAATTTCTTTGCCTTTTAAGTTTAAATGTTTGAGAATTTGTAAGGCACAACCAGGATTAGGAGATGCGATTAAATTTGCACCAGTATTAAGTAAATTATCCACCTTTTGTTGCCCTAATTCATTAGCAACATCTGGCTGCAACATATTATAAACCCCTGCACTTCCACAGCATAAAGCGGCATCAATTGGCTCTTTTAATGTTACTTGAGGAATTTTTCTTAATAATTGACGGGGTTGCAAACTAATTTTTTGTCCGTGCAATAAATGGCAAGCATCTTGATAAACTATCTTTAATTCTCCATCAGTTAAAGGTGTTAAATTAGCGGTAAATCCTACTTCCATTAAAAACTCTTGAGAGTCTCTAACTTTAGCTGTAAATGCTTTGGCTTTTTCTCGATATTCAATATCATCTTCTAAAATATGAGCATATTCTTTTAAAGTATGTCCACATCCTGCGGCATTAATAATAATATAGTCAACATCGGTATTAGCAAAACTATCTATCATTTGTTTAGCCAAGGTTTGGGCTTGTTTTTCTTGCCCTTGATGTGAAGGTAATGCAGCGCAACATCCTTGAGTTTTGGGGATGACTACTTCACAACCATTAGCGGTTAAAACTCTTACTGTGGCTTCATTTACTGGGGAGAAAAATAGACGTTGCACACACCCTAAAACTACTCCGACTCGATAGCGTTTTTCACCTTGAGGAGGGATTATTTCTGGTAATTTATCTTGGAAAGAATCTTTGGTAATTTTGGGTAAAATTGACTCCATTGCGGCGATTCGAGGAGAGATTTTTAAGATTCCTGTTGCTCTGATAATTTTTTGTAATCCTATGTTTTGATATAACCATAATATTGGTAGTAATAAACGCAAACGTAGGGGATATGGGAATAAATTAAAGATAACAAATCTGATGATTTTATCTAGCAAGTTTCGAGGTTGATTTCTTTCTACTTGAGGGCGAGTTGCTGAGATTAGTTTATCGTATTGTACTCCTGAAGGGCAGGTGGAAACGCAAGCTAGGCATCCTAAACAGGTATCAAAATGTTGAGTTGTGGCTTTAGTTAAGGCTGCATCTTGTTTGTTGATAGCATCCATTAAATAAATTCTTCCCCGTGGAGAATCCATTTCTTTGCCGATTACTCGATAACTAGGGCAGGTTGATAAACAAAATCCACAATGCACACAAGCATCTATTAGTTCTTGTTTTGGTGGTTTTTTGGGATCAAATCCTTTTAGTTGTTTATCAAATTTATTGATTTCTGGATTATTATTATTGCTAATATTATTGTTTGATTTTTCTGATGTTTGCATTGGTTTTGGTTGTAATTTTGGTTTTTTAAGATGGAATTGGAATTAGTTCTGAATTTTAGTTGAGAATTTTTTCTTAAACTTAATTAGTTCTTATTGTAACTTAAATTTTGCCGACAAAACGGTGAGGGTTTAAAAGATTTTGAGGATCGAATTGTTTTTTTATTTTACTCATGATATCTAAGGCATCTCCTTGATATCCCCAAGGTTCAAATTTGGTTTTTATTTCTTTTGGTGATTCTAAAATTGTTAGAAATCCTTGGTTTTCTTCGGCAAGGGATCGTAATTTTTGGAGACGATTTAAGGGGTTATTGGTATCTAAATATAATCTCCCTAAACCACTTTTGAGATGAATGATTCCTAACTCATTTTCGGAGGTTTTTTCTAGGTTATTTTCTAAAGTATTGAGGAAAGAAACTGCGGCGGAAGGTATTACTCCTACTTTACAAGTAATTGCGGAGTTAGAGTCAGGAATATTGATAGTTTTTTGGATTTTTTGCCATAAATTAGTCTCATTTTCTAGGGTATAACTATGGCAATTTAAACTTAATTCTTGAGCGATTTCTTTAATTTTATTTATTTGTTCATTAACACTAGGAGATATACTTTGAAAGCGAATTATAAAACCTAATCCTTTACCAAGTTGCAAAAAATTCACCAAAGAATTGGATAATAAATCCCAAGCAGTTGGAGTTAAACTAGAAGGAAATAACACATCAATTGCTTTTTTAATACTATTAGATTCTCCAGTTAATAATAAAGTTTGGGAAGCTTCTAAAAGAGGATAAGCCCGAAGCGTAACTTCAGATATAATGCCAAGAGTACCATAAGAACCGGTAAATAATTTCATTAAATCGTATCCGGCAACATTTTTTACTACTCTACCACCGGCTTTAGCAATTTGCCCATCACAACGTACAATACTAATACCTAATATCATATCTCGAATGCCGCCATAACGTTGTCGCCAGCTTCCAGTGTCAGCAGTTGCTACTATACCTCCAATGGTAGCTGATTGTGAATAACTTGGATCAATTGGTAGAAATTGCCCTTTTTCATTGAGGCTTTTTTGGAGATTTGATAATGTTATTCCTGCTTCTACTGTAATAGTTAAATCTCCAACGGCGTGTTCAATAATTTGATTTAATTTAGAAGTACTAATAACTAGATTAATTTTATTAGTTAATCCTCCCCAGTTTAATTTAGTAGCATTGCCACAAGGAAGGATGGATAAATTATTTTCTGATGCAATTTTAACGGTTTCTGCTAATGCTTGAATTGTTGGTGGATAGATGAGATAATTTGGGGTAATTTCTGAGTTTATTGCTTTGGTAATCTTCTCTTGCCAATGGTTGGGAATATTTTGCCAGTTGAGAATTTCTGAGTTAGTTTTTTTAAGTAGGGATTCTATTTTTGAGGATAATTCATCAGTCATATTTTTTATTTTTATTCAATGTAAAAGTTTCAGGAATAATTAAATTATTATCTCATTTTTAGATTTAAATAGGCAACCTTTTATTTTAAGATTTTTGCAATTGAAAAACTTGCTAGGTATACCTATTTTCTAAAGTAATAATAGAGTTAAAACCTCCCATTCTCCCCATTCCTCCCATTCCTCCCATTCTCCAGAAATCCCATTCTCCCTATTACTTCATTCATTATCTGATTCTTTGTGATAATAATCGATTACTTGATAATGTTTTTTTGCGAAAACCTCCATATAAAGTTTTTCAAGCTTTGTTATATTATTATTCAAAGTATAGCGTTCTAAGATTCTTTCTCTGGCTTTTTGTCCAAGTATTTGATGAAATTCTGGATGATCGCGAAATAAAGGAAGTAAATTTTTCAATTGAGTTGTGACATTATGGGTATCCATAATCACTCCTGCTCCCTTATCTAAAACTTCACCATCAGCACCTGCATCAGTAGCGATACAAGCCACTCCACAAGCCATGGCTTCTAAAAGAGATAAAGATAAACCTTCAACTAAAGAAGGTAAGATAAATACATCAGCCGCTCTGAGAATTTCGATTCTTTTTTCTTCCAAACCCACAAAGCCATACCAAATAATTCCATCTTCTATGGTATAATATTTTTTTAAATGATTTTCTAAATGTCCTGATCCTACGATTAATAAGCGAGAATCTTCACCTAGTTTACAATCTTTCCAAGCTTTTAATAAAGAATCTATATTTTTTTCAGTAGAAATTCTCCCTAAATAAAGGAATAAATTCTTAGTATCTAAGTTATTTTTAAAATCTGATTTACCTGGAGAATATTTTTTTTCATCTACTCCATTGGGAATAATTGCTATTTTATCTTTGTTTACACCAAATTTAACTAATAAATTTTTCTGTACATTAGAAAAGACGATAATTTTATCATAATTTTTAAGACAAGTAGCGTATAATTTATACCCGATAAACTGGATAATTGATTTAAGATTGCGTAATTTTTGATCGAAACCAGGATGAAAAGTAGCCACTAAAGGGAGATTTAGCTTTCTACATATTTCTGGTAATTGGAAATCTAAAGGAGATAAGATCAAAGAAGCATGAACAATATCTGGTTTGAGTTTTTCTAATGCTTCTATCAAGATATCGTGAGACTTCAGGGTAGGAATAGTATAAATTTGGGATTTATAAAAGAAAGGCAATCGAATCTCAGCACAATTGGGCCAGTTTTCATAATTTGACTCAGATCGATCGAAATGAAGAAAACTAACCTGATGTTCTCGATTTAGTAGAGCATTGGTAATTTCTCTACCATAAGTAACATTGCCACAAAAGGGTGATTTTTTTCCCAGCCAAGCAATATGCATTCGGGTTATTTTTTATTTACGAGTTACAAAAATTAGAGGTAAGCTATTTGTAAATATTAATCCTATTGGTAACAACCTTCAATAATCAACTTTAGGTGATTTTTCTGTTTCAGAAGGTGCAAATGATAAGGCAATTACTCCGCCGATAATGGCAAATACTGCTAAACCAATCAATACTGGCTTTAAACCGAAAATTCCTTCTGCTAATCCTGCTAATGCTAAAGGTAATGACAGGGCAATATTAACGGCATTATTTTGTAATCCAAATACTTTACCTCGCATTTCTTCTGGGGTTTCTGCTTGAATAATGGTTTGCATAGGAATTGCAATTAAGGCGGCGAATAACCCTAAACTAAATGTCATGGTTAATGCCATGGGTAAATTGTGGGTAAAGCTTGCTAAACCTAGTAAGGAGCCTGTAACGCCTATTGATCCTACTAAGCTTAATTTACTATAGGGAAATGAGTCTCCCCAGTGCCCTAATATTGCTGCGGATATTCCCATTCCTACTCCTGCAGCTGCTAGGAAAAAGCCAAATTGATCGGCTTTTAGGTTTGGCATTACTTCTGCTAAACGTACGGCTAATACTGCTAATGCGGCAAATACACAAAATAAAATGATTAATTGTATTAAAGCGTTGCGCACTTGATGATTTTCTCCTAGATGCACGATTCCTTCTTTGATATCTTCTAAGACATGAGGGGTTTTTCCTTTTCTGGCTTTGAGTTTTTCTTCTGTTTTCAGTAAGAGTAGCAGCAATCCTGCTATGGCATAACCTCCTCCTACTATTACTTCATTGCCAAAGGGTAATCCAAATTTTGCGATTAATTCATCGGCTAATTCAAATAATGGCTCTCCTATGGCAAAACCAATGATTGTTGCTGCCATCATGGTGGTTGTATACAGGGAGTTTGCGCTTAATAAGTTGCGTCTTTTGACGATTAAAGGAATGGTGGCTTGTTCTGCTGGTGCAAAAAATTGGGTTAGGGTTGAGACGATAAATGTTACTCCTAATAAGGTCCAAAATCCTACGGGTAATCCTAAAATTATGGTTTTATTCTCTGATAGCCATAATAGTAATGGTAATGCTAAGATTAATATTCCTCTGACTAAATTTGATATTACTAATACTTCTTTCTTTGACCATCGATCTACGTATACGCCTGCTAATGATCCAAATAAAATTGCTGGTATGGTGAAGGCTATCATTATTCCTGATACCCAACCACTAATGGCTTCATTGGCATTTTCAAAGCGACTAGCTATAATTCCAATGGTTAATACTAAATATATTTTGTCTGCTAGTTGTGAAAATACTTGCCCTATCCACAGGATTAAAAAACTACGATTCTGTAATACTGCTGCAAATCCTCTCGATTTTGATGGATTTTCTCTATTGAATTCTCTCTTTTTTTCTTCTTTCGTATCTTCTATATCTGGTTCAATTTCTGGTTTTATACTTACTTCTTCCATAGATTTAATTTCTTTCATGTTTTGGAAAATCAACTATTTAATACTTCATTAATTGTAACATTTTTCTTTTTGTATTCTGAAATAGTATTTTCAATATTTTTTTTATACTATCAAATATAATTTTTACTTTTTTCAGAATCTTTTGATTTTTTCCAGCTTTCTAAAGAGAATTGTTTACTACAATTTATTTTTATAACAATTTCTGCTTGTACGATCGCTTTAAATACTATCAATCACTTTACCATGTTTTGCCATCTTAAATATTATTCATTTGATTGTTTTAAGTGTTGTTTAACTTTAATTTTTCGGCATGATTTTCTTGTTTGTTAACAAAAAAGTTTTTCCATTAAAACTGGTTAAATAATGTTAAATCATCTTAACTAAATTAGCAGCGCGAAAGGATTTTCCTAAATGATATTGGGTATAATTTCTTAATAGTTGTTCGATATTTATCCAAGCAGATTCTAAAGATAAATCCATGGATTCTAAGGGCAATATTTCTGATAAAATTGGTAAAGATTTTCCTCCTAATTGTTGTAATAAACTAAGTTCAACTGCTCCTAATTTATTATTAATAATTAGATTTTGAGTTGAATTTTGAGTTGAATTTTGAGTTGAATTTTGCTGTTTTTCTAAATCTTTTGAAGTTGAATTGTCAGGTAACAAATTAACAATTCCTCCCCCTCCAAAACTAAATCCTACTTGCCAATTTGTATCTTGAAAATTAGCTATTATTGCTTTTTCAGTTACACAACATTTATAAACTTGGGGACCGATTCCTGCTAATACTAATAAGTGAAATACTGCCTGAGATAAAAGCGGTAATACACTTTGGGAAGGAGAAAGTAAGTTTAAACGTCTGATATGTTCTTTAAATAACTCATAGAGTTCAGTTTGTGGTTGGTCTGTTAAAGCTATACATAATACTATTTCTGCTAAATATTGGCTTGTAACTAGTTTATCTAAATTTATTGATAACCCTGAAAATGATTCTAAAGTCTCTGCTTGAATAATTTTATCTAGAGATCGACCCTTAGCTATCAATAATTCATTCACCACAAATAACTCACTTCTGCCACGGAGAGTAGATTTATATTTTCTCGCACCGGGGGCAACTAATTGAATTAAACCCCTTTGAGATGTCAAAACTGTCAAAATTCGATCGCTCTCTCCAAGAGGAATTCCTCTAAGATTAATTCCCGTAGCCTTATAAGTCTTCGTCATCACTTGAATAGGTATCCTGTTGTCTTTCTCTTTCTCGTCTTCTTTCTGTTTCCATTTCCCTTTCATCTCGATCGAAATTTTCTTGCTGACGAATTAAATCCACCCCTCTAGAGGTGCCTAATCTCGTTGCGCCTGCGGCAATTAATTGAAAAGCCCCATCGATGGTGCGGATTCCTCCGGAAGCTTCGATGCCAACTCTGCCTTTGGTAATTTCGCTTAAAAATTGGACATCAGCAACGGTTGCGCCTCCAAACCAACCAGTATTAGTTTTGAGAAATCTCGCCCCTGCATCCATACAAATTTCGGCTGCTAACCTTTTCTCGGTATTAGTTAAGAGATTTGTTTCTAGAATTGCCTTAACTGTTTGGTCTGTTTCTTCACAAATTTTCGCTATTTCTTGATATATTTCTTCAGTTTTTCCATCTTTTAACCAACCTAAATTAATCATTATATCCAATTCAGTTGCGCCATTTTCCACTGCTTCTTGAGCTTCATAGACCTTTACTTCCGATGTAGATGCCCCTGATGGAAAACCAATGACGGTACATAATTCAACTTTTCTGTTTTGAAGGAATTCTCTTGCTTGTCTGACTACATAAGGATAAACGCAAACAACTGGAAATTTATAGCTATCTGCTTCATAACATCCTTGTTCGATTTCTTTGTTACCCGCAGCGGGATGGAGAATTCCATGATTTATATAACTTGCTAGATCTAGATTTATATTATTTCTTGCCATATTTCATTCTTTTTTAATTTGTTTAAAATTGATGATTGTTAATGGAAATCAACAAGTTTATTGCCATCTATTGTCTCAGATTTCCAGTCAAAAATAAATTTTCTCGTGTTAATAATTATGTGGTATAATATAGATAATAACTCAAAATTCTTCAATAAATTAATCTTAATTATCTAAAGCGATTTTGTACATCCTCTATTACTTTAAAAATTACCTAAAAAAAATTCCTCGTTTCTTACTAATTGCCATCACCACTGTAATAGTCGTGTTGGGATTGAGTCTGCCAGGATTAACTCAAAAACCAGTAACTGTAAGTGTCTTAATTCAAGCACTCGAAAGCACTCAATGGCAACCTATAATAGATGAATTTCACAAGGAAAATCCTAATATTCGCATTCAAACTATTGAAGGACCAAATGAAACCGATCTCATTGAAGATTTATATACCTCATCATTTCTTTTAGGTAACTCTCCTTACGATTTAGCATTCATGGATATAGTCTGGGTGCCTAAATTTGCCGCAGCAGGTTGGTTAGTGGATCTTTCTGATAGAATGGGGGATCTAGAATTATCACAATTTGTAGAAGGTGATGTCAATGGTGGACGTTACCAAGGTAAATTATATCGTATTCCGTTTCGTTCTGATATTGGGATGCTTTATTATCGCGCTGATTTATTAGAAGCTTCCAATCTTTCACCTCCTGAGACTTTTGATGATTTAATCCAGATTTCCCAAAATTTGCAGCAACAAGGGGTAATTGACTGGGGTTATGTGTGGCAAGGAAAACAATATGAAGGGCTTTCTGCCATGTTTGTGGAAATTCTTAGTGGTTTTGGTGCTTTTTGGATTGATGAGGATACTTTAGAAGTTGGGCTTGACAAACCAGAAGCTATCGAGGCAGTGAAATTTTTACGCAGCACTATTGAAAAGGGGGTTTCTCCTAGTGGGGTTACTACCTATGCCGAAGAAGATACCCGTCGTTTATTTCAAAATGGTAAGGCTGTTTTTTTGAGAAATTGGCCTTATGTTTATGCTTTGAGTTTACAAGATGATTCTCCTCTCAAGGGTAAGTTGGGCATTAAACCCATGGTTTCTAATCCTATGGGTACCAGTGGTGCTTGTCAAGGTGGATGGGGATTTGGCATTGCTAAAAGTAGCAAGCATAAAGAGGCTGCATGGAAGGTGATTCAATTCTTTAGTAGGGAAGATATCCAGAAAGAGTTCATTCTTAGAAATGGTTATGTTCCTAGTAGAAAGTCTCTTTTTAATGATCCTGATATTGTTGCTAAGTATGATTATTATCCAGATTTACTCAAGGTTGTGAATAATTCTGTTTTACGTCCTCCTATTGCTCAATATTCTCAGGCTACTGATATTTTACAACGTCATCTAAGTGCTGCTCTCACTAATAGAAAGTCTCCTGAGGCTGCTATGAAGGATGCTGCTAATGAAACGAGAAGATTGTTAAGGTAAAAAGTAACTTAGAAAATTTAGATAACTATCTCTACATTCTATCTAGGAAGGTATTTATCATTATTAAAGAAAAACGATGTAAGTTAACTGTAAGGGTAGTTTTACCAACACCATCTTTCATATTTACAATTAAATTTAATGATTCCATGAATTGAATTAATCACCTAATAAAATTCCGATAGATCTAGCAGTTTCTACCATAAATCCATTAGGATCTACAGGTGAAGGACAACCATCTTGCTGATGACACCATTTGATTAAAGGAATGACATTTTCTAATGATTTACTATTCACTGCACCGTTTTCCCAAATCACTAATCTGTTATATTGTCCTTGTTCAATTAAATTAACCGCTTTAATTCCGAAAACTGTAGCTAAAATTCGATCGAAAGATGAAGGAATACCACAACGCTGTAAATGTCCTAAAGTAGTTGCGCGAGTTTCTACAGCATCCAAGGTATTAAATTTTTCTTCAGAGTGAGGAAGTTTTTGAGAATATTCTTGAATTAAATCTGCCAATCTCTCAGCGATGTATTTTTCCTTTTCCCCCATCATATTTTTAACTCCTTCTGCTATAGCAATGAGTGCAAAATTACGTCCTTTGCGTTGTAAATCACTAATTTGAGTACAAATTTTCTTAATTAAGTTTTCACTCAGCCGTGGGGTAATTTCTGGGATTAAAATACAATCGGCACCACCGGCGATACCTGCATGAAGTGCTAAATGGCCCGCATCTCTTCCCATCACTTCCACTACGATTACCCTTTCGTGACTGGCAGCGGTGAAAGTAAGATCATATAAAGCTTGAGTAACAGTATTCCTTGCGGTATCAAAGCCCACAGAACGTTCCGTCATAGCGACATCATTATCGATGGTTTTAGGAATCATCACCAAATTCCATTTGCCCATTTTAGCTAAGTCGTAGATAATATCCATGCTGCCATCACCACCAATGGCAATCAAGGCATCTAGTTGTAGTTGCTTGTAACCCTCAATAATATCCTGAGTTATTCCAGGTAAATCCAGATTCCTCTTTTTAAAGGATCCCAAAATACTACCACTAAGAAATTGTAAAATATCTAACCCTTGAATTCCTCCCTGAATATCATAACCTCGATCGGATAAAAGGTATTCTTCTGGTTTTGATATCCCTTTTACTAGACGAACAAAGCCATCAGTGCCATAGGGAATTCCATATACTAACCATCCTTTTTTAGTAGCACATTTTACTACGGCTCTTATTATAGCATTAAGTCCGGGACAATCACCACCACTGGTAAGAATGCCAATCCTTTTTTGATTATCCATCATTGTATCCATAATTACAATTAAGCGTCTTAGTTTGAATAGATTGCCATTTTATCAAACCTTGATTTTTCTTAAATTGTTGGAAAAATTATCTTTTTTTAATAAATCTGGCTAATTGACAACCCATTTCTGACAATTGACAATTAACCAGCAAGTTAACTTTAAGGATAAAATATTAGCGTTTGGCTAATTTCTTAGTTTTAATTTTACGTAAACGAATTGATTCTGGAGTGATTTCCACTAATTCATCAGGACCGATATATTCTAATGCTCTTTCTAAACTCATATCTATAGGTGCCTGCAATTGCACTAATTCATCTCCAGTTGCCGATCGATGGTTAGTAAGTTGCTTAGTTTTGCAAACATTCAATTCTAAATCTTGAGGGCGATTATTTTCACCGATAATCATGCCTTTATAGACTTTAGTACCTGGTTCAATAAAGAATGATCCACGATCTTCAGCATTTTTCAGAGCATAGAAAGTAGCAACACCTTCTTCAAAGGAAATCATAACACCATTGTTGCGAGTTTCCAATTCACCTACGAGAGGACGATATTCACTAAAACTATGATTCATAATTCCTTCCCCACGAGTAATCCGGATAAAATCACCTCTAAATCCGATTAAACCTCGTGCAGGAATAGTAAATTCCAGTTGAGTGCGTCCATTAATGCCAGTTTGCATATCCTTCATTTCCCCTTTACGCTGCCCTAATCGCTCAATACAAGAGCCTACAGCTTCTTCCGGAACGTCTAATACTAGGTATTCATATGGTTCGCAGGGTTGACCATTAATTTCGCGGAAAATTACTTGAGGTTGGGATACTTGGAATTCGTATCCTTCCCGACGCATAGTTTCAATCAAGATACCTAAATGTAATTCTCCACGTCCAGAAACAGCAAATTTGTCAGCTGAATCAGTTTCATCTACCCGTAGAGCTACATTAGTTTCTAATTCTTTCATCAAACGGTCTCTTATCTGACGAGAAGTTACAAATTTACCTTCTTGTCCAGCAAAAGGAGAATCATTCACAGAAAAAGTCATTTGTAAAGTAGGTTCATCTACCTTAATCAAAGGTAAAGCTTGTGGCTCATCAGGACAAGTAATAGTCTCACCGATATTAGCATCACCAAATCCAGCCACAGCTACGATATAACCGGCACTAGCTTCTTCAAGTTCTACTCTTTGAAGCCCTTCAAATCCCATTAATTTGGTAATTTTGGTTTTATTAATGCTACCATCTTCTTTAACGATGGCTGCTTGTTGGCCTGCTCTAATCACGCCATTATGGATTCTACCGATAACAATTCTGCCTAAATAATCGGAATAATCTAGAGTAGTTACCTGTAATTGTAAAGCTTTTTCAGGATCACCTACTGGTGGGGGCACATGACCTAAAATTGCTTCAAATAGGGGACGCATATCCACCCCTTCATCTTCTAATTCATTTTTAGCAAAGCCACTTAAACCTGATGCAAAGAGGGTTGTAAAGTCACATTGATCATCATCGGCTCCTAATTCCACAAAAAGATCGAACACTTTATCAACAGCCAAATCAGGATCACAATTAGGACGATCGATTTTATTGACAACGAGGATGGGGCGCAAACCTTTTTCTAAAGCCTTTTTCAGTACGAAACGAGTTTGAGGCATTGGGCCTTCATTAGCATCGACAATGAGGATACAACCATCAACCATCCCTAACACTCGCTCCACTTCTCCACCAAAGTCTGCGTGGCCTGGAGTATCGACAATATTAATTAGAGTATCTTTGTATCGAACCGCTGTATTTTTTGATAGTATAGTAATACCACGCTCCCGCTCTAGATCATTGGAATCCATCACACAAACGGGAACCTCTTCCCCTTCACGGAAGATCCCGGATTGTTTGAGGAGAGCATCTACGAGAGTGGTTTTGCCGTGATCGACGTGGGCAATAATAGCAACATTGCGAATGGGAAGAGACATAGGATTTTCTATTACCTCTAATAATTTTTCTAAAGATTTATTAATATTATACCTTATAGTGAGATTTTTGTTAATAGCTTTGATGATTTTATCCAGGTTTTATTTTTTGAGTTTGTTTGTCATGTTTTACTGACTTTTAATGATTGTATTGATCTAGGTTTGAATTTCTTCTGATTTTTAATCTTGTTTTTTTGTTGTTTAATAACTAATAATAAATTGCAATAAGTAGAGATTTATCAAGGTAAAATATAAAGATAATAATTAAGATAATAATTTAAGATTAACTTGATTTAGTTGTTTCTCAGAAGTTAATAACAATCAAAATGACAATAGCAAAAGAAAAGAAAATTTGGACAAGTAAAGATTTAGAATTATTACCCGAAGACGATTGTCGTTATGAAATCATCAAGGGAGAATTATTTGTGACAAGATTACCCCATTGGCAACATCAAGATATTATTTCTAATATTTGTACCGATTTAAAAATTTGGTCAAGAAAAACAGGATTAGGAGATACTGCTGCTGGTGTAGGATTAATTTTTAGCGAAACAGATGATGTAATTCCAGATTTAGTGTGGATAAGTAAAGAGAAATTAGAAGCAATAATTGATGAAAAAGGCCATTTACAAGGTGCTCCAGAATTAGTAGTAGAAGTATTAAGTAAAGGCAGAGAAAATCAACAACGCGATCGAGAAAATAAATTAGAACTTTATTCAAGTCAAGGAGTATTAGAGTATTGGATTGTAGATCGATTTTCAGAGAAAATAGAGATTTATCAACGGGAAAAAGAAGAATTAAAACTAACAAAAATATTAGAAAAAAAAGATACTTTAACCTTCCAACTTTTACCGGAATTTAGTTGTAAAATAGAAGATTTATTAACTTAAAAATATTAATCAAGAAAATAAAATGACAATAGCAAAAGAAAAGAAAATTTGGACAAGTAAAGACTTAGAATTATTACCCGAAGACGATTGTCGTTATGAAATCATCAAGGGAGAATTATTTGTGACAAGATCACCTCATTGGCAACATCAAAAGATTATTTCTAGGCTTTATGTTAAGTTAGAAAATTGGTCAGAAAAAACAGGTTTAGGTGAAGCAGCTATCGGTATTGGACTAATTTTTAGCGAAACAGATAATGTAATTCCAGATTTAGTATGGATAAGCAAAGAGAAATTAGAAGCAATAATTGATGAAAAAGGCCATTTACAAGGTGCTCCAGAATTGGTAGTAGAAGTATTAAGTAAAGGCAGAGAAAATCAACAACGCGATCGAGAAAATAAATTAGAACTTTATTCAAGTCAAGGAGTATTAGAATACTGGATTGTGGATCGATTTTTAGAACAAATAGAGATTTATCAAAGGGAAAAAGAAGAATTAAAACTAGCAAAAACTTTATTGAAAAAAGACAATTTAACCTCCCAACTTTTACCAGGATTTAGTTGTCAAGTAGAAAATATTTTAACTTAGAAAATAATCTGAAAAAAAAGATAAAAGATGAAATTTGAATCCTTAATAAACATTAATTATACTAACTATTTAACCCATAAAAAGTGGATGAATTATGCTTTAGAAATAGCAAGAGAAGCAGGAGAAGCAGGAGAAATTCCTGTCGGAGTAGTGATGGTAGATAAAGAAGGCAAATTCCTGACTCAAGCCTCAAATCGCAAAGAAAGAGATCAAAATCCCACCGCCCACGCAGAAATACTTGCAATACAAGCTGCCAGTAAAATATTACAAACATGGCATCTCAATCAATGTACTATGTATGTAACTTTAGAACCATGTCCCATGTGTACAGGAGCAATTATCCAAGCTAGAATTGGGCAATTAGTATATGGTGCAGACGATCCCAAAACTGGTACAATTCGTACAGTTGCTAATCTACCAGATAGTTTTTGTTCAAATCATAGATTATCGGTATTAGCAGGAATAATGGAATCCCATGCCAGAAAACAATTACAATCTTGGTTTATGAGAAAACGGCAAAAAAATAATAATCACTAGTTAATAATTTAAATTTTAAATCATTTGATATAAACATATGATAGTCTCAAAATCAAATAAATTTATTTATATTCATATTTTTAAAACAGGAGGATCAACTATAACGGAAATCATTTCTCCATATATAGACGAAGAATTTAGAAAAAAAACCACAAAAAAAAGAGGAATAGGTTGGCAACCTACTTGGCATATTAACAAACAACATGATAAATTTTCAGAATCTTTATCCATATTAGATTCTTTAGATACTAAGATAGATGAATATTTTCTTTTTACCTTTGTCAGAAATCCTTATACTTGGATTTTATCAATTTGGAATAACTTTTATAAATATCCTAAGAGAAATTATCAAAGCAATATGTTTAGCCAGACAAAAAATACAGTTAAAAAATTAACCAATATAGTAATAGGAAAGCAAATTTTTCAAACCCAGGCGGAAAGATTTCACGAATTATTTCCCAAAGGAACCTTTAAAGAATTCATCATGTTTATAGATTTAATCTCAAAAGAAGGGACAAAAAAAGAAAAAACATATGATGGTACTTATGATCAATATAGTTTTATTGAAAACAACAGAGGAATAGAATTCGATTTCATAGGAAAATTTGAAAATTTTCAACAAGATTTAAATATAATCCTAGAAAAGTTAAACATAGAAAAGCCAAAAGCATTACCTCATAGAAACTATACTGACAACAAAACCGAAAGAGAAAGATATTTAAATTATTATGATTCTGAATCTTTAGCAATTGTCAATAGAATTTTTCAAAGAGATTTTGAAATTTTTGATTATCAACCAATAAATTTCATAAAAAAATAATGGCGAAAATAATTTATTTATCGAATTCCATTATTCCATCTTCCACAGCAAATAGTATTCATGTTATGAAAATGTGTCAAGCTTTTGCTAATAATGGAAATGAAGTTATCTTATTAACTCCTAAAAATCCAAATATTGAACTAGATATAGAAGATATTTATCAATTTTATGGAGTAGAAAAATGTTTTACTATCAAAAAACTACCCTGGCTAAACATCAAAGGAAATGCCCGTATTTATGGATTATTAGCAGCTTTATTGGCTAAATTTTTACAACCAGATTTAACCTATGGGCGTTGTCTTCAATCATGTTTCTTTTGTAGTGTTTTAAATTTGCCAGTAGCCTATGAATCTCATACTCTTTTAACTGATGTTGGTAACATTACTAAGTGGATGTTTTCCCAACTAATTAATAGTCAATCTTTTCAAGGTTTAGTAGTTATTTCTCAAGCATTACTTCAAGCTTATCAAAAACAGTATAATATTCCTGAATTCTTAATCACAATCGCCCATGATGGAGCCGATGAATCTAAAGAAGGAGTAGCTATAAAATTTGAAAATACTAACAAATTACAAATAGGTTATTTAGGTCATTTATACCCCGGTAAAGCCATGGAAATAATTGTTGAATTAGCTAAAGTTTGTAAATGGGCAAATTTCCATATTATCGGTGGTACAGAATCCCATATTAATTACTGGAAAAATCAATTAATAGATTTGGAAAATATCTTTTTTTATGGCTTTATTCCTCATAGTAAAACCGATATTTATCGCAATTCTTTTGATGTTTTAATCGCCCCCTATCAACGTCAAGTATCTAGTTGTGGAGGAGAAGATATTTCTCAGTGGATGTCACCTCTTAAAATTTTTGAATATATGGCAGCAGGAAAGGCAATAGTTGCTTCTGATTTACCAGTTTTAAGAGAAGTTTTGAGTCATGAAATTAATGCTTTGTTATTCCCTCCAGAAGATATCAAAAGTTGGATTCAAGGATTAACTTTATTGCATTCTCAACCTCAACTAAGAGAATCTCTTGGTATGGCAGCAAAAAAGGAATTTCAACTCAAATATTCTTGGCAAAAAAGAGCAGCAAATATTCTTAATAGCCTAAAAATTCCTAATGAAAATAGCCTCTAAAAATATCCTATGAAAATTAATACATTTCAAGTAGAAAATCAAACAAAAAATACTTCCACTACTGTTATTTTTGTCATTTTTCAAACAGGAAATCGCGCTAATGGAGGAGTAGAAAGTATAACCCAAGTTATAGAAAATCTTGAGAATATTAAACCAATTATTATTACCCAATTAGAAACACCTTTTAATCAACGTTGGGAAAAAGCAGGCGCAGAAGTTAAAGTTTGGCCAATTCCTTATAGTATTGGCGACTCATTATTACAAGGTAATTATCTTTCTAAATGGCAAAGATTCAAGTCTTTATTATTAACTAATTATCAAATGTTTAAGTTAGTTAAAACCTCTAAATATAGAGTAATTCATTGTAATGATCCCAGTGCTTTTTGGCATACTATTTTAGGAGCAAAAATGGCACAAGCATCGGTAATTTTTAATATTAGAGACGTTAAACCATTAAACGAAAATTATGGTTTCAAATGGAAAATTGCTTTTAAAATTAGCGATCGTCAATTAGTATTATCAAGAGAAATGGGAGAAACATTAGCAAAAAGATTATCGATTTCTCCTAAAAATATTGACAAAATCAGCTACATTTATAGCATAGTAGATTTAAAAAAAATGACTCCAGTAAACCAAGAAAAACGTCTAGAAATTCGCCAAAAATTAAAGATAGATTCAGACAAATTTGCCATAGGATATATAGCAACATTTAGCCCCAAAAAAGCCCAATTAGACTTTATAGAAAAAGCAGGAAAAAACCTTAAAAAATCCCTTCCCCAAGCAAAAATATATTTCTTAGGAGATTTTGAACCAAATAATAATAAATATGCCCACTCATGCCAACAAGCAACCCAAAAACTTAACCTAGAAAATAGCATTTCTTTTATCGGTTATACTAATCAAATATCTCATTGGTATCAAGCCTTAGATGTAATTATTGTGCCTACTAAAAACGAAGGATTAGCCAGATGTAGCATTGAAAGCATAGCTTGTGGTACGCCCGTAATTTCTTTTAATGTTTGCTCTGCTAAAGAAATCCTAGAAGAAAATCAATGTGGTATAGTAGTTGAAATGAACGACTATCAAGCCTTAGTCGCTAAAATAACCATGCTTGCCAGCAATAGAGAATTGTCTCTTATGTTAGGAAACAATGGTGCACAAATAGCTAAAAAGTTATTTGAAGCAAGCAAAATTGTTCAAGAATATAAAAAAATATATCAAAAATGAAAACAGAACCATTAATCCAGCCACCAATAACAAAAAACTGGCAAAGGATGAATAATCCTTTTATTCCCATAGAAAAAAAATACTATACTATATTGATTGCCATTATAATTTTGCAATTAGTTATAGCAGGAATACAATGTTTTTATAGTCTTGGGAAAGAAACTATCTTTGCTTCAACTGCCCATTTCATTTATTTACTAATTTTAAATCTTCCGGTTATTTTTTATAGACCGTCATTTGGGTGGTTTCATCCTTTAGTATTTGGTTCTCTTTTGAGTTTAGTTAGCAGTTTACCAACTTTTATTCCCAATATCTTAGCATTCTTTTTCGCAAATCCTTCATTTTTTCGGTATACATTAGAATATCATGAAGCCTTGCCCGGTTGGAATCCAGAAACCTTAACTACTTTAACTGCCTATGCTTGGTTACTCAACTGTCTAGCTTTGATCGCTTATTATATTGGCTTTTTTGTATGCCCAAAAGTTAAAATTAGTCAAATTAACTTTAAACCATTTCGGAATCATCGAAGCAAACTATTATTAGTAGTTATTTTTTCATTTATTTTGTTCTCAATTTTCCTTCACTTACAAGGAGGTTTAACTCAACATTTATATAATAACTGGACAGGAGGACGATCGAAAGGACTATCAGGAGAATTATATTGGGACTTTGCCATTAAATTCGCTAGTATTGCTTGTATGGTATGGTTAGGCATCGATCGGCGTTCCACCAGACAACCACTTTTTTGGGGATCCGTAACCCTTTCACTCTTAATGATATTTTTATTTGGAGGTTCGCGCTCAGCAATTATTTATCCAGCATTTGTAGGTATAATGATCTGGATGCTACGAGAAGGTCGATTTTTTGCCATGAGACTATTTGCCTTATTAATGATTGGATTCATTGCATTAGGAACATTAGGATTGTTTCGAGCAGGGGTACAAATCGGAAATATTGAATGGAACAAATTGATTGATTTTTCCGCAGGAATTGAAAAAGTCATCGGTAGTGATGATCAACAAGGGGAATTAAATGAGGGCAGAGGAAGTAGTTCAACCATAGCAATTTTAGCTCGGGTTCCAGAAAATGTTGATTTCCTATATGGGGAAAGCTATCTCAATGTTATTGCATTGCCTATTCCCAGAAAATTATGGAAAGGTAAGCCTGTAGTTATTCAAAGAAAGGTTGGTGAAACATTTTTTGGCGTTGAATACGGGAAACCTCCTGGTGCTATGGCAGAGGCATACTGGAACTTTGGTATTCCCGGAGTAGCCTTAGTATTCTTTATCTTTGGCTGGTTTCATAAATGGTTAACTCGATGGTTTCGTAAATATTCAACTGAACCTATTATTATTGTTTTTTATTCAATAATACTATTTTACTCTAAGCCTTCATCGCCGGGTATAGTACTTTTATTATATTTTTTAGTTCCATTAATATTCATGCTGACTATATTTGGAGTTTTATCATGGAAAAGAAAAAAATATAGTTATTGAATTAAAGTTAAAGCCAGATAAAATTTAGTCTAAAACTATTAATTCTTGACTATACTATATATTCTTTAAACTAAAAAACTGATAAAAAATTTTAATAATACATCAAAAATATTAACGATTAAAATGAATGAATAAAAAAATATTAATATTTACCTCAGCACTAAATGGAGGAGGAGCTGAAAAACATACGGTAAGAATTCTTCCTTATTTAAAAGAACATTTCCAAACTCATTTAGCCTTATGTAGAATTGAAGGCCCTTTTGTTTCAGAAGTTCCTCCAGAAGTTACTATCCATGAAATAGGAGGACATCGTGCACTTCGCTCCATTTTTCCTTTAGTTAAGACGATCAAAAACCTCAAACCCCATATAGTATTATCAATCCAAGTTCAAGCTAACTTAGCTGCTGCTTTAGCTATTAGTCTTATACCAACTAAAATTAGACCAAAATTAATTATAACCACTCAAAATACACTTTCTGTACATTTAAAAAGTACAAAACCTTTAAAGAATTTAATCATATTAAAACTAATTTCTCTTCTATATCCAATTGCTGACGGACTTATTGCCATATCTAAAGGAGTATCTAAAGATTTATTAAAAATTAATCCTTCTCTCAAAAGTAAAATAATGATAATCTACAATGCAGGCTTAGATGATGTAATTCCTAAACTAATGTATGAAAAAAAATATACAGTTGATTTACCAGATCCAACTACGCCTATGATTATTGCTTGTGGGAGACTAGTTCAGCAAAAAGGTTATATTTTCTTATTAAAAGCATTTGCAGTAGTTATTCAAAAAGTTAAAGCTAATTTAGTAATTCTTGGAGAAGGTCCAGAACAAGAAAAATTAATCAACTTATCTATAGAGCTAGGCATTCAAAATAATGTATTTTTTTTAGGATTTCAATCAAATCCTTATCAATATATGAGAAAAGCATCAGTATTTGTACTCTCTTCTCTTTGGGAAGGTTTTGGTAATGTGATTGTAGAAGCTATGGCTTGTGGCATTCCTGTGATTGCAACTAATTGTCCTTCTGGCCCAGGAGAAATTATTAAAAATGGAGATAATGGTATACTTATTCCTCCAGCAGATGTGGATAGTCTCTATCAATCTATTTTGACAGTATTAACTGATAAAAAATTAGCAAAACATCTTAAAGAAGGAGGTAGCCAACGTTGTCAAGATTTTCATGTTAAGAAGATTGCACAAGAGTATATTGATTATCTTAAATCACACGTTGAAAAGTAACAAATAAATCTTATGATATCAGAAGAAATAACAGAAAAGAACGATTCACCAGCAATTTTATTTATACACATGGCGGGACTTGGTGATGGAATTATGGCTTCTCCTAGTCTAGCTTTATTAAAATCTAACTTACCAAAATGGCGTTTATTAGTACTTGCTAGAACACAAGTTATAGATTATTTCAATTCACTTCCTTTTGTAGATGAAGTGATTCCCTTTGTAGATAATAAATGGCTTGATAAAAAACCCCATACTTTACTGGTAGCATTATTTTTATATTTAAAACTATTGGCAAAAATTCATAGTTTAGACTGCAAAGCGGTCATTGAATGGAGAGGACAATTAGTAGATTCCATCATGAGTTACTCTACTTCCGCACCTTTAAGAGTTGGTTCTGTATCCAGATTAACTCCTTTAAAAGTTTCGCTTTTTACCAAATTAATCCGTCGATGGAATTTACCTTTAGAGGAATTTAACCCTTTGATTACAAATATTGTAGATTGTAGGGAGAATTGTAATCATTTAGTTGACTTAATGTTGGCTGTTTCTAAAGAAACTATTTCTCAAATAAATCAAGAAAAACCTGAAGAAAACAACTTAGTTATGTCAATACCGATTCAAGATCAGGATAACCAAGTAGTATCTTCACTATTACAAGATAATAGTATCAGACAAAGAGAGGAAATTGTAGCAATTAGCGTTGGTAGCCGAACCAAAGGTAACTCATGGAATCCTAAAAATTTTGCCCTAGTAGGAGACTATTTACAAAATAAATTAGATAAAAAAGTAATACTTACAGGTTTAGCCAGCCAAAAATATCTAGAAGAAGAGATAATTAAAAACATGACGACTAAGCCAATTCCTACTTGTGGTAAATTAAGTTTAAATCAATTAGCAGCATTGTATCAACGATGTTGCCTAGTAATTACCTTAAATTCTGCATCAATGCATATAGCAGCAGCCGTAAAAACCCCCATAGTGGTATTATTAGGGAGAGATGGAGAATCCCATAGCCCTTGGCAAACAAATTATACTTATGTTACCAAAAATCCGTTTTATCCCCAATCACATCCCCATCCCAAACAATGGCCGGAATTAGTCCACAACATAAATACGGAAGAAGTTATAGTAGCTATCAACAAAATTTTAGAACCTACGGAGATAATGAAATAATCATGTCAGATAAATATCGGTTATTAATTTATGAAAGTGGCGTTGGTAAAGGAGGTGCGAGGCGTAGTCTCCTAACTTGGATCGATTTATTACAAGAAATTCCCGAAATAAAACCAGTTATCTATTGCGGAATGGAAGGTTGGTTTACACAAGAACTATCTAAAAAGAATATACCTTACAGTATTTTACCAGAACCAGAAGGTTTAACATCCATTCGTCATGTGATATTAAAACAACCAAGTAAAATAACTTTATTAGGTTTACAAGCAATTCCTGGATTAATGCAAGCATGGGGGCATTTGCTTTCAGTAAGAGTAGATGGGATAATTCTTACACATCCAAGGGATTTAATTATGTTATTTCCCTTAGTAATTACCAACCAAAAACATACAGCCGTTATTCCACAATCCACTGATTGGAGTGACATTCCTCTAACTAAAACCACCTGTCAATTATCATCTAGAGTGTGGGCAATCTCTAAAACCGTGGCAGATAGTATAATAAATTTAGGAATTAAACCCTCAAAAACAGAAGTATTACCGTTCATTTTTGTAGAAGATAATAACCCAAAACGTCGAGAAAAACTGGAAATCTTACAGGAATTAGAATTACCACAAGATGCTAAATTATTGGGAGTTATCGGCTCAATTCGTCAACACAAAGGGCAATTGGAAGCCATCGAAATCTTTGCCAAAATCCAAAAAGAGATTGAAAAAGCTTACTTACTTGTAGTAGGGGCACCTTTTTTCCTAGCATCAGAAGAACAAGAATACTATCAAAAGTTACAAGATAGAGTGACGGAATTAAACCTTCAAGACTCAGTTAAATTTTTAGGATGGCGAGAAGATACTTATGATATCATGGCAGCATTAGATATATTTCTGATGCCATCCCATCATAGTGAAGGGGTGCCTAGGGTGATTTTAGAATCATTAGAGGCAGCAACTCCCATCATCGCCACTGATATTCCTCCCATCCGAGAAATTATACAGCCACATCAAGTAGGCTACTTAGCTGCCTTAGATAATCTCAATATTTGGGCAGAATTTGCAATTTCCATCCTCAAAGATGCCGATAAACAATCCAAATTATCACATCAAGCTAGACTTGCTTGGAAAGAAAATTATTCGGCGGAAGTTGCAAAACCAATTCTCAAAAAAGTATTCCTACAAAATCTAGCTTCTTAACTGAGAAATTTCCTTTGAAAGCAAATAGATTAAGCTTTTTCCCACATTACTTGAATTTGAGGAGGAAGATAATTACCAATTTCTTTGACTTTCTCTTCAGATAATTCACCTTTAGTGGCAGAGAATACCGCATTAATGACAGCTTCTGCTGTTACACCTTTAGGCACTCCTCCTTCTTGAAAAACTCGACGCACAAATAATTCAGAATCAATTTCTAAAGGCTTACGAATACGGCTTAAAAAAGCAACGAGAGGATTAGTATCTTTCCAGAGTGTTACAATATCTTCATTGTTTAAATCTTCAGCTACGCCGTCGGCTGCTTCGGTAGTCATTAAATCCCGCATAGTACGAAATACTACTACTGTAATATCTCTAGCATCATATATATCTGGCAAATTAGCTTGACGCATAATTTTGTTTAAAAATGCCATATTGGATTCGCCTATTGCTGCTGTATTCATAAATTTCTCCTAAAAATTCTTTTAATTTAATTTTCTTAATATATCTTAACACAAAAATTGCAAAATAGGTATCTCTTTCCAATGGAAATTGAAAAATTGGCAATTCCTCTATATTGATTAGTTTGCAAATCTCTTTGTCTCGTTAATTTTCGTGGCATTACTGACTTGCCATTAGCTATCTTTAGTTAAAATGATATTTGTGATGAAAACAAACTAATTGAAGATTATGACTAGCTTAGAGAAACAACAAAATATTACTCTTAAACAACGAGTTACCATCTTAGAAACTGAATTAGCCAAAATCAAAGAAATCTTAGCTACTAATTTAACTTTACAAAACCCTTGGTGGTTGCAAGTAGCAAGTAGCATGGAAACTGATTCTACTTTTGATGAAGCTACCAATCTTGGTAAACAATGGCGTAAATTTCTTGACTAAAAGATACAAATTCTGAGATTGTCCAAATAAAATCTATTATGAAATATATTATTTATGATAAAAATTCGAGATAATTCACTGTAATCCTTTCTCTTCTAACAAATAATCGTATTCTTTCTTAATCTTTTCAAATACTATGGTTTCATCAAAACATTCAACTGCCCTTTGACGAGCGGCTTTACCCATTTTATTTCTTAACTCAGGATTTAACGCTAATTGTAAAATAGCATCTTTTAATGCTTTTGCATCTCCAATGGATACAAGTAAACCGGTTTTTCCCGAAATAATAGCTTCTCTTCCACCTTTGCTATTAGTAGCGATAGCCGGCTTAGCCATAGATGCAGCTTCCGCCAATACCATTCCAAAACCTTCTTGGTAATATGAAGGTAAAATAACCACATCCATTAGATAAATTAACTCAGGAATTTCGCTCCGAAAACCAGTAAAGATAACTTTTTCTTTGAGCTTTTCGTTCATCGATATCATTTCTTTAATTTGCTCAAAAGTATTACTATCTCGATCGCTTGCCAAAACCCCACCGATTATCAATAACTTAGCATCATTAATTTGATTTATAACCTCACCAAAAGCCTCAATAAGCTCGAAAACTCCTTTTTCTCGAACAATTCTACCGATAAAACCAGCAACAAAATCTGACTTTTGAATCGAAAACTCCTTTCGTAATAACTCTTGAGTTGTGGAATTTATCTTCTGGCGATCGAACCTTTGAGTATCCACACCCCCACTACCACAATGAAGACAAGTAACTTGAGATTCCTTAGCAATGCCCAAGCGTACTATCTCCTTAGCATCAGATGAATTTATTGTAAAAGTATGGGTAGTTAAATAACCAGCAATTCGATCAGCTAAAATCGATATTTCACGAGTAATCCAACTAGGTGAATCCCACCTCGATCCTCTCAAATGATAAATTATAATAGGAGTACCAGCCAAAGCGGCAGCTATTCTCCCCAAAAAAGAAGATACTGCATTGTGTGTATGAACAACATCATAATGATTACGGCGAATTAACTGCCACAACTGATAAATTCCACTTAGATGAGATAAAGCAATTAATTGTCTAGCAAGAGGAATTATAGTTACTGGAAATCCTAAAGCCTTTAATTTATCCACATATTCCCCTAGACTGCACGCAAATTCCACTGAGTAACCGCATTCAGCTTGACGACGAGCGATAGGCGCAACTAATAAAGCCCCACTCATGGGATCAGCAACAATATGTAAAACTTTAATTTTTTTATTTGTTTCTTTCATAGTCCAATTTATGATATTAATTTGTGATATGATCTTAATATATGTCTCAGCTATCAAAAACTATCAAATCATTCAATCCTGATTTAGATTTATAAACTTTAGAGAATATTATCACCTATTCTTTAATTACTATTTCTTTGATTACTATCTTACCTCTTAAAATCCCGTTAGTTTCAACCATTTATTCCCTAGAATATTTAAACATATTTGATTTTATTATTAACCATAAAAATGGAGTTTTAATCATGTCTAAAGTAACAATTCAAGACTTAGAAAAAGTTCAAAATACCCTTAAAGAAGCAGGCTACGATTATCGTTTAGAATTAGAAAATGGGAGAATTTTAATCATGAATCCTTCAGATATTGAATCTAGTGAAATTGGCATTCGTTTTAGTGCTTTTTTATTTGCTTGGGTTAACCCTCGTCGCCTTGGGAGAATCTTTGAATCTTCCGGTGGTTTTATTTTACCAAATAACAATTTAAAAGCACCAGATATTTCTTTTGTTCGTGCTTCAAAACTAAAACAATCTATTCGTTATTTTGCCAAAGTAGTGCCAGATTTAGTAGTAGAAATTAAATCCCAAAGAGATCGCATTAAACCCTTAGAAGACAAAATAAAAATTTTCCTCTCCCTAGGTACAGAAGTAGGAATCCTAATTAATTCCGACGAAAAAATAGTAACAATTTATCGAAATACAGAAAATCCTGTTACATTAACAAATGAAGATATCCTCACAATTCCTGAATTATTTCCCGGCTGGGAATTGCCAATTAACGAAATTTGGCCTCTTGAATTTGATTAACCATAAACCAAATCTCATGACAAAAATAAGTCTATATAATTATTAATTATTAATCCTCAATTTTCCATTGTAATAATACTCTTGTTTTCTCCAAAACCATTTTAAACTAATCAACAAACATTAAAATTAACAACAATAACAATCCCAAAATTATGACCCCAAAAATGACAAAAATTATTAAATTAATAGCCGATGAAATCATAGCAACCATCGCCCTAATAATGCTTTTACCATTATTATTAATAATCGCCTTAATTATTTACTTCACCATGGGAAAACCAATCCTCTTTTGCCAGCAACGCCCAGGAAAAAATAGCCAAATTTTTACTTTCTATAAATTTCGCACCATGACAAACCATCAAGATAGTGAAGGCAATCTCCTCCCAGATTCCCAAAGAATCACTTCCATAGGAAACTTTTTACGGAAAACCAGTTTAGATGAACTTCCTCAACTCTGGAATGTGGTAAAAGGAGATATGAGTATTATAGGACCTCGCCCTCTTTTAGTTAAATACTTAGATTGTTATACCCCACAACAAGCCCGCCGTCACGAAGTCAAACCCGGAATTACAGGTTGGGCACAGATTAATGGCAGAAATACTCTCAATTGGGAAGAGAAATTTCAATTTGATGTTTGGTATGTGGACAATTGGAGTCTCTGGCTTGACCTCAAAATTTTATTTTTAACTGTAATAAAAGTACTCAAACGTGAGGGAATTTCATCTCAAAATAGTGCAACTATGGAGGAGTTTAAGGGTAATTCTTCTTTATAGTGATCTTTGATCGGAAAATTAAAAGATGATTTATAATCTAATTTAGGTAATATTTCTAATCTCTATTAGATATAATAATTGTATAGTAATAATAAACCTCAAAAGTAATGATTAAAGAAAAACTGGAAGAAGCTAAAAAAATTTATCTAAAAAAAATAGCATATTTAGAATATGAAATTGCCATAAGTGCTAGTCTAATAAACAATTTTGAACTAGAAGAAAGAATAAGAGAATACGAGAAAAAAATTGAGCGACTTAATGAGCGACTAAAAAAAATAGATGATCAAGAAAAATCCACTTTTGAACAATCAACTACCTCATATGAATTTATATCTGATTCTCAATCAACTCCAGAAACACTTCATCTTTTAAGTGCAGTAGGAGTAGATTATTCTAATTTAAGAAATTTACTCGCAGCCCAAAAATGGAAAGAAGCTGACTATGAAACCTATCGTGTAATGCTTCAAGTGGCAGGCAAACAAGAAGGAGATTTATTCTGGGAAAAAGATATCAAAAATTTCCCATGCTCAGATCTGTATAACATCAATAATTTATGGGTACACTACAGCAATGGCCATTTTGGATTTAGCTATCAAAAAAGAATTTATCAAGAATTAAGTAGCATGAGAGAGTATAATAGGGAAGTATGGAATAATTTTGGTGATCTAGTAGGATGGCGCGTGGAAGAAAAATGGATAAACTATGAAAACTACAATTTCTCCTTAGATGCACCTAAGGGGCATTTACCTGTAGTACGGGGCACTTCTGTAGTTGCTGGGATGTTTAGATTGTGGTTTGGTGTTGTCTCTTCTCTCGCGTCAAGACTTGTAAACTGTAACATATAAGAACTTAATTTTTCCATTTCAAAAGTAAGGCGATCGCCATTTTTCCAAAAAAAAATCATCCAAAAACTTCATATCCATGATGATAAAAGAAAAGGTTGAACACGATTTATTCTTTGAAAATCACCATCGGCAGATACTAGAGTTAAATTATGTTGAATAGCAGTTGCCACAATCCAGAGATCGTGATCGGAAAAACCTAAATCCATTATACTTGTTCGACGACGTTTGCTTTTTTCTTTAGGAGCAAAAGTATTAAAAACCAATGCTTTAACACGACTATAAATAAGAGAAGTTTCTTTATCAATAAAATAAATATCTACGTCATCTAAAAATGCTTCTACTGCAAGAAGATTTTCTACTTTTTTTGTTGATTTTTCTGTCATGTATAAAAGCTCAGTATAGGTTATAATACTAATCCCCATTACATCATCCGAATAATTTTTTGAAGTATTGATTACTTTAGTATTCCCATTAATAATATAACTACAGTGGTTTGTATCTAGCAAATAAGGCATAATCCTTAAAATTTCGATTTTGAGCGAGTTTCCCGTACAAAATTTAAACATTCTTCCAAATCATCACCCTGCCATGTATTAGCATGCTTGAGTAAATCCTTGATTTTTTTTCCTCTTTTAATAGGAGGTATTGTATCGAAAGATGTTAAATCACTATAATTTTCAACTTCAATAGAATCAAGAAAGCTACTCACTAAAGCTAGTTTTTCCGATGATAGTTTATCTAATTGGTTGTCAATTTTTTCTCGTAATTCAGTCATAATTAAATCCATCCATTATACTTATTATTATCTTAACAAATCCTACTTCTAGATAACATTATAGAAAAACCTAGATGGCAATATTGGAATCGAAACAGGAGAAAAAATGTCCAACTTTCCTCACGACGAATTCGCAAAAGAATATTTATCGGAAATTTGCCAAAATTATGGAAAAACAATTACTTCTGCCGACGTAAAAAGTGAAAGAAGACAAGTAGACATCTTATTTAATCCGACAAAAGAAGTTCCTACATCTTCAGATACTTTAGGATTATTAGGTAGAATATTACAAAAATATTGTTTACTAGAAATTTTCCGTAATAAAGTACAACCAGAAGAAATAAAAGATTGTTTAACTAAGTTATTCGATCTTCAAAGAACTACAATTAAAGAGTCCAAAAAACAAAAAAAAGCCAAGAATTTAAGAGAAATACCCGTTTTATGGATAATAACTCCCACAATTTCTGCCGAGATTTTAACCAGTTTTGGAGCTATTCCCAAAGAAGAATGGGATGTTGGGATTTATTTTTTACCTCCAGCCTTCGATACAGGAATAGTAGCAGTTCACCAACTTGAAGTATCCCAAGAAACTTTATGGTTACGAATCTTAGGTAGAGGAAAAGTCCAAGCTAAAGCAGTAGAGGAATTAAAATCATTACCCGAAAATTACCCCTACCGAGAAATTGTACTAGAATTAATATATGGTTTATGGGATACATTACAAAGAAATCAACGACTATCAAAACCATTAGAAACCCAAGACGTGGAGATTATTATGAGTTTGAGAAATATTTATCGTGAATCCATGGCTCGATTAAAAGAAGAAGCAACAAGAGAAGGAAGACAAATAGGAATAGAAGAAGGAAGACAAGAAGGAAGACAAGAAGGAAGACAAGAAGGAAAACAAGAAAATATAAAAAATAATATTATCAGTATTCTAGAAAAGCGTTTTCAAACAATTTCTTCTCAATTAAAAAATCTAATTAATAGTCTTTCTGATATAACTCAATTAGAAGCTCTTCTCTTAGAAACCATTAGTGTTAATTCTTTGGAGGATTTTCAAAAGTTAATTGAATCACAAGATGATTTCAAAAACTTGATTGAATCACAAGATGATTAAATTTTATCATAATTATATTAATTTAAAATTTTATTCACAAGGAGGATAATATACTTATGGCGCAATTCTTTATGAACCCAAATATATATCCTCTTTTTTCTATCTCTTATTTTTATAGAACCAATGATATATTTATACGGAAGCGGTGGTCATGCCAAAGTAATCCTAGACATATTACACAAACAAAACCGATGGCCCGAAGCATTTCTAGACGATAACCCACCCCATGAAAAAAAACAAATACACGGAGTGCCCATCTACTTAGCCTCAGAAATACTGCCAAAAATAGACCCAAAAAATAGCCAATGGATAGTAGCCATAGGCAACAACAAAATTCGACAACAAATAGCCCATCAACTTCAAAATCAAGGCCATACATTTACCACCGCCATACATCCATCAGCCCAAATCGCATTAGGAGTAGAAATTGCCCACGGCACCGTTGTGATGGCAAATGCAGTTATCAACACCGACACAAAAATAGGCCATCACGTCATCGTCAATACCGGTGCCACTATCGATCACGATTGTATTATAAAAGATTATGCACATATAGCCCCAGGTTGTGCCCTTTGTGGTGGAGTGAAAATAGGAGAAAGAGTCTTGCTAGGAGTAGGTTCAGCCGTTTGTCCTACCATGGAAATAGGCGATGGTACAATTTGTGGAGCCGGTACAATAATAGTTAAATCAATGCCATCAGATGCTTTAATATATGGATGCCCTGGTAAAATTATCAAAACCAATTATTCTAAATCAAATTAAATTAAATTAAATGACAAAAAGAATTTTGCTATCCACCCCTCACATGAGCGGGGAAGAAATTAAATTCATTCAAGAAGCCTTTGATACCAATTGGATCGCACCCGTAGGACCCAATATAGAAGCATTTGAGGAAGAATTTTGCCAAGTTATAGGAGGAGGATATGCCGCCGCCCTTAGTGCAGGAACCGCAGCCTTACACCTTGCCCTTCGACTTGTAGGTGTTTCCCCCGGAGATGAAGTATTTTGCTCCACACTTACCTTTATTGCCACCGCTAACCCCATAGTTTATCAAAAAGCAAAACCAGTATTTATCGATAGCGATGGAATTTCTTGGAATATGGATCCCAATCTCTTAGCAGAAACCATAGAATATCGAGCCAAAATCGGCAAATTACCTAAAGCCGTGATCTTAGTACACTTGTACGGACAAAGTGCGGATATCGATCCCATCTTAAAAGTTTGTAATAATTATTCAATTCCATTGATAGAAGACGCAGCAGAGGCATTAGGAGCAACTTACAAAGGCAAAGCACCAGGAACATTCGGTAAAATAGGTATCTATTCTTTTAATGGCAATAAAATTATCACCACCTCTGGAGGAGGAATGTTGGTATCAAAAGATCCCCAACTGGTAACTAAAGCCAAGTTTTTAGCCACTCAAGCACGGGATCCTGCACCTCATTACCAACACTCAGAAATTGGCTATAACTACCGCCTCAGCAATATTTTAGCCGGTGTAGGCAGAGGTCAATTGAAAGTATTACAAGACAGAGTAGCAGCCAGACGAAAAAACTTTGAAATCTATCAGCAAGAATTAGGAAACTTGCCAGGAATCCAATTTATGCCAGAAGCATCCTACGGTAAAACCACCCGCTGGTTAACTTGTATTACCGTCGATCCTAAAAAATTCGGTGTAGACAGAGAAACATTGCGTTTAAAGCTTAATGAAAAGCACATAGAAACTCGTCCTGTTTGGAAACCTTTACACCTTCAACCTGTCTTTGCTGATTGTGAGTGCATTGGTGGTACTATAGCCGAAGATTTATTTACTAATGGACTTTGTTTGCCTTCAGGATCTAACTTAAAAATAGAGGATTTAAAAAGAGTCATCAACGCCATAATTCAAGTTAGTAACTATACTAGATCTTAACTTTTAATTTAATCAATATAAACATCTATCTTTAGCAATGTCCAAATTAGTTACTAAACATCTTTTAGAAGTTTTTCATCAAGGTTATTTATTATTAACCAGACGACACAAACTTCTGATTCTTTTATTAGTAGATATCTTAATATTTTTCATCTCAATCTACTTTTCTTTTTGGTTACGTTTTACCTATGAAATTAGTGAACTAAACTTTAGCAAGTATTCTTGGCGGATTTTTTTATTAATAATTATTAAAGTCGTTATTTTCTATTTTCTAGGCATTTATAAACCAATTTTGCGCTATACCGGTTTAGAATTTTTCTTTAGTGCTAGTAAAGCAGTGCTTTATAGTTCTGGACTTTTAGTTATTATGGCTTATTTACAAGGATTATGGCCTCTGCCTAGATCTGTTTTAATTATTGATGCCATCCTCACCTTAATTTCTATCATTGGTGTAAGACTTTTGATTCGATCTTTTGTTTACAAATTAATCACAAAATCTGCTAGCTTTACTAAAGTTCCAGAGAATTTAGTTATTTATGGTGCAGGCGCAACCGGTTCTCAATTAGCTAGAAGTTTAACTGAAGAAATAGCTTTTAATATTATTGGTTTTCTAGATGATAATCCAGATTTACACAATCATATAATTCAAGGATATCGAGTATATTCTCCAGGAGAATTACCAAAATTATTAAAGAAAAAAAAAATTGATACAGTTATTTTAGCAATGGCATCTTTGCCAACGACTAGGAAAAAAGAAATAGTTGAATCATTAAAAACATTATCATTATCTATTAAAACCATCCCAACTTTAGAAGAATTGTTATCCGGTAAAGTTTCTATTAGTCAAATTCGTAATATTGATATTACAGAATTACTAGGCAGAGATGAAGTTATGCCTTTTCCAGAATTGTTGAGGAAAAATATTACTGGCAAATCCGTCTTAGTGACAGGAGCCGGGGGTTCTATTGGTTCCCAATTATGCCGTCAAATAGCTCAATTAGAGCCTTTATCTTTAATTCTCTACGAAATCAATGAATTTGCTCTTTATTCCATCGATTTAGAATTAACAGAAATCTATCCCGATTTAAATAAAATTCCCTATTTAGGTAATATCCTTGACAATCGCCTCTTTAATGATGTCTTATTGAAATATAAAGTAGATACTATTTATCATGCAGCAGCTTACAAACACGTTCCCCTAGTAGAAGCCAATCCTAGTCAAGGAATCTATAATAATGTGGCCGGAACATTAAAAGTTGCTCGTTGTGCTATAGACAGAAAAGTCAAAAACTTTGTTTTAATTTCCACCGATAAAGCTGTACGCCCTACCAATATTATGGGTGCCAGCAAAAGAGTTGCTGAGTTGATCATACAAGCTTTAGCAGATTTTGAAGATATCACCACTAAATTCGCCATTGTTAGATTTGGTAATGTTTTAGATAGTAGTGGTTCAGTCGTGCCTCGTTTTCGCAAACAAATTGCCACAGGAAAACCCATTACTCTTACCCATCCTGAAATCACTCGCTATTTTATGTCTATCCCAGAAGCAGTGCGTTTAGTGATTCAAGCAGGAGCTTTAGCTCAAGGTGGCGAAGTCTTTCTTTTGGATATGGGAGAACAAATAAAAATTTATGATTTAGCAACTCAAATGATTAATTTAAGTGGGCTAAAAGTAGGAGTTGATATTGATATTAAAATTACTGGATTAAGACCAGGAGAAAAACTATATGAAGAGTTGTTGATAGATGGAGATAATATCCAACCCACCAAGCATCCGAAAATCTTTTCAGCTTATGAAAACAAGATTCAGTGGAAAATACTAGACAAAAAGATTAAATTATTATTAATATTAGCAAAACAAGGCAAAAAGACTGATCTGATTTGTCAGCTAAAAAATTTAGTTCCAGAATATAAGCAATCTTAACTATAGACAAAGTAACATTTTATTATATTATGACAATCTAAATGGATTTACACTTAGTTTGGATTATCGAAGATGAATACAACTCAAAACAAAATTGGATTAGGAAAATATTTTAACGTCATTTTCTTTATATTTTCCAATATTTATTTAGCAGGAGTATTATATAAGCTTAATAAGGACTATTATGACCAAATCAAAGTAGAAGAAGATGTTGAGGAATCTATTTTGATTTTTGAAGATTTAGAATTTTCTCAGGATAATCTTCATTGGAAATCTCCAATAGTTCTTGAACAATTAAAGCCTATCTTACCTAATATTATTCGTACTAAAAAAGTCAATCAATCTATTTTTCTGGTTTCTAGTTCTCCTACTAATCCTGTTAAATTTACCTCAGCAAATTTAACTACTAAAAAGAATTATCTTCCCTTATCTTCTACTGAGAAATTGCCAGTGAAAATACCTCCATCAACCCGTTCTCGTTCTACTTTGCCACCACCTCCACCACAACTAAACCCAAAAGATTCTTTTGTTCCAGAAATGGAAAGTTTATCCCGGCCATCTATGGAAGATCCTATCATTCCTTACCCTTTAGAACATAATTCCGCTTCTGAATCTTCCCCTCGTCAAACAGCTTTACTGGGAATTTTAGAAAATGGCAATTTATCTTTGGCTTGGTTTAACATTAACGGAGTTTCACAAACTATTTATTTAGGAGAAAAAATTGGCTCTACTAATTGGAATTTAATCGAAGTACAAGATCAACAAGTTAAAATTAGCAATCAAAATAGAACTCGTTTTCTTTCCATTGGTGATGGAATATAGACTATCTATCTAGAAAATTTTAAATATAAAGTATTTCCAAAAAATAAACTATCCTAAAATAGAAATATCTAAACAATTATTATTAAAAAATGAGTATATTTGATGACGTAAGTCGTTTTTTTGAAGAGCGACTAGATGACTTTTTGAAACAAAATCCCCATCTGGAATTGGAAGCAATTCAAGAGCAACTTAAACAACAAGAAAAAGATAGCCAAAAATTGATTCTAGAGTTTGAAATACAACAAAAAACCCTAGAAAAGAAAATCCTTTCTATTGCTGAAGACATCAAAAATTGGCACAGTAGAGTTGAAAAGGCAAAAGCCACAGGAAGATTAGATTTAGCTAAAGCCGCTCAAGAAAGAGAAGCTTCTTTGTTTCGTGAAGGAAATCAACTTTGGGGTCAAATGGAAGGGACTAAAAAACGTATTCTTCAAGCTAAAGAGTTACTTAATCAAATAAAAAAAAGGCAGCAAGAAGTGGCAACTCAAGCCGCCAAAGCCAAATATCAATCTCAAACATCCCAAGATTCTGCTACCACAGGCTGGAATAAAAGCAGGAATTCTCCCTCTTTTAACCGAGGTTTTGATTCTCTTGAACAAGAATTTCAGCGTCTGGAAACCGATGAGGAATTAGAGCGCATGAAACGTAATCTTAATCGGTAAAAATAAACCCCTTATATTATTTTTCCAAAAGTATGATATACAATGGTTAGGGGGCGACAAGGGGGACAAGGGGGACAAGGAGGACAAGGAAGATGGGTTTTGGGCTGGGAATCAGCAGGGAAAAGAGAGCTTTAACTCTATCATCGTTTTAGAA
>JANQIW010000089.1 GCA_028281945.1 Prochloraceae cyanobacterium PL24a_bin.78
TATAATCAGCAATTAACTAGGTATTCTTGTTGGCTCAAATATTAAGCTATGTAGTTAAAATTGATATTTACTATTTTGTAAAAAAACGCTATAATAACAATTTGTAGAAAAAATGATTTGACAATGAGATAAAATCTGATTTTGAAAAATAAAGATCAAAAAAAACTATATAAACGGTAAAATATTCTCAGACAAAAGTTTTTCGTCGAGAGAAAATTTCAAACAAAAATATTGTTTTTCAAAGTAATTTTGCGATAAAAATTAATTAACAAAAACTAATAAAAAAATCTCATGATTATCAAAAAAATATTATTAATAATAACATTGACTATTACCAATATTTCATCTTCAAGTCAAGCCCAAACCATCTTAGAAGAAATAGTAGAAACAGGGGTATTAAAAGTAGGAATTAGTGCAGATGCACCACCTTTTGGTTATAGAGATAATACAGGAGATTTAAGAGGATATTGTCTTGATATTATTGCTTTAGTTAGAGAAGAAATTAAAGAGAAATTTGCAAGAGAAATAATTAGTATCAAAATATTTACTTCCACCCAAAATAGTCGTTATCAATTAGTAGAAGATAGAGTAGTAGATTTTGAATGTGGGCCTAATTCTATTTCTACAAATATAGAAAATAATGTATCATTTACCAAACCATTTTTTATAACAGGAACAAAATTTTTAATAGAAAAACAATCAGAATTTAATATAGATTTAGATAGTAATTTAGAAAATTTAAACATAGGAGTTTTAGGAAATACAGAAATAGAAACAAGAATTAGCAATGAATATCCAGCAGCTAACTTAATTACATTTCGAGGCACTTCTGGAAGAATGAGAGGAATACAAGCTTTAAACCTAGATAGAATTGATGCTTTTGTTAGTGATGGAGTATTGTTATTAGGAGAAATAGTAATTATGGATTTATCTTTAGAAAATTATGAATTAATACCTCTGAATCCGTTAACTTGTGAATTTTATGGGTTAGTAATTCCCCCAGAAGATAAAGAATGGGAAAACTTTTTAAATGGGGTTATTGATAAATCCCAAAAAGACAAAGATAAAATATTTAATGAAGGCTTTAAAATAATAGAATCCAACACAATAGAAACAAGAGATTTTTGCTTAGCAATTACTCAGTAATTGTCAAACAATTATCAAAAAAAATTTAAAAAATTGGGAACTTTAATAACTAAAATTGAGTCAGATAACTTAAGAATCTAGTTAAACTAGATGTAACTAAAATTAGGATAACAATAGTTATATTAAGATTAGTTTATTATAGAATTATTTTTTTAAAGAATTTAAAAATGACAAATACTCCAAATAATCAACCAGAAGACAATCAACCAGAAAATAATCAACCAGAAAATAATCAACCAGAAAATGATAACCAAGATAATACTGACACTCCTAATTTTCTCAACAGGATAATATCCACAGCCAAACATCCTTCTACAATCATTATTGGTATTACCTTAATAGGAATTGGAGTAGTAGGTGTAATCATAACCAAAAATTATCTTCAAAAAGAGATACCATCTATTGCTGAAAAACAATTATCCAACATTCTCAATCGAGAAGTAAATGTAGGAGAAGTTAAAAAATTATCATTGAATAATATCACAATTGGGGAAACCACAATTCCACCTACAAATAATGATTCTTCTAACATTCAACTTGATAGTATTAAAGTAGATTATAATATTTTTCCACTGATTTTTAAGCGCACTTTACCATTAAGAATTACTATCATCAATCCTGATATTAATTTAAGTCAACATAGTAATGGCAATTGGATTAATCTTGACAGTCTTAATCTTCCTCAAGGAGGAGGAGGAAAACTTCCAATTACTATCGATGCTAATGTCAATATTGAAGATGGAGACATTATCTTAATTCCACATAATGGAGGAGATAATCTTAATATCAAACTTAATAGTAATATTCAAGCATCAACAGATTTAACCAAACCAATTCAATATGATGTGGCAGCAAATATCGAAGATGGAAAAGCAAATATTAAAGGAGAAACTACTCTCAAAACATGGCAAACTAAAGCCACTGCCAATATCGAAAAATTGCCTTTAATTTCTCTAAATCCTCTTCTAGTAAATACTCCAATTACCTTCAATAATGGAGAATTAAATACTGATTTAAATATGGATTTTCCCTCCTTAGAAAATATAGAATCAACTACCGCCCAAGGATTTCTAAATCTTACCAATCTAGAAGTAGGAATCGAATCCATTTTACAACCATTAAAAGCCAATATTCTCTTGAATTTTGAAGGAGAAAAAATTAACTTTAAAGAAGTAAAAAGTAGTTTAGGAGAAATAGAAGGAAATGTCACTGGAGGATTAAATTGGCAAGAAGGTTACAAGTTAGATATTAATATTCCTCCCTTTAATTTAAAAAACCTAACACAACTGATAAAAAATTCTCCAGAGGTAGAAGTAGGTGGAGAAATAAAAACCCAATTAGACATTATGGGAGAAATAAAAAATCCCTTAATCAAAGGCAGTGTTAATAATACAAGCCTTGTTAATCTTGACAAAGTTAAATTATCAACAATAAGTAGTGACTTTCAAGGAAATTTATCTCAAATTCTCCTTGAGAGTGTCAAAATTATTCCTGAAGAAGGAGGAGAAATAAATATTAATGGATTAATCGAAACCAATATCCTCAATTCTTTAGAAAATAATCAACCTATAGATATAGGAAAAATGCCCTTAGCATTTAATTTTAATGCCCAATTACCTACAGAAAAAATAGTTAAACCATATTATAGTATTCCTTCAGGAATTACTGTGGGAGAATTTAAAACTGAAGGTAAAATACAAGGTACCCTGAATAATCCTGAAGGTAATATAAAATTAGAAATATTATCAACTTCAGGTAAAGCTAATGAAGTTTTCGGTGGAGGAGAGATTAATCTAGAAAAAAAAAAAATTACTGTAGAAAATACTATCTTTAAAATACTTGATGGTTTCATTAAATTGGATGTCAATGCAGATTTAGAAAGCAAAGATATAGAAGCATCAATCAATAGTGAATCCGTTAAAATACATACTTTTTTATCAACTATTGATATAGAAGGATTGGATTTGGATATACCAATTATCCTCAATAACGCCGATATCAAACTCACAGGAAAATTAGATGTTTTATCACTAGATAATCTAGATGGTTTGGCAGATATCAATCTCACAGTTGGCGATGGCAATGTCATCATTGATAGTATCTTAAACTCCGGTAATTTAGAAGCAATAGCCAAAGCAAATCAAATACCAATTAGCAATTTTCTACCTAATATATCAACTCCAATTACCTTAGTGAATAGTAATTTCAATCTCACTTCTAATCTTCCAGAATTAGTATCTTTAGCAATCAATCCAGAAATAACAGAAATCAAAGACTTTAATGCTAATGGCAACCTTTTCTTAAAAGTAAACAACGGCAACATTAATGCCAAAGTCAATATCAATCCCCTCACTACTGAAATAACAGCAAAAGCAATCCAAATCCCACTAGAAAATTTTTTACCTACTCCTCAAGAAATACCCATAAAACTAATTGACAGTGATATCAATATTTTAGGTAACACATCACAATTCTTATCCGTAGCCAAAAATCGAGAAATCCAACAAATAGCAGAATTATTAGATAATATTAATGCCAATATCAATACCCAATTAACAGTCAAACAAGAAAGAATCAATGCTTTTACTCAATTAAATAATGGTATTTTAGAAATACAAAGCAATACAGGCACAATCCCTATCAATGCTTTAGTTGATTTACCCTTGCCAGTTACCTTAATTAATAGCAAGATAAATCTCTTAGCCAATGTTTCCCAAATTTTATCTTTTGCCACCAATCCAACACCAGAAGAAAACACACAATTACTAAATCAATTAGACGGTAATGCTGATATCAAATTAGCAGTAGCTGATGGCATTATCCATACTATCGCTACCTTAAATAATAATACTTGGCAAGCCGAAATAGGCGCTTTAAATATCAATTCATCATTGTTAATTAATCAGTTATTGTCAACTAACTATCTCGAAAAAATCAAACTAGGAAATATTAATGGCAATCTCAACTTATCAGGCAATATCAATAGTCTATTCCAACCAGATAACCCTATTCCAATTGAAATTGCTTTAGAAGGAGATATAGCAAATCAATCTTTATCTGCTACAGGAGATATTATTCTAGATAATCTTCTCAGCAATCCAGATATTTCCAACTTAGAATTAGACTTAATTGCCAATTCAAAATTAGATAGCTTACCAGTAAATCAAGTAATAACTACTATTCCAATCAACCAACAATTTCTACCTCAACAAATTCAACTTCAAGGTGAAGCAAATTTTCAAGGAAAACTAACAGGGAAAAATTTATTAACCACACCTTTAAACCCGGGAAATATCTTATTAACTGGAGATTTAGAATTAAAAGAATTAGTTTTTAACAACATCAATTTTGAATCATTACTAGCAGGAAAAGTCAATATCTCTCCTAGAGAAGAATTAACCGTTAATTTAGAAGGAAACCAAGATATCTTAGCAACAATGCTAATACCTTGTAACCAAGAAAATTGCATTTCTCCCTATCTACCCAATTATCTTTATGCCGGTTTTCAATCCCCAATCAATCAGAATCAAAGAGTTGTAATTACAGGAAAAAGACAAAGAGATATCTTCTCCCTTGATATGGAAAATTTTCCATTACAATTATTTAGAATTTCCCCGGCAAGAAATTTTGGTATCCCAGGATTTTTAACAGGATTAGTCAACATCAAGAATACCCAGATTGATTTATTTACCTTAGAAGGAGAAGGAGAAATTACTATCGATAATCCAGGAGTAGGTGACATTCAAGCCAACCAAATTGCAGCTGATTTTTCCTATCAAGACAATATCGCAGAAATAACCTCAGCAACTCTAACATTAGGAAACTCCCCATCCCAAAGTAAATATAACTTAAATGGTAACTTCAATTTAGAAACAGGTGCAATAGATGGCAAACTAATACTTGCAGGTAACGTCGAAAATATACTTCAAACCCTAAATATATATAGTATAGATAGTATTATAGCCCTTATTCAACAAAGAAATAATGGAAAAGCAGCACAAATACAAAATGAACAAATTGCTAAAAAAAATATTTCTCTTGGAGAATTAATTAATTTATTATGGGAAATAGATCGGCAAATAGAAAAAAATGCAGCCTCACGAGATACCGGTAGAATTCCAACTCAAATAAATATTAGAGGGGATTATGATGGCGAAGTCAATATCACAGGAAATATTCGTCAACCCAATCTCGATTTCCAATTACAAGGTAAGGATTGGTATTGGCAACCCCAAGCCTCTTTCCCTGATATCGTCAAGCCTCTCGGTTTAGTCATTCGAGATAGTAAACCCATCAGTATCGATCGAATACTGGTAGATGGAAATGTTGCAGAGAATAAAATAGTATTAGATGCCTTAGAAACCGAAATTGAAAAAGCACTTTTCTCTTTAGAAGGAAGCCTATCAGCAGAAAAAGGAAACGGAAATTTTGAAATAAGTAATTTATCATTAGATACTATTAAAAATTTTATCAATATTCCTTTAGATATTGATGCCAATATTAACCTTAAAGGGAAAGTTGATGGCAATATAACTAACCCACAACTCCAAGGCAACCTTATAATAAATGAAACTGCTTTTAATGGAAGAGTTTTAAATCAAGATATAAAAGGAGATTTTACTTATAACAATGGGAGATTAATTTTTAATACTAATGATAAAGAATCAATTCAAATTAGTACTAATTTAGTTTATCCACCTACAAAAGAAGAGCAAGATTCTGCAATAGTAAATCTACAATTAGATACAGAAACACTAGAATTATTGGGAATATTTAGTCAAAATTTATTTCAATGGGTTAATGGAGAAGGAAATGTTAATCTAGAAGCAAAAGTGCCTTCCTTAACTCAACTCATCCAAAATTTTCAGGAATTTTCTCAACAAAAAATCACATTAGCAACAGCCTTATCCGAAGTTGAAACACAAGGAGAAATAACTCTAGAAAATACAATACTAAAAACACCCTTGTTTGAGAATACAATTGGTGTTAATGGTAAGATATCTATAGAAGATGAAGATCTAATAATTGATTCATTAACAAGTAATTTTGCAAATAGTAATATTGGGATAACAGGTAGTTTACCAATATTTGAAAAAGATAATGACAATGCTTTAAATATTAATATCCAAGGCGACGCAACAGATTTACAAGGTTTTTATCGTGGGAAAATCAATGGCAATGTAAAAATAGAAGGAAGTATAGAATATCCTAAAATTGGAGGAAGAGTCGAATTATATGACGGCACTGTATTTATTCCTCAAACAGAAGGAAATAATGGAAAAACTAACAATCCTCCAAAACCTTCTAACTTAAATAGCAGTAATAGTTTTGCTACTAATCAACTCATGAAATTTATTCCCCAACTAAACAACTTAAATATTAATTTAATAGATATACGGCTACAGCAACTCCCTTTATATAATTTTTTATTTAGTGGAAATCTAAGTTTGTTAGAAGGTAGAGTTAATGAACTCAAAAATATCGATGCTCAAGGGATTATTCAACTTCAAAGAGCAGAAGTAAATGTAATTAATACCGATTTTAATTTATCCCGTAGCCAAGAAAATACCATTGTATTTGTACCACAACAAGGACTTTTAAATCCAAATCTTGACATTCAATTGGAAACAGTTGTGACAGAACCGGAAATACAAACAGAAGATTTTACTCTTAGAAATGAAATTCGTGATGATATTTTTCAGTCTGGTAGATCTAATACCATTAAAGTTTTTATTAATATAGATGGGAAAGCTAGTCAAATACTACCTGCTTTAGCTAGAGATACAACTAGTCTTTGTCAAATCCGCACTCAAGATTCTCTACCAGTTGAACCAGAATTATATCCTGAAAATAAAGTAGAAAAAATTGAAAACTGTATTAATATAAGTGCTTTTACTACTGCATCGGAACAAGATTTAGGGATTTTAACTTCTTCAATTGTTGAATTAAGTAGTACTCCTGGTCGTTCTCAAGGTGAAATAATTAGGTTACTTGCAGGTCAATTACTAACATTAATAGAAACTTTACAAGATGCAGATGAAGAAGAATTGTTACAATTTGGGTTCTTTCAGTTTGTTGCTCAACCAGTTTTAAGTGATATTATTTATCAGATTAATGGAGCAACTAGTGATGTAGGGGGATTCCTAGGAATGGACGATCTAATTTTATTCCCAGAAGTGGAAGGCATATATAAACTGGACGATCGATCTTCTGTTAACCTGAATTATGACTATACTTTCAATGAATTTCAAATTAGATATTTATTAAGATTTTAATCTTCAATTATATCAAGTAAAAAGATCCATATAATATTAAATCCGGTTTTCAAACCAGCTTTATTGGCAAGGTGGAATTCTCCATTCTTCATAGCCTAGCGGCAAGGCTAAAGCCAACAGAGTATTTCCTGACTCAAAGCCTAATACCAATTTGTCTTTAACAATAGTAGAGTTGAAAAATCTTAAATTTAAAATAATTAAGTAGGTAAGCAAAATTAAATAGAAAATGGGTAATCTTACATTTCTCTCTTTAGCAATTGATTTTAAATTTCTATTTTAAAAATTTTTTCACCTA
>JANQIW010000090.1 GCA_028281945.1 Prochloraceae cyanobacterium PL24a_bin.78
TAGCAGATGGAGTCCAAATTCAATATTATTATCCACCACCATTATGGATTCTTTTTATTCGTTATTTTCTTTATGGAACAGGATTATTATCTATCTTTCTATGTATTATTATTCTTTCTAATTGGTCTCAAACATCAATAACAGATTGGCCAGCTATTGAAAAAAGTCCAGTTGTTGTTTATGCTAAAGATGGTAAGACTAAACTCAATCCCCCCAATATTGATATCCAGCTTAAAGTAAATAATTTATCAGATTTTTCACCTCAACTGAGAAAAGCCCTCATTGCTTCTGAAGATGTTCGTTTTTATTGGCATTTAGGAGTTGATCCCATTGGAATTCTACGGGCTATACTAATTAATTTACGAAAAGATCGCATTAAACAAGGTGCTAGTACCATTACTCAACAATTAGCTAGAACTATTTTTTCTGAAGTGGGAAGGGAGAATACCATAGGAAGAAAGTTGCGAGAAATTTTTGTAGCCCTTAAGTTAGAAACTGTTTATAGTAAAGATGATATTCTTTTAGGCTATATGAATCGAGTATTTTTAGGATTTCAGAATTATGGATTTGAAAATGCGGCTAGATTTTATTTTGATAAAAGTGCTAAAGAGTTAAATTGGTCGGAATCAGCTACTTTAGTGGCAATCTTACCAGCTCCTAATGCTTTTAATCCAGTTGTTGATCATGATTTGGCCACAGAACAACGAAATATTGTACTCGATCGATTATTAAAGTTAGGAATCATTACCCCAGAAGAAGAAGAAAGTGCCCGGCGTTCTGTAATTCAAATTAGTCCTAGAACTGAGCAAGGTTATCAAGATTTTAATAATGCAGCCCCATATTTTTATAGTTATATTCTTGAGGAATTAAAATTTTTATTACCAAAAACTTTAGCATCAGAAGGAAATTTTATCATTGAAACAGGTTTAGATTTGGAATTACAAGAAAAACTTCAACAATCTTTACAGGAATCAATTAATACAGATGGTAAGACCTATAAATTTAATCAAGGAGCGGCTGTCACTCTTAATAGCGAAACAGGAGAAATTTTAGCTATGACAGGAGGTTACGATTATACTCAAAATCAATTTAATCGAGCTACTCGTGCTCAAAGACAACCTGGTTCAACTTTTAAAGTTTTTGCTATTGCCGCAGCCCTTGAAAGGGGTATTTCCCCATATACTACTTATTCTTGTGGAGGCTTAACTTGGAAAGGTCAACGCTATCAACCTTGTAGTCGCAGTAGTGGTAATATTAATATGTTTCAAACTTTTGCTCAATCAGAAAATTCTCCATCTTTGAGAATAGCTCGACAAGTAGGTTTAGATCGGGTAATCGACATAGCAAAAGATTTAGGTATTAGGTCTCCATTAGAGGAGATTCCTGGTTTAATTTTAGGACAAAAAGAAGTTAATGTTTTGGAGATAACAGGTTCATATGCTGCTTTTGCTAATCAAGGTAGATGGAATCGTCCCCATGGAATTAATGTAATTCGAGATGGGAACGATTGTGATATAACTAATGATCCTAAAAGCTGTAAGAAAATTAGTTTTTTTAATCATAATAAAGTTGATTCCCAACAAGTCATTAAACCAGAAACAGCCGAAATTATGACTGATATGATGCAGCAAGTAGTATTAAATGGAACAGGACGATCGGCTCGGATTGGGGGACAATATTTAGGAGAAGGGGGGAAAACAGGTACAACCAACAATAATGTAGATATGTGGTTTATTGGTTATCTTCCAGACTATAAACTTACCACAGGAGTTTGGTTAGGAAATGACGATACCAAGCCTAGACAAAGTGGTGGTAGCTTTTTGGCTGTTCGATTATGGAAAAACTATATGGAAAAAGTTGTTAATGAAGAGAATGTTTTTAGATAATCAATATAATAAGTATTTGAATAATTAGTTATATCGAGTTTGGAAACTTTATAGTATCATGGAAAAATCAAATTATCTCAAAAATACTCCTAAAATTGTAGCTAAATTGGAATTGTTAAAGATTAATGATAGAAGAAAATATTAGGTAATAACATTGAATAAAACTATAACTAAAATAAATTCTCGTATGGATCTGGTCCAATCTCCAATTATTAATGTCATAGGAGAACTAATTACTCACAATCCTGAAACAATTTCATTAGGGCAAGGAGTAGTTTCTTATCCCCCTCCACCTAAAGCTATTCAGCGTTTAACTGACTTTCTAGCCAACCCAGAAAATCATAAATATAAATCAGTTGTCGGAATTCCACCATTGCTAAAAGCAATTACCAACAAACTAAAAACAGATAATGATATTCTTATTCAAGATGAAGAAAATAAGATAGTAGTTACCGCCGGAGGAAATATGGCATTTGTGAATGCTATTTTAGCAATTACCAAAGCCGGAGACGAAATTATTTTACCAAAGCCTTATTATTTTAATCACGAAATGGCAATTATTATGGCTAATTGTCGCCCTATTTTAGTAGAAACAGATGAAAATTATCAGTTAAATCTAGAAAAAATTACCGAGGCAATTACAGATAAAACTAAAGCAATTCTTACAGTATCCCCTAATAATCCAACAGGGGTAGTATATCCAGAATCTATCCTCAAACAAATAAATGAATTATGTAAGGAAAAAGGAATTTATCATATCAGCGATGAACCATATGAATACTTTACTTACAATGGTGTAAAGCATATTTCTCCCGCATCATTTCCCAATAGTAGTAGACATACAATTACACTTTATAGTCTTTCTAAAGCATATGGTTTTGCCAGTTGGAGAATAGGTTACATGGTAATTCCCAAACATTTACTAAATGCAGTGAAAAAAATTCAAGATACTATTCTAATTTGCCCTCCAGTAGTTTCTCAATATGCTGCATTAGGTGCATTAGAAGAAGGGAAAAGTTATTGTCAAGAAAAGATAAAAGAAATAGTTAAAATTAGAAATATAGTACTTAAATATTTGGAATCAATTGAAAATTTATGTACACTTTATCCTACTAATGGGGCTTTTTATGTATTCTTAAAGGTTAATACAGGAATAGAATCCTTTGAATTAGCAAAAAGATTAATCTTAGAGCATAAAGTAGCAGTAATACCCGGAAATACCTTTGGGATGAATAAAGGATGTTATTTACGAATTGCTTATGGTGCCTTATCTCAAGAAACTGTAGCAGAAGGGATGCAGCGATTAGTTAAAGGTTTAACTCAAATCTTGTCTTCCACTTGAAACTACGCAAGTCAAACTCATGTTGATTTAGTTATGGAATTAATGTTATTAATTGTTTAAAAAGTTATCTCAATATCTTAAAAATATTCTAAACAAATAAGAATATAAAAAGACATTTACCTTTCATTTGCTGCCAAGGATAAATGCCTTGAATAGTTAGTAGTTAATAGTTAGTAATATCAAGAAAATCTTTAAGATTGATAGAGTTGATTAAGTAAAAAGTAAGAACTAAGAAGCAAGAAGATAATACAGAATTCTCCCCATCTCCCATTCTCCAATTCTCCCACTTAATGTCTATCATAGTTAAAGAAAAACGATATAAATATCTAGTTTTCTAGGGACTAATTGATAGATTATCACCTATTAAATATCCACTATTAATTATCAAAAATTGAGGATTAAATACCAACTATTAAAGAGTAAATTAATTGCGAGTTAAACGAGTCAAAACTTGATTTGAACGGGAGACAAAATCTTGTATTCCTTCAGCATCAAAAGCCTTTTGAGCCATTAATGCTAAATCATAAACATGTTGACACATTAGCTTAACTAAATCCTCATTAGAAGACTCTCCACTAGCTTGAATTACACTTGCTTTATTGAGTTGATAAATATTATCTATCAAAGGATGAGCCGTGTTAATTACTAAAACGTGTTCTTCAGGAAAAGCCATACTTTTTTGCTGCATTAAAGCAGACATTTCTTGAAGTCTTCGCATGGCTTCTGGTAATAATACCATTGCTGGTGGAGTATTTTCTTGGGTTTCAGATTTTAAAGCTTGAGTGCGAATATTTACTTTAGGTTTATTGAGGGTTTTCTCAAACAATTCTTTGATGATTTCAGAGCGGGTTTTATTAGTTTTAGGATCGACTATTTCTCCTTTGTCTTCTTCTACTAAATTTTCGTCTAATTCTGAGTCAACTCTAGAGAATTTGACATCAGAATACTCTCTCTCTAAAAAAGGAACAAAGTAATTATTGTCAATAAAAGAATCCATATATAGAACTTCTAAACCTTGTTTTTTATAAAGCTCTATATAAGTACTTTGAGTATCAGTATCGCTACAATAAAATACTCGATTTTCATGTTTTTCTTTGTTGCGCTCTAAATATTCTTTTAAAGTAGTATAGTTATGATTTGTAGAATCTTCTTCTGTTTCACTATTGCCATTTTCTGAGTAGGTTGTTCGATAAATAATTAAATCTTCAACCTGTTTTTTAAACTTCTCTTCTTGAAGGGAACCAAACTTAATAAAAGTGCCTACATCTTGCCAACAACGAATATATTCTTCTCGATCTTCTGAATATAAAGACTTGAGTCTATCGGCTATTTTTTTAGAGATAAAATCAGAAATTCGACGTACGGTACGATGATTTGTTAAAGCACTTCTAGAAACATTAAGTGGGATATCTGGACTATCAATAACTCCTCTTAATGGACGTAAAAATTCAGGAATAATTTCTTCGCAATTATCACTAACAAAAACTTGATTGCAGAACAATTTAATTTGCCCTTTATTAAAGTCAATATCGGGTTTTATTTTAGGAAAATAGAGAATTCCATTGAGAAGAAAAGGATAATCTGTGTTTAAATGCACCCACAAAAGTGGATCTTCTTGAAAGGGATAAAGATAGCGATAAAATTCTAAATAATCATCTTTGGTTAAATCTTGTGGTGATGTTTTCCATAAAGCTTTTTGATTATTAATTGTCTCTTTTTCAAACTTAATTGGCACTGACATAAAATCAGAATATTTATTTACCAATTGTTTGATTCTGCCTTGCTCAAGATATTCTAATTCGTCATCTAATAAAGTTAAAGTAATAGTAGTCCCAATAGATTTTCGATCGCTTGGTGTTAATTCAAATTCAGGAGAACCATCACAAGACCAATGAATTGCCTCTGCTTCTTCTTTATAGGAAAGGGTGTCAATTTCTACTTGTTTTGCTACCATGAAAGCTGAATAGAAACCTAACCCAAAATGCCCGATTAAATCGTTGGCTTTGTCTCCATATTTTTTGATAAAATCTTCGGCACTAGAAAATGCTACTTGATTAATATATTTTTTGATTTCATCAACACTCATGCCAATTCCATTATCAGAAATTGATAAGGTTTTTTGTTCTTTATTGACCTCAATTTTAATTTCTGGTTCTTTTAATTCACCTTTAAAATCTCCTGATAAAGAAGCCATTTTTAATTTAGAAATAGCATCTACGGCATTAGAAATTAATTCTCTTAAGAAGATTTCATGATCTGTATAAAGAGATTTTTTGATAATGGGAAAAATATTCTCGGTATGAATTGAAATGTTACCTTTTTCTGCTGTAACCATATCTTTTTCCTCTAATTTCGTTTCTTTTAAATACTATTTTCTCTCAAAGATAAAGTTTATTGGTGAGGTGATTTCAACCCTTCAAGAATTCGGATTTCCGTATTGTTTTACTTTTATCTACTTTTGCTTGTTTGATTTTATAAATCATTCTTCAATGCTAAAATTTAAAGTATTTAATCTCAAAATAATTTAGATAGGGGTTGTTAAAATACTTGCCTTTTGAGGATTACTACTTAGAATATTTTTTTGTCCTAAGTATTCTTTTATCAAGGACATTATAATTTTATCATCATTCAAGTCAAAGAAGCTTATAAAGACGTTGTGAAGCCTCTTCAGGAATTTTCCCTTTTTCTTGTAGGTAAATAATTTCTACAATAGAAACAACAGAAACATAAATTTTCTCTGCTGAATCTATTGCCTTAATAGCATTATCAGACAATTTAGGAGAGTTTAATAAATACCAAATAATGGCATGAGTATCAACAACTACACCATTCATAATTCAAACTCCCTTGGAAATTTACTCCACATCTCTTTTCTAGCAGAGTCAATATCTTCTTCTGTAACAGAAAAATTAATATCTGCCCATAATCCTTTGAAACTTTTCTGGGATTTTGGTTGATTTTCTTGCTGAAATTTTAAGAATTTAATAAACTCTAAAGCTAATTTTTGTCGCTCAAAAGCTAAATCTTTAAAGTTTTCTAAAAGGATTTCTTCTATATTCATTATTTAATTTAATCTCCTGATTAATTCTTAGATTTAAAGCCAAATTTAACTTTAAGATTAGGATCGATTTTAGCCCATTTACTAATATCAATTCCTTTTTCCCCAGCATTTTTTAATTCTTTTTTCTTGGCAGAATAACTAACTTTTTCTGTTCGATATTCACTAGGCAAATCTTCTTCAGAGACTAACAACTCCAACTTGGGATAAGACTTAAAACTAATAACTCTTTCTTCCCCAGAAGTTTTATTTTCTAAAACACCTTCTCCATGCCAATTTACTAACTCTTCGTGTAAAACTTTTTGCCCTTGTTTTAACTCAATTAATTGACTGGAAAGAATATCTTTTACCTTTTTTAATTTAGCTTCTATAGAGGCAATATCTAACTCAAACCTATCATTAATCCAAGCTAAACTATCAATATCTCCTTGCAAACTAGTTAGTATTTCTCTAATTTCTTCTTCATTTTCTGCTGCTTGAATTTTCTCCCAAACAGCGGCAGCATCAGTATTAAAACTTTGATTTAAATCAATATCATTCTGAATAGAAACCCTTCTTTCTTCTTGTTTGACATTTTTACTAATCTTAGCTAAAGAATTTTCATAAGCGTTTTCATAAACAGATTTTTGCTCAATAACTTCTGATAAATTTACTCCTAACATTTCTTCTGTCCATTGACGAGTTATACTATCTAATTGAGCTTGATAACGTAGGATTAAATTAACTGCTGATTCCATTCGCAAGCTGCGATAAATTCTTTCCAAATCTAACAACAATTCTCGACGAGTTTCCATCTGTTGATACATATCCAAAAAGTCAGAAACTTTGGTATAAAAGCGACGAATTAAATCTTCTCTTCCCCCTTTTCCTTCATCTAGTAGGGCAATAGTTACTTTTTCTAAAGAAGTATTCCCTCCTAAATATTTGACAATTTCAATAATCATTGCCACTGCACATTTTTCTGGAGAAAGAAGGGTGCCACCGATTGCTAAGGCGGGAAAGGCAATTTTTTTTACTTCATAAATCTCTGCTAATTCTAAACAACGACGAGTTATTTTTTGAATCAAATTAACATTAGTTTCTTCTGGTTTTTCGTAATCTATTACTACGGCATGAAAAATATTTTCAGCGGCTAAATTTCCTGCGGTGGTGATAGTAACTTTTCCTAATTCTTGAGGAATTCTTCTTTCTATTTCTTCTTTAATTACTTTGCCACCAATTTCTAATAAGGCAGCAGAAACTCTACCTGCCATGGAAATATAAATGTCGTCAGGATTGACTAAAACGTCGGCTTTAATGTTAGTAAGATTGTTGTATTCTACTACTACAGTTGCTTTACCAATACCTTTTAATAAGACAACTCTATCTAAATTATTAGGAATGGAAATAGAAGTAGGGTTACGTTTGAGATTGGGATAAAAATCTAAATTATGAAGATTATGCCATGTCAAGGGAAGGGTGGCTGGATTTTGACAAATAACGGGTAACCATGTAGCGCAAGGGAAGTCTTTTTCTAGGGGTTGAAGTTTTTCTCTGGCTTCTCTTACTGCTAAATAAAGTGATTCTCCTTGAGAAAATGTGGTGAGGAATTGTTTTAAAAAGGCTTGTGCGATTTTATCTGGCACCATTTCTCGCATCACAATTACTTGGGGTAAGTGTAATTCTTCTAATGCTCTTGCTAATTCTAATCCGTCGCAAGAGTTGAATATTGCTAGTCTTAATCCTTTTTGTACTGCTTTTGTAAGGGCATTTTTTAATTCATTAATGGAAATTGAATCTTGAGAGTTTATTTTTATTTGCCCTGTTTTATTTTGGGATGAACTATGTCCAGCAAAAAAAAGCAGATCCCATTCCTGTTGATAAAGATATTCTGTTACTTCATTAATGTTTGGGCTAATGAGAAAATGTGGTTCGGCATCTGGTAGTGATGCGATGGTTTGTTTATCTGTTTCGATATCTATTCCTTCACTGCTACCTAATATCCCTAAAATTCTGATGGATTTTCGATGGCATTTTGGCAAATTGATGTTACCATAATTAATAGGGCTTAAAGCAACTTCTGCTTGTGGATAAGTTTCTAAAAAGGATTCAAAAAATAAATGCCAAGGAAGCAGACGCAAAGAAGCTTCTTCTGTTTGCACTAAAATTCTAGCTGATTCATTTTTATTTAATTCTGAAAATAGTTTTTCTCTAATCTGTGCGAATTCATATACTTGGGAATTATACCAATTTAATAATCTTTTTCGTAATTCTTCTGCCTTATATTTGCATTCGGTAATAGCACTTTCATAAGAAATATTAGTAATTTGAGTTTTACTCGCACCTAAGCGCATTTGCATACCTAAATGGCGATAACTTTGTTGCCAATTACGATATAGATTTTCTAAAATAGGATTTGGCGGTAGTTTCCCTCCAATGGCTACAAAAGGATGGGTTATGCCATCTACATTGTCTTCAGCTATTTCTAGACTAATAGGAAAGCCGTCGCGAAAGTTTCCTGTAATGATTCTGAAGACTATTACTTTGCCCACTTTTTTTGGATATATATTAGGTTGACTCCTCTAATTATAACTTTTTTTGTGCCAATTGACAATTGATGATTAACTATTAACAAGTATTATGTTATTCTTCTGAAAAGTAATATCTACTGGGGTTAATTCTTGGTAGTATTGAGTTTGAGTTGAATTAGCCTTGTTGGCGACTTTACTTGATTTTAGGTTTTGTTTGGTTATCTTTTGAGGTTTTGTAGGTGTCTTTTTATTCTTTACTTCAGGTTTATATTGTAAATCCCATAAATCTAAATTAATTGTGAGATTGGGAATTTTTGTCATCATTTTGAGGATAGCCACGGCAATTTCTTGCCAATTGTATTTATATCTAAGGTTTGGCAATCCTTTTTTAGTTAAAACCATAATATTGCTTAAATCTAGGCATTTCTTCCTCTTTTTTATCCATTTTTGAAAATCTTTGGTATTGACAGTGTTAGTAAGTCGATACACTAAATTTTTAAGTTTTGATAGTTTTAATCCTAAGAGTTGTGCTATTATATTCATGATTATATGAAAATTTGTTTCCAAACCCTCCTTATTAATTATATGGTTGGGTTTTATATTTTTAACCCTAAATTGTTTACTTTACTATCGAAAGATTTATAGGCAAGCCTAGTATCTTAATTTTCTCAATTTACTTTTAATTATACCCTTGCTATGGATAGATGTCAAGATTTTTGAGCATTAAATTTTTTCTCAGGAATAATTAGCTAAGGAAAAAACTAACAATTCTCTATCTTATATATCATAAATAAATTGTTTAGCTAGATTAGAGAGGAAAAAATTTTGCTAATCATAATATCCCAAATTTCCAACAATTCTTATTTACTGACAAAATCATTGTCTTGTGGTAGCTGGAGGTTTTTTCTTCATTCTCCATCAAATAGATTGTTGCCTCCTAGCTACTGATATTTTTTGATCAATTAATATTAATTAATTAGTAATGATATTTGATCTAATTCATTCTTTTTCTTCCTCATCCCAGCCTAACAAATTTTTAATTCCTTCAAACCAAGCAACTACATCCTCATAGGATATTTTTAAGAGAGATATAATACCGATGGTTATTAAAATTGTTCCTATAAAAAAGTTATCATCATAGATATATAATCCTACTATAACTATAAAATAAGGAGATAGAATTTTACTAATTTTTTCAACTATATTAACTATATCAGGTTTCTTTATCTCAAGATTAGATTCGAGATCGAATAATTCAGATTCACTTTTATCTTGAGGATTAATCACCATTTCTTTAATTTCTGGTTCCTCAAATAGTGTAGTTTCTAATTCCATTTCTTCTTCTTGAGATTTTTTTTCTTGCTTACCAAACATTAAAATACCTCTTCTATAATAGTTTTATTATTTTTATTTTAGGATACTTAAATCTCTATACTGTGCTTTTTACAAAGATTTTTAGATTTAATACTTAAGCTAGTTGGTTTATCCTGCTTAGTTGGTACAAAATGTAATCTATACTCTTAATTAACCCATAACACCTAATATAATATCAGAGAAAGTTCAAGTTTTTTGGAAAAGATAGAGAATTATTACTTTTTATCAGTTTTGAATCAATTAAGAAATTCCTATTTTGTCTAGGATTATAGAAAAAATCTTGTGAATTGATGATTTTTTTAAATAACAAAATTTCAATAATCTATATATAGAGAAATAAAATATTTGATATATGGTTTAATTTTTTAATTCTTAATTGTTAGTTTTTTAATGTAAATATGAAAAAAATACATTAAATAAATATAACGAAAAATTAAGTAATATTTAATTCTGAAAAAAAAACAAAGAAAAGAGAAACAATAAAAATATAATAGAAAAATGAAAGAACACAACTAGGAGGAAATACTCATGGGTATCGCCACAATCAACCCGACAACAGGAGAAACACTGAAAACATTTGCACCATTAAATGATGAAGAAATAGAAAGAAAACTCTCCTTAGCAGAATCGACTTTTAAAGCATATAAACAAACCTCAATGTCACAACGTAGTATATGGCTCAAAAAAGCAGGAGATATCTTAAATTCATATCAAGTTAAATTTGCCGAAATTATTACCAAAGAAATGGGAAAACCCATCAAAAGTTCAATAGCTGAAGTGATAAAATGCGCTAAAGTATGTACATATTACGCAGATCATGCAGAAAAATTTTTAGCAGATGAGAGGGTATCAACAGATGCCTCCAATAGCTATATAAGCTATCAACCACTAGGAATAATTTTAGCAGTAATGCCTTGGAATTTCCCATTTTGGCAAGTCTTTCGATTTGCCGCACCAGCATTAATGGCGGGCAATGTGGGCATTTTAAAACACGCCTCTAACGTACCACAATGTGCCCTAAGCATTGAAGAAATCTTTAAAGAAGCAGGATTTCCTCAAGGTGCATTCCAAACTTTGTTGATAGGTTCTGGTAAAATAGAAAAAATTATACAAGACGATCGAGTCAAAGCCGCTACCCTAACAGGAAGCGAGGCTGCCGGAGCTAGTTTAGCCGCAGCAGCAGGAAAAGTAATTAAAAAAACAGTACTAGAATTGGGAGGAAGTGATCCATTTATAGTACTTAATAGTGCTAATGTAGAAGAGGCTGCTGCAACTGCGGTAACTGCTAGGATGTTGAATAATGGCCAATCTTGTATTGCAGCTAAAAGATTTATTCTTCATAATGATATTGCTGATGAATTTCAACAAAAACTAATAGAGAAGTTACAAAATCTGAAAATAGGTGATCCAATGTCAGAAGATACTAACATTGGGCCTTTAGCAACAGTAAGTATTCTCGAAGAAATAGATCAGCAAGTAAAAAAAACCATATCAATGGGAGGAAAACTTTTAACAGGAGGTGAAAGAATAGAAGGAAAAGGTAATTTTTATCTGCCAACAGCTATTACAGATATTCCAAAAGGTTCTCCAGGAGAATCAGAAGAATTTTTTGGTCCAGTAGCACTAATATTTCGAGTAAAAAATATTGAAGAAGCTATTCACTTAGCAAACAATACCTGCTTTGGGTTAGGAGCAAGTGGTTGGACAAATAATCCTGAAGAACAAGCAAGGTTGATCAATGAAATTGAAGCAGGAGCAGTCTTTATCAATGGATTAGTAAAATCTGACCAACGTTTGCCATTTGGAGGAATAAAAAAATCTGGATATGGAAGAGAATTAGGTGTTTTTGGCATTCGAGAATTTGTTAACATTAAGACTGTTTGGGTAAAGTAACGGTAAAGTAAAGGAAATAATAGGTACTTAGTAATAAAAATGAATCAAGAGAAGTCCGTAGGGGATTTAAATACAGCAGAATTGCTCATAAAATGTCTAGAAAATGAAGGTGTAGAATACATTTTTGGAGTTCCAGGAGAAGAAAATCTCCATGTTTTAGAAGCATTAACACATTCTTCAATTGAATTTATAACTACCCGTCATGAGCAAGGGGCAGCTTTTATGGCTGATGTATATGGGAGATTAACAGGAAAAGCAGGAGTCTGTCTTTCTACTTTGGGTCCTGGAGCGACTAATTTAATGACAGGAGTTGCAGATGCCAATCTTGATGGAGCACCTTTAGTCGCAATTACTGGACAAGTGGGTACCGATAGGATGCACATCGAATCCCATCAATATTTAGATTTGGTGGCCATGTTTGCTCCTGTTACTAAATGGAATACACAAATAGTACGATCGACAAATACTCCTGAAATTATTCGTAAAGCTTTTAAAATAGCCCAAAGTGAAAAACCAGGGGCGGTTCATATTGATTTGCCAGAAAATATTGCAGCGATGAAAGCTACTTATGGCAAACCCCTTCATCGGGATAAACGAGAGAAAACTTTTGCTTCTTACAGAACGTTGAGTGATGCGGCTATAGAAATTTCTAAGGCGAAAAATCCTATTATCTTAGCAGGAAACGGCGCAATTAGAGATAATGCAAGTGCGGCTTTAACGGAATTTGCTACTCAATTAAATATACCTGTAATTAATACTTTTATGGGCAAAGGGGTTATTCCTTATACTCATCCTATGGCTTTGTGGACTATTGGTTTACAACAACGTGATCGTATTACTTGTGCCTTTGAACAAACAGATTTAGTTATAGCAATAGGTTATGATTTAGTAGAATATTCACCAAAAACTTGGAATCCTTCAGGAAATACTACTATTATTCATATAGGTTCAAGTCATGCAGAAATTGATAGTAGTTATATTCCTTTAGTAGAAGTAGTGGGAGATATCACAGATTCTTTATTAGATATTCTGAAACGAAGTAATAGAGAAGGAAAATCAATGCCAACAGCTTTAAATTTGCGTACTTCTCTGCGAAAAGAATATGAAAGTTATGCCCATGATGAAGGTTTTCCTCTGAAACCACAGAAAATTATTTATGACTTACGTCAAGTTTTAGGTGCTGAAGATATTGTAATTTCTGACGTGGGAGCACATAAAATGTGGATGGCACGTAATTATCATTGCGATCGTCCTAACACTTGTATAATTTCTAATGGATTTGCCGCTATGGGTATAGCTATTCCTGGAGCGATGGCTGCTAAATTAGTGAATCCTGATAAAAGAGTAGTGGCAGTAACAGGAGATGGTGGTTTTATGATGAATTGTCAGGAATTGGAAACTGCTTTAAGAGTGGGCAATCCTTTTGTTACTTTGATTTTTAATGATAATGGTTATGGTTTAATTGAATGGAAACAAATTAATTACTTTGGGAAGCCTGCTTTTGTGAAATTTGGGAATCCGGATTTTGTGAAGTTTGCTGAAAGTATGGGATTAAAAGGTTATCGAGTTGACTCTCATCTGGATTTAATTCCTATTCTTAAGACAGCTTTAGAACAAGATGTACCAACAATTATTGATTGTCCAGTAGATTACAGTGAAAATCTTCGTTTCTCTCAAACAGCTAAAGATTTACATTGTGAAATCAAATCATTTGAGAATGTTTAAAAGTTATTTTTATAGTGATAATTAATTTAAATTAATTTTAGATAAATTCATAGTTTATGGTTCTGATACTTTAAGGTTCTATAAACTATGGATTTTAGCCATTAAAGAGTAAAAGATTGAGGTAATGAATGAAAATAGCTACTTGGAATGTTAATTCAATTCGCACTCGTCAAGATATAGTTAAAGAATGGTTAGCAAAAAATTTAGTAGATGTTTTATGTTTACAGGAAACTAAAGTCATAGATGCAGATTTTCCTCGATCGCCTTTTGAAGAATTAGGATATCATTTATATATATCTGGGCAAAAAGCCTATAATGGGGTGGCTATTTTTAGTCTTAATCCGATGGAAGATGTCTCTACAGGTTTTGCACCAATTGTAGGAGATTTGGAGGCGGAAGAATTTGAAAGTCAGAAGCGTGTAATTACTGGAATAATGGAAGGAATACGGATTGTTAACCTTTATGTGCCTAATGGTGGAGGACTTGATAGCGATAAATATCATTATAAATTGGGTTGGTTATCTATTTTAAGAAAGTATTTAGAGGTATTTAGGAAAAAAGAGCAACTAGAAATATGTATATGTGGTGACTTTAATATTGCTTTAGAAGATATAGATATTTATAATCCTAAAGGAAAAGAGAATCATATTATGTCATCTCCTCCTGAAAGAGAAGCCTTAAACAAGGTATTAGAAATTGGATTTTTTGATGTTTTTCGTAAGTTTACATCGGAAGGAGGATATTATACTTGGTGGGATTATCGTGGTGGAGGATTCCAACGTAATCGTGGTTGGCGTATCGATACTCATTATCTGACTTCTAATCTTTATGAAAAAGTTGTTAATTCTACTATTGATAAGGCTACTAGAGGGCTTCCTAAACCTAGTGATCATGCTCCTGTTATTCTTGAATTATAATAATTAATTATTAGCTATTAAGAATCAATATTTAAATTTTAATAAAAAAAAGGTTTCTTGGGAAAAATCTAACAGTTATATCCCTGCAAATATTTATCTACCTGTTAGTCGTCAAAAGGTTATTTGGGAAGCTACAAAGGAAATAGGCTTACAAAAAGAAAACTTATTTATGGCTCGTCATCTTTTAGCACATTTAGATAGATGCTCTCAATTGCCTAGTAATCGGGATAAGAATGGATTTATTCCTCTTCGTTACGAGCATTTTCTTAAAGGTAAGTTGAAAAAATGTCCTAAAAAAGAGTTATTAGATGCAGGATTACTGGAACAAACTGATTATAGATATACTGAACATCGATCGCGAGAATATCGAATTGGTGTCAATTTAAGAGATAAATTAGCTGAAATAATTTGGATTCCGGGTGAGGCTACTGTCAGAATTTCCTGTGGTAAAGTTAAGCAAACCCGATTGGCTAAGGAGTCTATATCTTCACGAAAATATTCACTAGACAAAGGTATTTACCCTTCTTGCGAATTATATCGACAAGCATTGAAATTAGAACAACGATCAATCCGTTTAAATCTCACAGAAGTTATTGAATATCACCGACAACAAACTTTAAAATTTCAGGAACTCAAAAGTAAAACAAGTAATACTCATATAGCATATCGCATCCAATGTCAAATAGATCATCCTCAATGGTGTTTGACGGAGTTAATTCGTCAAGGTAGTTATGATTCTAATTCCCAGACTGTTACTATTAATCCTCAATATATTATTCATTTAGGTGGAAGACGCTATTGCCCTGAAATCCAAAACTTACCTAGATTATATAAAAGAAAAGTATTTTGCGATTTATATGAGATAGATTTAAAAAGTTGTTATACAGTATTATTAGGAATTCTTTTTACTAAAGCAGGAATGGATATTCCAGAGAGATTTAAACTTTTAGAAGAGTCTAATTATAAAGAGAATTTGGCTACTAAATTAGGGTTTACAGATATTGATGCAATTAAACCTATCATTCATGCTTTGGAATTTGGAGGGAGATTAAGTTGGCCACGGGTATCTTCTATTAAGAAAACAGATGCAATAATTCTATCCTGCAAGCAAATAGCAGCAGCAGAAAAGGGTTATAATTTATATCCTGGTAGGCATATTCCAGCTATTCTGAGTGAAATTATTAAAGCTGTAGCAATACAAGAAGAATTAGATTTAACTATAGATGAGATAGATACTCAAACACAACAGCATATTATTAGTGCTTATAATGAAGCAAATCTGGCTCTTTCACCTTTAGCACGTGAAAATAAACGTGGAATAAAGGCTTTACATCGGTGGGCTACAGGAGAAGCTAAGGAAAATATATTGATTAATGCCATAGGGCAGAGATTAGATTTAGGTAATCTTCCTAAAAATTCTCACGATAAAAATAATGCTTTACTTACTTTTTTAGCCCAAGGTTTGGAAGCTAAGTTAATAGCAATGGCAGAAGTTACTTTAGGAAACCAAGGTGCAAATGTAATTATTAATGAACATGACGGATTTAGATGCGATATTCCTGTTGATAATAGTCTCACTAAACAGCTAAGAAATTACTTTTTAACAGATGATAAAACTAATATGGAGGAAAGAATCATTTCCCAAATACAACTTGTTACTAAATATCAACCTTTTTCAAGTAATAACTAATCAGCAATAACTCATAACTCAGGGAAGAGAGATTGGGAGATGGGGAGATGGGGAAATTGGGAGATTGGGAAATTGGGAGTGTATGGTATCTTATATCAATTTATCTTTATTAATGATAGAGTTAAAATTTCCTAATTTTAGGATAATTAACAATAACTTTTTTTCCTTAATTTCAATATCAACAACTACTTCCCATTCCACTCATTCCAAGATTTAAGTAATAAGTAATAAGTAATAAGATTACTAAATTCTTCCTTGTCTCCCTTGTCACCCTTGTCTTCGTTGTCTCAAGAAACTCCCATTCCACCCATTCTCCACAAAGATGTCTATCACAATTACGCGAAAAACGATATTAAGAGGTGAGATGGTATAATGAATGCCAGTCTCTATAAAGGTTTCAAGTATGTTAGCTTAAAAAATTTTCCTTTCAACAGAAGTTTACTTTAACCTATTCATCAGGTTTCAAGTTGGCAAAAATCTCAAAAATTTATTTGGCTTTCAATATAATACGGGTTAATTATAGGGAAACATTTTTAATGTCTGCGAGACTCTCCCTTGTCTTCCTTGTCAACCGTTGGCTTCCGCCTCTGTGTAAGCAGAAGTCTCCTCGTGAGATATGGTATACTTCTCTTTTGTTACTCTTGGTGGATTTCTCTGTTATCCCAAATCCTGAATTCAAAGTTGCTTTATTTTAATCAGCTAGAATCTTGGAAAAAACAAGAATTGGATATAAATTTATAAATACAGTTTAAGTTGTGGATTTGGTATTAAAATAGTTTGATCAAATCACTAGAAGTTAGCTAAAGCAATATGTATAGAAGAATAAATTCTAAAATCTTTGCCAAGAGATGCCCGAAAAACAGTTTCTATTATTGATGAATAGGGGTATTAAGTAGGTAAGCAAAATTAAATAGAAAATGGGTAATCTTACATTTCTCTCTTTAGCAATTGATTTTAAATTTCTATTTTAAAAATTTTTTCACCTA
>JANQIW010000112.1 GCA_028281945.1 Prochloraceae cyanobacterium PL24a_bin.78
ATCTGGAATTTTTGGAACAAGTTCTACAGTAGGTCTTGTAGCGCCAGATACAGGTGTATTATCTCTAAGTGACGGTGCAGGTGTTACTAGTACTTTAGAAGTATTATACGATGCTGGTGGAGCTGGATTAGGTCGCGATTTATCTCCATTCCTTACTACTGGATTTTTTGCATTTGATGTTGAATCTATTGATTTAGCAGCAGAATTAACCCTAACCATAACAGATTTCGATGGCGGTGTTTCTACTTCTACATTATCAGGCATCACAGATCCTACTGCTGTATCTTTCCCTTTAGATACTTTCGTTGGTAGTGCTGATGTGAGTGATATTTTCAGCCTAGAACTAGAAATTAGTGGAGATGAAGCTCTAGATGTAACTATTGATGCTATTGGTTTTGAGCCAGGAGAAGTTGTTCCAGAACCTGCAACTGTATTAGGTTTAGTTACTTTGGCTGGTTTGGCTGTTGGAGCTAAGAAGCGCAAGCAAGCTTAGAAATCTTGATTTAATTAAATAATTTAGTTAACAAAGGTCTATAATTTATAGGCCTTTTTTGTTGATAATTATATAAAAAATAGATATTGTCTATTATAGATATTCAAAATAATTCTACATCTTCGTAAATTCTATGAAGAGGAAAAGATAGGTTGAGGGTTATAAGATTGATATCATCTACGTGCTAATCAAAATGTAAAATCTAAAAATTCTTTTAATTAAGTGTATAAAATTGAACGTTTATTTGTTATAACTTTACACAGAGAACTAAAAGTTAATTTATTTTAGTTTTTTTAATTAATGCAATAGAAAATTAAAACCATTAAAACTGATGAAAAATCAAATATCTGCTGCAAAATTATTCCTTATTCCAGGGGTAATTTTCGGTTCTGCAATGTTCGCAACTCAAGCTCAAGCAGCTACTTTTATTAGTATTGATAACTTTGATACAACTCCTGTATTATCAACAGAATTTGGCATAGGTGCTGAGCCAGGAACTCAAACTGATTCTGGAACTTTTAGTGAAGATGATGTTTTTGGTGGAACAAGAGTTATAACTCATACTCTAGAATCTGGATTTTTTGGAACAAGTTCTACTGTTGGTCTTGTAGGGCCAGATATAGGTGTATTATCTCTAAGTGACGGTGCAGGTGTTACTAGTAGTTTATCCGTATTATACGATGCTGGTGGAGCTGGATTAGGTCGCGATCTATCTCCATTCTTTTTTGGATTTTTTGAATTTGATGTTATAACCATTGATCTAGCAGCAGAATTAACCCTAACCATAACAGATTTCGATGGCGGTGTTTCTACTTCTACATTATCAGGCATCGATGATCCTACTGCTGTATCTTTCCCTTTAGATACTTTCGTTGGTAGTGCTGATGTAAGTGATATTTTCAGCCTAGAACTAGAAATTACTGGAGATGAAGCTCTAGATGTAATTATTGATGCTATTGGTTTTGGACCAGGAGTTATTCACGCTCCAGAACCTGCAACTGTATTAGGTTTAGTTACTTTGGCTGGTTTAGCTGTTGCATCTAAGAAGCGCAAGCAAGCTTAGGAATATTGATTTAATTAAATAAATCATTTAGTAAACCAAGGTCTATAATTTATAGGCCTTTTTTGTTGAGAATTATATAAAAAATAGATATTGGCTGTTATAGATATTTAAAATAATTCTACGTCTTCGTAAATTCTATGAAGAGGAAAAGAGAAGTTTAGGGTTGTAAGATTTATTTCATCTCCTTCTTGATAAGGGTGTAATTCCCAAAAAGATTGTTGGTTAAGTCGAAAACATTCAACACTTATTTGTTTTGTATTAACTAGGAGATATTCTTGAAGGGTATTTAGTCTACGATAATCTCTAAATTTATCCCCTCGATCAAAAGCTTCTGTTGTAGGTGAAAGAACTTCTATAATCAAACAAGGATGATGGATAATTTTTTTTGCTTTTTTATCTCTAGGATCACAAGTTACCATAACATCAGGATAATAAAAAGGTCCATTTTCTGTTATGCCTAATTTAGCATCTGCCATCAATACTTTACAACCCTTGCCCCTTAAATAATTTTTTAAGATCGTTGTTAGATTAACTGCAATTTCATTATGAGGAATCGTGCCTCCTGTCATGGCATAAACTTCCCCATCGATATATTCATGTTTAATCTGTTGTTTTTCTTCCCAGATTAAATATTCTTGGGGTGTCATATAAGGTATTTTGGGGTTAGCAATCATGATAAAAGTAAGTAAATAATGAGTAAACTGGAAATTGGCTTAAAAGAGTATTTTTTGATACTTTAGATACAAAAAATTATCTAATTTTAGGGTATGATATAAGTTGTATCTAATTTTTAATCAATTATTAATAAGAAAACCTTGACATCTGCTTATCTTCTTGTGGCACACGGCAGCCGAGCAACTGAAGCTCAAATAGGATTGCAACAATTAGCTATTCTCGTGCGTCAGCAATTGACAATCTCCTATTCTCCTCAATTCAATACTTATTCTACCCCAGTGGTGAATAAACCTCCATTAGTTGCTACTGCTTGTTTAGAATTATGTTCAATTCCTTTACACGAAAAAATATATGAATTCGCTTTAAGAGCTGCACAAGATAGAATAAATAATATAAAAATTATACCTTTATTTTTATTACCAGGGGTTCATGTTAAAGAAGATATCCCTTATGAAGTTGATATTGCACAAAAAAAATCTAGTTCTAAATTAGAATTATTATCTTTTTTAGGTAGTTATTTAGGAATAAAAAAAATATTGAATCGTAAGTTTAAGCATTTACAACCCACAGATGAAAGAATTATTATCTGTCACGGTAGTAAGCGATGGTTTGCTAATCAGTTTATAGAGTCTATGGCAACTGAATTACAGGCTAGATCCGCTTATTGGTCTGTAGCTCCTAGTTTAGAAACTCAAATTGAAAGTCTAGCTACGATGAAGGAAAAAAAGCCAAAAAGTATTGCTATTATTCCCTATTTTCTCTTTGCAGGAGGGATTACTGAGGCGATCGCCATTCAAGTTAAAGAATTGCAAAAAAAGTTTCCTCAAATTGAACTTATATTAGGAGAGCCTTTAGGAGCAAATAAAGAATTAGCGCAGTTAATTGTAGAGGTAGTGAAATGAAAAAAACTTTAGGTAAGGTATATTTGGTAGGAGCAGGACCGGGAGATCCTGGTTTAATGACGATTAAGGGGAAGGCTTTATTGGAAAATGCTGATGTTGTCATATATGATGCTTTGGTGAGTGAGAGTATCTTGGGAATGATTAATCCTGATGCTCAAAAGATTAACGCTGGTAAACGTCGGGGAAGACATTCTAAATTACAATCAGAAACTACTAATTTATTGATTGAAAAGGCGAAAGAGAATGCTGTTGTGGTTCGACTTAAAGGTGGAGATCCTTTTATTTTTGGGCGTGGTGGTGAAGAGATGCAGGATTTAATTGAAGCTGGTATTCCGGTGGAGGTTGTGCCTGGGATTACTTCTGGAATAGCTGCTCCTGCTTATGAGGGAATTCCTCTGACTCATCGAAATTATAGTTCTTCTGTGACTTTTGTTACTGGCCATGAGGCGGTGGGGAAATATCGTCCTCAGGTGAATTGGAGGGCTATTGCTGAGGGTTCGGAAACTATTGTTATTTATATGGGGATTCACAATCTGAGTCACATTGTCAGTGAGTTGGTGGCGGCTGGTTTGGATTCTCAAACTCCTATTGCTTTGATTCGTTGGGGCACTCGATCGGATAGTGAGGCTATGATTGGGGTTTTGGCTACTATTGTTGAGGAGATGAAGGCACGAGATTTTTCTGCTCCGGCTATTGCTGTTATTGGTAATGTGGTTAGTTTACATTCTATTTTATCTGTGTCTTGCCCTAATTTAGTTATTTAAGAATAAAATTAAGGTGGATATTTAGTGATATAGTTTTAAGTTTCTATTTCTTGGGGAATATTATCCCATATTTCTTTTCTGTAAATTAGTAATGTTTATAAATTATCTTGAAAAATAGTTTTGATCGAAGGAAATTACTTAAAAATTTATTTCTCCGATCATTTATTTCCCATTAATAATGAGAATTATTTTCCTTTTTGTTGGTTTCTAGCTTGTTCTAATGCTACTTCTTTGATGGCATCGAATGAATTACGATTAGAAGTTCCTTCGATCGCTTTAACTGCTAAATCTTGAACTTGCTTGAGAGCGGCTTCTAGTTGTGTGGATAGGGTATTGATTCTGGCTTCATTATTGTTGATAGTCTGTTGTAAAGATTCTATTCTTAGTTGATAATTTTGTTTTTCACCTTCTACTTCTTTTTGTCGTAAATCGAATTTAATTTTGGCTTGATAAGTTCCAATTTGTTTACCTTCTGCCTCACCTTTTTTAATTTTTTCTTCTAGTTTCTCTTCAAATTCTTCTACTTTTTCTTTTACTTCGGCATACTCTTTTTCTTGTTTAGAGATGCTTTCTTCTCGTTCTTTCCATTGTTTTTGTTGCTCTTGGCGAGTTTCTTGTAATTCTTGATAGAGATTTTTTTGCTGTTGAGCGTATTCTTCTTCGTCTAATTCTCTTGCTAATTCTAAATCATATTGGTATTGTTCATCTTCTCTTTGAATTCTTTTGAGATAGTTTTCGTTTCTTTCGTTAATTTCTCTTTGATGATTATCTTTTTCTTTGTGCCAATTTTTCTTTAATTCTTCTATTTCTTGCTCTAATGTTTCTTGACGTTCACTAAATTCTTCTGTAAAAGTTTTGGAATTTTCGTCATATTCTTGAATTAAATTATCTAGAGTATTTTCTTCAATTTCTTCTAAACTATGCAATTCATTTAATTGTTGAATTTCTTCTGTTACTGATTCTTGAAGTTTTTCTAATGATGATGCTTCAGTAATAAGTTGCTCTGATAAATTACTAACTGCGCTTCCAAATCCTATTTGTAATTGCTCTAAACTTTGGAGAATTTCGTCCATTTTGAAAGTAGCTACTGAGATATTATTATTGTTCATTGGTTGATTTTCCTTTTCGTTATTTTTTGGTTTTTCTGGTGTTTGAGTTGAGGTTTGAATTGGTGTTTGAATTGGTGTTTGAATTGGTGTTTTTTCTGGTTTATTTAATTCTTTTACTTGTTTTTCTAAGGTTTCTTTTTCTTGTTTTAATGCTTCAAAAGCTTCTAAAATTTCTGCTTTGGTGCTTCTTGAATTAATTTTTGCCATGATTATGCTCCTATAAAATATGATGAAATAAATTTATTTAAAACTTTAATTAACTAGATTGATTAGTGGTACTGGAGTTACTTTGAAATGCTCTAAGTGCAAGATTTTGTGCTTGGTTAGTTGCAGTTTGTAATTGATTAGTAATCTCGGTAATTTGTTCGATTTGTTTTTGAATTGTTGCTTCTAAAGATTGGATTTGTAATTCATAACCTTGTTTGCTACCTTCCCATTCTTTCTCAAATAAATTAGCTTTGACTTCTGCGTCTTTTTGTGCTTCTTTAATAGCTTCTCCTTTAGCTTTATCGTATTCTTCTTTCAGTTTATCGTCAAAACCATCTACTTTAGCGCGATTTTCTTCAAATTCTTCTCGATTTTGGTTTAAATATCTTTCTCTTTCGGCCCATGCTTTTTCTTTTTCTCGATTAGATTCAGCTAATTCTCTTTCTTGCTTACGTTTGGTTTCTTCATATTCATCAGTTTCGATTTTGCGCTCCATTTCTTTTTCATATTGGAAATCTGCTTCTTCTTCTTGTCTTTGTTTTGCTAATAGTTCTGTTTCTTCTGTGATTTTTGTTTCAAATTCTTCTTGTTCTTTTTGCCATAATTTTCTATTTTGAGCTATTTCTTTTTCTAGAGTTTCTCGTTGTTGGGAGATTCTATTTTCTAGAATTATTAATTTCTCTTGATGTTCTTGTCTTAATATATAAAGTGCATCTGCTACTAAGCGAACTTTTTTCAATTCTCCATGTTTTTCTGTTTCAACTGCTATGGATTTTTTGAGTTCATCTAGTTTTAATGATTCTGTTTCTAATTTATCTGCTGTTTGATGGATTATGTCCCCAAAATCTAGTTGTAATGATGCCATACTATTAACGATATTGTTAACAGTATATTCCGCAACTTTTTCTAATAATTGTTTGTTTTTTGCTTTTTCTGCTTCTTCTTCTTTGGTTTCTACTTTAGATTCTACATTTTTATATTCAGCTAATAGTTGATTAAAAGCTGTCATTATTTGTTCTTTATTCTCTTTTGGAGTTGTTTGAGTCATAATTTTTTCTCCTATTTGATAATTTTTAGTTGATGATTTTGTTAATTCTGTATATTCTTCCTTGGAGAATTTTAAGGTTATGCAATCTGCAATTTTTTCTCTGGCAAAAAGTTTTTTAAAGCCTTTAGATTATCTCTCAATGACATATTTGCTAAGCTTTATGATGTCAATATTAAGGGCTTTTTAATAAAAACTTCTTTTATTGATTACGGACTACTATAGAATAGTATGCTAATTCATAACAAAAACTAGAACATAATACATCGATGGAAATCAAGATCCCAAAAATACCTACCTGTGCTTGGAAACGTCCTATTGGCTTGGGATGGGAGCAACCTTTTACAGTGCGGTATCCAAGTAATATAGATGATGGGCCTAACCACGGAATGCCTTTAGGGGGCTTTGGTGCAGGTTGTATCGGGCGATCGCCGGCTGGTGATTTTAATTTATGGCATTTAGATTGTGGTGAACGTGCGGCTCGTTAGCATAATTTTAAGTATATAATTTATTTTGTACTTATAATTAATCATTAACTTAATATCTATGTAGGTGAGAAGTGGTGATAATTAATCATAGCAAGTTTTCATTTTAGCTAAAATTATTTTTATTATTTTCTTTTTAATAACTGAATATCTATGTTTAAATATTTTCAAATTCAAGTCCTACCCTCATGGTGTCTGAGTGAAAGCACTTTCTCCTACTTAGAAGAGTTTAGCAAGCCTTTAGGTAGAAGCGAGAATGAAAGCGGTAATCATTCTAGTTCCTTTAAACTGGAAATCTGCAAGCAAGTGTATCTGGAATAGCGAAAGCGAATTCTCATTTAACCATCGTTACAATCATCTTAATCATTTAAAACTTTTAATATTAAAGTGTAAATGAAATTACCTGCTAAATAATGATCCATAGCCTATGTTCATGGGACTATTGACACTGATCAAAAGCCGGTGGATAGAGAGATTCCTAGAACACAACCAATAGATATTAGGAACGAGTCAAAGAAAAGGAGGATTCCTAGATTGAATTTATAATTTTTATGTTTTTAAGAATAAATCTAGGCAGTTGCTCGCGAAAGAAATTACCTTTTCTGAGGGATTAAGGATAAAGCAAATGCTTTTTTGTAATGAAAGAGATAAGCTGAAAGCCTTACTATAGATGGGAAATAGTTTTTTCAAGGAATTAATAAGCTCAATTATGGAGAACCTTGGTTCAAAGTAGAGATGTAAGAAAAGTTACTACAAATTAGTTAATGATTAATAGCTAATTTTTCATAGCTAAGTATTTAAGTTTTAAGAAAAATCTATGGAGCTTTGCTTAATAAAGAAAATAAATAAATCCAATAATTTATAATAATTATTTATGGATTTAGAGTTTGCTAAACTTTTCTATTTGAAAGTTATAACCTAGTAAATTAAGGATATTAACTTCTTTTTACTAATAAAAGGTTATCAATAAAGTATAGAAAAAGAAAGCATTGAAGGTACAAAAAAATTGTTTAATAATTAATAGTTAATAGGTAAAAAACAAATCTAATCTAATAAATTTCTTACTTATTACTGATTAATTATTACTTAAAAAATAGTACTAGCCATCTATTGAGGAGCCGTATGAAGGGTAACTTTCACGTACGGTTCTGAAGACCAGTTAGACGAGTGATCGTTTGGCTGAGTTTAACACATATTTCGTAACATACCAGCCTGCCAATTTAGTATATTTGAACAAACAGAAAATGAGACTCAAGTATATGCAATGTCTACCACACCACCAACTGATGGTACATTATCCAGATGGAAATGGTATCCAAAGGAAAAAGGAATATATAACGCACTTTATCCCCGTAGTTGGTATGAATATCATGACATATTTCAAACAAAACTAATTTGTGAACAATTTTCTCCTATTTTGGCAGATAACTACCAAGAAACAAGCTATCCTGTAGCAATTTTTGAATGGAATTGTCATAATCCTACAGATAAACCAATTACTCTAAGTATCATGATAACTTGGCAAAATACTGTAGGTTGGTTTACCAATGCAGTGAAATCTTCCAAGATAGAAATAAGAGATGATGGTTCACCTACCTATGAATATCAACCCCGCTGGGGGGATACCACAGGGAATTTTAATCAATGGATTCAAGACAATTTTCGAGTGGGTTATTTGCTTAACCGAATCCAACTCCGAGATGAAATTCAAGATGGTGAAGGGCAAATTGCCATTGCTAGTGTCATCAATCCCTCTTTAGAAATATTCCATCATTCTCGCTGGAATCCTAGTGGTGATGGTTCCGATGTTTGGGATTTTTTTGCCATGAATGGTTCCTTGCCAGATTTCCAAGATGAAACTCCAGCCTCTCCAGGTGAACAAATTGCGGCGGCTATGGCGATTCGTTTTAGCATTCGTCCGGGAAAAACTCGCAAAATTCCGTTTATTTTGGCATGGGATTTCCCTATTATGGAATTTGCTCAAGATATCAAGTATTTTCGCCGTTATACTGACTTTTTTGGTCGTACGGGTACAAATGCTTGGCCCATTGTGAGAACGGCTTTTAAGCATAGTGATATGTGGCGTGATAAGATTAATGAATGGCAATCTCCTATTATTAACAATTCAAATTTAGAAAATTGGTTAAAAATGGCTCTATTAAACGAGTTATATTTACTAACTGATGGGTGTACAATTTGGTCGAGTGCGACAGAAAATGATCCTATCGGACAATTTGGAGTAATTGAATGTCTAGATTATCGCTGGTATGAAAGTTTAGATGTACGTTTATATGGTTCTTTTGGCTTACTTAGATATTGGTCTCGTTTGGATAAATCTATTTTAGAAGCTTTTGCTAGAGCTATTCCTACTAGTGATGATACTAAGAGAGTTATTGGTTATAATAATGCTGAAGCTATTCGTAAACTTGCTGGGGCTACTCCTCACGATTTAGGTGCACCTAATGAGCATCCTTGGGAGAAAAGTAATTATACAAGCTATCAAGATTGTAATCTTTGGAAGGATTTACCATGCGATTTTGTTTTGCAAGTATATCGAGATTTTGTTTTAACTGGTAGTAATGATTATGAATTTTTATGGGAATGTTGGAATAGTATTGTTATTGCTTTGGCATATTTAAAAGAATTTGATCTAGATAATGATGGTATTCCAGAGAATTCAGGCTCTCCTGATCAAACTTTTGATGATTGGCAACTGAAAGGAATTAGTGGTTATTGTGGTGGTTTATGGATTGCTGCTTTGGAAGCTGCCATAGCTATAGGAAATATTTTATTATCTAACCTTCCCATGAATCCTGCTTTACAACCTAATGATTATCCTGAAGGGGTGGAAAAGGTTATGGCAACTTATGATGCTTGGTTACAGCAAGCCCGCAGTATTTATCATTCTACTCTTTGGAATGGGGAGTATTACCGTTTGGATAGTGAAAGCAGTTCTAACATTGTTATGACAGATCAACTTTGTGGTGAATTTTATGCTCGTATTTTAGGTTTACCTAGTGTTGTAGAGGCTGAATTTGTTGAATCTGCTTTGAGGAAGATTTATGAGGCTTGTTTTCTAAAATTTCATGATGGTAATTTTGGTTTAGCTAATGGAGTTAATCCTGATGGCAAGGCAGAGAATCCTGATGCTACCCATCCGCTGGAAATTTGGACAGGGATTAATTTTGCCGTAAGCGCTTTTATGATTTCTATAGGAATGAAGGATGAAGGTTTAAAAGTCGCTGAAACTGTAGTACATCAAGTTTATAATAATGGCATTCAATTCCGCACTCCAGAGGCGATTACTCCTGTTGGGACTTTTCGCGCTAGCCATTATTTGAGAGCTATGGCTATTTGGTTAATCTATGGAGTTTTAACTGATTTTGATGGTAATAAATAATTTGAATAGATAAATATTTGATGGTTTACTAACTTAGAATAGCTTTAATTTTACTCTAAAATTATTTTCCTTCTTAAGTTTTTGGCTTTAGATGATCGTTTTTTTTGTTAAAGCGATCGTTTTTCTATTTATATGGAAATAAACATTCAATTGTTATACCAATTTTCTAAAATGATGATAGAGTTAAAAAATCTTAAATCTAGGATAATTAACCAAAATTGATTCCCCCATCCAAGATTTAAGTAATAAGTAATAAGTAATAAGTAATAAGTAAATAAGATACACTTTTTTTCTCCCAAGTCTCCCTTATCTTCCTTGTCTTCCTTGTCTTTCCATTTTCCCATTCTCCCATTTTCCCATTCTCCCATTTTCCCATTCCCCCATTCCCCTATTCAATGTATATCATAGTTAAAGAAAAACCATATTAGGGATTAGCTATTAGAATTTTGGGAGAATTTATCTCTTTCAAACTTTTAAAGATTTGATATAATAGAGGAAAAATTTTAAAAAAATAATGACTGAAAATCAAAACACAGATAAATCTGATAAACTAACACTCAAACCTCTAGCTTTATATGAGGATATGTTATTAAATGCCCTAGCATTTTTTAGAACAAAAAGGGATACCAACATTCAAGCACACCATTGCTTATCAATGTATTTACGGCAATCAGAAGAAAGAATTATGAAAGAAGTCGAGTTTTACTCTTCATTTTTAAATATGGAAGCTATTGATTTATTAAATATGATATATAAAGATCCAGAAAAAGCTCAAAAACTTATTAATAATATAGGACTTATTTCTCCCGTAGCAGATGATGAATCTAACAAATAGAGTTCTTATTATTTGTTATTTATAAGTTATTACTTTCAAAATGGAGGTGAATTAGTTTTGTATCAAAATTTATACGATAATGATTATTATCAATGGCTAATGGAAACTGCTTATTTATTAGAAGAAGGGAGATTTTCCGAATTAGATATACCCAATCTTCTTGATGAAATTGAGTCTATGGGTAAAAGTCAAAAAAGGGCCATCGAATCTTATTTAAAAGTGTTAATTCTTCATTTGTTAAAGTGGAAATACCAAAGTCATTCTCGTAGCGGAAGTTGGCGAGGTAGTATTTATAATTCTCGCAAAGGTATTCACAAAAGAATTAAAGAAAGCCCTAGCCTTAAAACTTATCCAGAAATTATATTAGCTGAGTGTTATGAAATTGCTAGATATAATGCTCATATAGAAACGAATTTACCCTTAGAAACTTTTCCAGAAACTTCTCCTTTTACTATTGAAGAGATATTAGACGATAATTTTTTACCTTAATTGTTAATTATTTTTATTGTAATTTAAGCTTAGTTACTGCAATATTTCCGGAAAAACAAACATCTACATCTGTACCAGATTGCCGATCACGTTGAGCATATTCACCAATATAATAATATAAATCGCCTTCAACTCTATATTTAACTGATATAGGATCAATACTAGGCTGACAAAAAATAACTTCAGGTTGAGATTCACCTCTTTCTAGATGAGGTAAATTAACATTCCAATAACTACCAACTTCAATAGGATGATTCAATAACACTTTTAATGCTTTAGCTGCATAACTACTAGTGATATCCCAATCAATTTTCAAAGAATTTTTAATGTATTGAGAAATAGCAATCCCGCGAATACCAAGGATAGCAGCCTCTCTCACCCCAGCCACGGTGCCGGAGATATAAGCATCAACCCCTAAATTCCCTCCTGCATTAATTCCAGAGAAAACCCAATTGACATTTTGACATAATTGTGTAATTCCAATTCGAGCACAATCCGCTGGTGTACCACCAATAGCATATTCCTTAGAAGATCGTTTGTCAACTAGGATAGGGCGATTAGTAGTAACTTGATGCCCACAGCCCGATAATTGCCCAGAAGGTGCCACAATAATAGAGTCATCATGGGGAATAGCCTTGTCTACAATAGCTTTCAAAGCCGCAATCCCAGGCGCATCCACACCATCATCATTGGTTAGAATTAAAGTCATACTTAGTTCCTTTAAAAAATACAAGAATAATTAAACAAAATTCACTATCAATATATCATTAAATTGACATTGAAAATTTAGGAATTGCTATTTTTTTTAGTTTGTTGAAATAGAAATATATCATCTTTTTGATAGAGAGATTTAAAGTTAGGAATTGCCTCAATTTTATCTATTATATCAGATACAATTTCTGTTGAACTTGACCAACCTGGATGGCGTAAATTTAGTAATACATAATCAAACTCTTTTAAGTCATAATTCTTATCAGCTATTGCCAATTTTATAACAGGGCGATGGGTTAAATGAGGAGCGATTTGTGCTGCTGTTAAAACACTACCTTCTTGATTTTTAATAAGAGAAACTGCTTCTCTTGTTGCTACTAAAGTATCCAATTCGGTTAAATATCTCGACCAAAAATAACCATATTTTGCTAATGCTAAAAAAGCAATTAAAGACCAAATAATTATCGTTTTTCGATTGCGAATCCAAGCATCATTGGCAGCAAGAGATGAAATTATTACTAATATCAAAAATGGTAAAATTGGTAAAGAATATTGATGAATTAAATCTTTTTGAGGCTGAGAAAGAGAGAGAATATTGATTGCTAATGTAGGAAAAGCACTAATTAAAGGGGCTAGATGCTTATAAGATATTCCCCAAATAAGAGGCAAAAATAACCAAATTAAATATTCTAGATTAGGTAAATTAAAGATTGCCTTTAATAATAGCCAAGGTTTTAAAAATAGGTTTTTAAATATGTCTAAAAATGAGCTTCCTAAATGGCTATAACGAGATAAATGTCTACCTACCCCAGAAGTTTCATTATCAAAAAACGGAATAATAAATCCTGTCGAAATAATAAACCAGCTGATGCCAACAATAATAGCAATACTGGCATACAAACGTTTTTTCTCAAAAAATAATAACCAAAATCCCATTGCTGCTATGGTTAAAGAAAATACTTCTTTACAGCTTAAAACTAGAATTATTGCGCTACAAAACCACCAAATATTATCTACTTTAACCGCTAAAATTGCCCACAAAAGCCCTGGTAAAATAATTACATCTGGATGGAAATCAAAGAGATTGATATTAAAAACCAGAGGATATAATATGTAAACCATTGCTATAGTTGTTGCAACATTTCGTTTTAAACCTGCTTCTATTGCTAGATAAAATGTTGGTAATATCCCTAAAGATAAGGCGATGGCTTGTATGGCAAACAACCAATGTACATCTGGATAAATTTTATATAATAAAGAGATTGGATAGAAAATAAATGCAGCGTGATCTGCCATTATATGAAAGTTTAAAAAAGAGATAATTGGTGGTTCTCCTTGACTTATTAAATATAATATTTGGTCAAAAATGCCTAAATCAAATGCAGTTGATTGGTATAATCCATGTCTTATACTGCTACAAGTAAATAAAATTATTGTTGCGATGACGATTATATATTTATTTTTCATAGTTCAATTTTCATAGTTAATTATTAATTGTTTAAAATAGCAATTTCATTATTTAATTCTAAAATTTGATAATCAATTAATTGTCGACTATTTATATAGTAACTTCAAAATCATTAAAAGTTAATAGTGAAATTTTGCCATTAATTACTGATAGTTTACTACTGAAAATTAGAGATTGATTTTAACCCCAAAATAATCAAAAGTTGAAAGAGAAATCTAGCTATCAATCACTTATTACTTATTACTTATTACTTATTACTTATTACTTATTACTTATACTAGGCTACCCATAAATGTTGAGCAAATCTCACCCCAAAACTCGCCAATAAAACAGTAAAAAAACCCATAAGTGCATATCCCCAACGAGGATGATTTTCTAATAAAAAACCTAAAGCAATTGACACCGAAATAATCCCATAAACATAACGCTCTACAGAAGTAGTTCTTCCCGAACTTAAAATAATTGGTAAAGTAAATAAACCATAAAAAATAGCTACCTGACTAATTTTATTCCTTGCATACCATAACAAATAAATACCACCAAAAATTGTAGCAGTATTAATAAAAGGATCTCCTCCCAAAATCCACATTAAAATTACTAAAAAACAGATAATATTACCCGTAGTAATTACACCAACTTTTTCTCGAAAACACCACAATAAACAACCAATACCACAAATTAATAGAAACAGTAAAGGATGCAAAATATCCTTAATTTCGCCGTAATTCCAGTTAGTATTACCCACAGAAAGTTGAGCCAACATTCTTACCCAAGCTTGCCCCCAATAATCTCTTTTTACTTGCCAAACTTCAAATTGTACCGAAATAAATGCCAAAGGATTATTTAATGTAATCCAACAATATATGCCATAACAAATCGTCCCTAAACTAGTTAATATTGCAGCAATATAAGCCCAAATTGATCGTTTCTCCAACCAAGCCATGATAATAAAAGCAGGAATCAAAGCCAAACCAGTAATGCGAGTAGCTGTTGCTAATGCCCCAGAAAATGCAGCTAAAAAATAGCGTTTATCATCAAAAGATTTAAGGGCAAGAGTACTAAAAAAGAAAAATAATCCTTCAGTATAAATTACCGTTCCAAAAATAGAAAAAGGATTAAAAGCAAAAACAGCAGTTACCCACCTTGCCACAGTAATTCCATGAAATTTTTCTACCCATTGATAAAGGATAATTAATGTTCCGAAAAAAGCTAAATTATTAATCAAAGTGCCTGCAATTTCAAAAGAAAATCCTAACCTCATTAGTAAATTAATTGCTAATGGTAATAACGGAAAAAAAGCAATCTCAGCAGGGAGTTGATTGTTGTCAGAAAAATAGCCAAAAGTAGCTATCTTTCGGTAAGATTCGCTATCCCATGCCGAAAAAACTTCCCAGCCAAATTCTGCTTGAATTCCTCCTGGTGGTGCTGGTAATAAAGGTGCTATTATTAACATAGCTATGATGATTATTCCCCTACTTAATAACCATATTATTATTGGAAAGATTAGCCTATTTTTTTCCGAAAGTTTGGCAATTTTTTCCATCAATTTTATTATCTTTGGTTTGGTTTTTTTGTTACTAGAAGTCACTGGCTTTTTCCATTAGGATTTGATTTTTGATTATTTTACAACATAATTAATCCTATCATCAATTCTCCATTAATATCCCATTTTAGTTATTAGTTATCAACCTTGTATTTATAACTTAATTCAATTGAGATTAGATTTTAATTTTATAGAATATCCTTGTCTTTTGAGGTAAAATTATAGTATATAATATACACAAAGTTAATCTAATTCTTAAAATATACTGTCATGATAGGGCAAATTTTAGATGGACGTTATAAAATTATTCGAGAATTAAGTGCAGGTGGTTTTGGCCATACCTATATAGCAGAAGATATCAAATCTTCAGACAATTTTCAATACGTAGTGAAACAACTAAAACCACGAGCTTCCGATTCCCACACTTTACAAATAGCTAGAAGATTATTTAAGTTAGAAGGTAGAGTTTTAAAATTATTAGGAAGAGATCCTCAAATACCTACGTTGTTTGCTTATATAGAAGAAGATTTGGAATTTTATTTAGTTCAAGAATTTATTGAAGGCCATACATTAACTCAAGAATTTTCTAGCAGTAAATTTAGTGAAAATAAAGTAATCGAACTTTTACAAGATATTCTTACAACTTTAGCTTTTGTTCATCAACATAAAGTCATTCATAGAGATATTAAACCAGATAATTTAATCAGACGCAAGAAAGATGGCAAGATTGTTTTGATTGACTTTGGAGCCGTTAAAGAATTAACCATAACTGAAGTAAATTCTCAAGGACAAACTATACTCACAGTAGCTATAGGCACTCCTGCCTATATGCCTATTGAACAAGCCATGGGCAAGCCTAAGTTTAGCAGTGATATTTATGCTGTGGGCTTAGTCGCGATTCAGGCTTTAACGGGGATAATGCCACATAATTTACAGCAAGATTTTGATACAGGCGAAATTAACTGGCATAATGGTATTCAAGTTAGTCCCGGTTTAGCTACTATTTTAGATAAAATGATAATGTTAAATTTTCTAGAACGTTATCCCTCAGCAATTGAAGCTTTACAGGCAATTGAAGAATTAGTTGGAGGTAATCCTAATCCTATTCCAAAACGATATAAGCCATCACGTCGTTTTACAAAACTAGGAAATTTATTAGATTCTTTTATGGATGAAGCTGAATTTTTTTTGAAAGAGAAAAAATCTCAGAGTAAATGGTCTTTTTTACTTGATTGGTCATTTTTTATTTTTCTTCTAGTCTTACTTTTAATATCAATTATCTACTTTATTTTAACATAAACTCAAATATAAGCTTATTCTAAATAGTTCTAGAATAGATTTTTATTTTTCAAAAATAAAGAAATATAATATATATTGTCTAATAATCAATAAAATTTTTAATAAAATCTTTTTACTTTAAAATAATTATGTTATTTAACTTCAACCTAAAGTAAGGACACCTGCGGGAAAATCAACCACTAATTTTTTAGTACGCAACCAAAACACACCTAAAAGAATATTCTCTATATCATCACTTCCTAAAACTTCAACATTAAAATTCTCTCCATCAAGAGAAATATTGCCTTCATAAACATCAAATTTTGATATTCCTCGTGCTGTATATAATTCTGCTGGAGAGATTTCTTTAATCCATCCTAAACTATCAGCATCTTGAGTATTCATACAAAGCCAACCAGTAAAACCCGTATCTAAAAGTGCTGGGACAGTAATAATATCGCCATCAGCACTAATTAAATCGATGTCAAAAAATAACTCCCCTTTATCATTAAATTCCCCAAAAATCATACTCTGCCACAAGCCCCAGTCTCATTAATTCGCAGAATCAGACATTTTTTATTTGGGTGTTTTTCATTCATTTTGGCACTAACTACCCCCATTTTTTCCCCAATAACATAATCCTCACTATCAGGCTCAATGACAATATACCAATCATAATATTCTTCCATTAGTTGTGGTTTAACTTTATCCAAAACTATATGACAACGGCGAGATAATTCTAGAAATTCTGCATGACGACGTTCGATTTCTTCTTCAGATAATTGACGCTCTGGAAATAATCTTCCACTAGGAAGATTGCGTTTAGAAATTGATTTACTCATAGTTTTTTCCTCCCTATTAATACTTCTAATAATCATACTCTACCACAAGCTCCAGTCTCATTAATTCGCAAAACAAGACACTTTTTATCAGGATATTTTTCATGAGCTTTATTGCTAGCTAAATCCGCTTCTTGATCAATAAAATAATCACCACTATCAGGCTCAATGACAATATACCATTCATAATGATCTTCAATTAGTTGTGGTTTAACCTTATCAAAAACCAAATGACAACGACGAGATAATTCTTTAGATTCAGTACGACGACGATGGATTTCTTCTTGAGATAATTGACGTTCTGGAAATAATCTTCCCCCACGAAGATTGGGTTTAGAAATAGATTTGCTCATGGTTTTTTCCTCCCTATTAATGTTATTAAATCCAATACTATTAATACTTCTAATAATCATATTCTACGCCAAACTCTAGTCTCATTAATTTATAGATAAAAATTCAATAGTAGGTAATAATGGATCTTTTACTATGCCCATTCCTTGGAATCCCCAACGTTGTAAAACACCTTTTAATTGAATATTAGAAATAGATTCAACCGTAAAACGATCGGCTAAATCTCCAGCATGAGTATTCAGATAACTTAAAGCTTCAAAATTTTCCTTAAATAACAATAAATAGTTAGTATCATTTCCCTCAACTTCTACACGAGCAGTAAGATATTTCCCATCATTTCTAGAGCGAATCAAATAATAAATTTCAGACAACATAAACAAAATTCATAATTAATATTTATATTAGTATTAATCTAATATCTTTTAAAAAATAAATTAGTAATGTAAAATTACTATATCTACTTAAGATTTTCCAACTTAATGCGAGGATCGACAAATTTAAGTAAAATATCTGCCAACAAATTCCCCACAATTAACATAACCGCACCCATAATCAAACTTCCCATTACTAAATATAAATCTTGTCTTTGCACAGCCTGTAAAATCAAACGCCCCAAACCCGGCCAATTAAAGAAAAATTCAGCAATAAAAGCACCACCGAGTAAACTAGCAAATTCAAACCCCAATAAAGTGATTAAAGGATTAACAGCATTTCTCAAAGCATGAACATAAATTACTTTATTCTCCGGAAGACCCTTAGCACGAGCCGTTTGGATATAATCAGAACGAAGCACATCTAATAATTGCCCTCTAGTTAACCGTTGCAATCCTGCAAAGCTAGTAATACTTAAAGCAATTGTCGGTAAAATCATATGCCAGATAATATCTAATTGTTTTCCAAGCCATGATAACTCATCATGATTAATACTGGTTTTTCCTCCCACAGGAAATAGAGGAGAAGTGACTTGAGCAATAAACAATAATGTAAGTGCAGTGATAAAACTCGGAAATCCTTGTCCTAAATAGCTACCTACTCTTAGAATTCGATCCACCAAAGTATTTTGTTTAACTGCGCTGACAATGCCTAAAGGGATAGCAATTGCCCACGTAACAATGATAGATGCGATAGATAACAGTAAAGTATTAGGAATTCGTTCACCGATTAAAGATTTAACCGATCGACGATAAACAAAACTCTCACCAAAATTCAAATCAGTTAATACCTGAAACAGCCATTTAAAATAAGCCTGCCCCACCCAGATAATCCATTTTTCCCAAAATACCAATATTTCCCATAAAGAATTAGTATCCAAAGGATATTGAGGTTCATCATTCAAGCCAAATTCCTTAGCTAACTGTTCAATATATTCTGGTTTATTAGCCGGATTAAGCTTTAACTCAGCTAAAAAATCCCCCGGTGCTAATTGAATAATAAAAAAACAGAGTATAGATGCTAAAAATAAAGTGAACAATCCCTGTAATAATCTTTTAAGTATATATAGAGTTGTCTCATTAGTTACAACATCTTTTAAGTTATCTAAAATAGAAATTTTTTTGTTTGAAATATTATTGATATTTGCCATAATTATATTTTTCTAATCAATTTTTAATTTTCAACACTAAATAGTAGGAAATAAATAATTAGTTATCATTAATTTTTAATGGTGAATATTTTGATTTTGCCTATTAATGTGAATAGTTAGTTATTACTTTTCATTGAGTTTCTTCTTTTAAACGATCTAATTCCTGCTGCATTTGAGTATAAACTTGATCATAACACTCATCAACATAAGAACTATCCTTAATAAGTTCCCTTCCATAACGAGGAAAAACAATAGGAGGACAGATGCGGAGATTAATTTGAGCAGGCAAAGGAAAATTAGGCAAAGGCCCAATAGCCAAACCCCAAGGAAGACCAAGATAAATCGGGAATACTTCAGGATCGAGATCCAAAAACCAGGGCAAACCCCACTCATGTAATTGTTTGACCAGAGGATAAAAATCATCCAAAACAAACAAAGTATCATGTGCACCCGTAGAAATTATGGGCACAATAGGGACTTTTTGACGAAGAGCCAATTTTATAAAACCTCTGCGCCCGGCAAAATTAATCTTATAACGATCGCGATGAGGACGAAAGACATCACTCCCGCCTCCGGGATAAACCAAGACACTAGCACCCTTTTCAAAAGCAGCGATAGCCATTTTTGGATGAGCCACAATAGCCCCAGTTTTCACAGCCAGATCTGCCATATCAGGATTAATTTTCCAGACATGACGGTGCATCAAACCATAAATTAAACGTTGGGTTCCAAAATAACGAAACCAATCATACATCGTCATAAACATATCCGGTGTCGCTAAACCCCCATTATGAGAGCCAACCAGTAAAATTTGCTCAGAAGGAATATGATGCCAGCCATCGCTTTTTACTCGAAAGTAATAACGATAAAACCATTGCCATAAAGGCATTAATGATTTTATCACTTGAGGGTCTCGTTGATTGAGACTCCAACCTTCTCGTTTATTTTTTCCTTTGTTTCCCATTAATTTAAATTTTAGAATATATTATTAATAGACAAACCTTGAGGATTTTTAGATTCAACAAGGGAACTGATTTCTTGGAAATTTTCCTAAAATTATGTTAGTTTTCCTAACTTACAATTAAATTTTAAGGTAGAACTATCATAGGAAATTAATACTCAATCAAAGAAATAATTGGAACATCAGGAAGTTTTTTCCGACCTTCAAGTGCAGTTAACTCTATTATAAAACATAAACCTAATAATTGGCAGTCCATTTGCTCTAAAAGCTTTGCCGTAGCGGATGCCGTCCCACCAGTTGCGATTAAATCATCAACAATTAAAACCTTATCTCCCGGAGAAATAGCATCTTGATGAATTTCCAAATTATCAGAACCATATTCGAGATCATAATTAATCCTGTAAACATCACTAGGAAGTTTTCCAGGCTTACGTACTGGAATAAAACCAGCATTAAGTTGATAAGCTAAAGAAGGAGCAAAAATAAAGCCACGAGATTCCATGCCCACGATATTATCAGGAGACAAACCAGCCTGTTGACACTTTTGACTAAGAAGATCGATAGTGTAACGTAGAGCATCAGGATTTTTTAATAAAGTAGTAATATCTCGAAAAACTATTCCAGGCTTAGGAAAATCAGGTATATCGCGAATCAAAGATTTTAAATCCATAAAGTATCAATTAATTAATCGCCTTGAGTTGATATAAGTTGATATAATGGTATCTTGGATTGGAAATTAATGTACATGATTCAAAAACAAGATCAAAATATCAGAAATGGTTATCATTAGATTAAAACAACTATCTCTATTTCTTATTTCTATTTGAAACTTCTATCACAAACTTCCCTTATACTAAACCTTTATGGTCAAAACTAATTTACAAAAAAATTTAACATGACTAATTCTGTAACCATAATGCCCGATTCCAGTTCTTCCCAGCCGTCAAAACCAAAAATTTTGGAAACTCTGCCAGATTTTCCCATATCTAATCAGAGATCCCTCAATCAAATTCAGCAAAAGCTTGACTTGATTCTCTTAGCCATTGAAGCTTTAGAATTAGGAGCATCTGAGCATATGCTAACTACTTTAAAAAATTTACAACTCGATAAGATTATTAAAAATAGAGTAGATTTATGGCGGGTTAGATGTACTAATCCTTGGCGACGAGCTTATAATCGACAAAGTTTGACTTTAGATCAAGTGAAAGTCTTAGCCATCTTAGTGGACGATCGGGCAAAACAGAAAGTAGTTTTAATTAGACAACTATTATTATCAGGGCAGCAAATGAGAGAAAAAGGTTTGCCTTTAGAAACAAATTTTGTATTATTTGAATATTTAGAAAGATTTAAAGCACATTTTAAAAGTAGAATGAATCGTCGTAGAGCGAAAGTATCTATATTATTATCAGAAGAAGAATTATTAGCGGATTTAGCAATGTCTCTTTTAAGTCAGTTATTATTCTGTACTGGAACTTCAGGTTTATCTAGATATTGGGTTAGTTTATTTGATGGAGAGGTAAAATGATCGTCACAAGACAGTATACTTTGCCGAGTTGTAATGTAGTTATCCATGGTGTTGGGGATGATTCATCTAATTTGAGTCCTTTAGATGGTCTGCCTTTAATTTCAATTATGACTAATATTGAATGCAAGTTTGTGGGGATGACTCAGGATTCTCGTAAAACTATTAGTGGAGATAAAGATTTTTTTGAGCATTTAGCTAAGAATGTTAGTTCTTATGCCCAAGAGTTTTTAAGTGGTCTTCGTCATCCTCAAGAAATTAAAGATCAAAATGGGAAAGATAACAATCATAATTTAGTTTCTATTGAAAAAGTTCCAGAGCAAGAGTTACATCGTTTAGTTTGGCAAGTAAGTCCCAATGATGAACAGCAAAGTATTGAGTTGAATACTCTTCAGTTATTTGATTTGGTGGAAGGAATTGATCTTATTTTTGCAGATCAATACACTTTACCTGAGTTGGAATTAAAGTTAGAGCCTGTTTCTAAGCGTTATCGTCAGGCGGAAGAGACTATTGTAGAACAATCAACTCCTGCTGCTTTGGGAATTACTGGTTTTGCTCTAGCAGCCATCTTCTTCTTCTTTATTCCCGCACCAGAAGAAATCAGGAATCCTAATGAGGACGGCAATTTACAACCAAATCCTACTGAGGTTATTGAGGATTCAACTGAAGAGGAAATCCCTCTTAATCCAAATCCAAATCAATAATTGAAATATCTAAATTAATGACTAATTAATCAGCAAAACTCATATCAATACGTAAATTATTTGATCTTGATTATCTGATTGGTTTTCTAGCAAATCAAGGTTTCTCGATCCCAAAAAACAAAGTTCATGGCCTATCTATATTAAAAGTCTGTAATACAGTACAGAAACACTCCTTTTTACTTAGAGAAAGCATAATGATATATGATATAATTCTGGAGATATTTAATATTTATTGATCTATTTCTTCAAATTAAGACATGAATTATAACAGATGGAACTCAAATTTTTTTTCTAATATTCTCTCAATTGTAGCTATTATAATATCTATATTTACACTCTACAAATCAGAGTTTATTAGAGGAAAACTAGAATTATCTTATCCTACAAGAGTTGCTATACTGAAAGGGTGACAATCCGCTTAAAAGCCTTACAAGGCAATAGTTTCAAGGATTGAGTGCACTATTCGTTTCTATGGCTTATTGAGAATACCTTGAT
>JANQIW010000020.1 GCA_028281945.1 Prochloraceae cyanobacterium PL24a_bin.78
CTTCTACTACTTGACTCATAATTCGGCGAGAAAAATGGCTATGTTCCTTTTGCCATCTAGGGTTGATGGTATGGTTATTAAGTTTTTGTGACATAATTATATTAAGTATGTTTTTTGGAAAAGTGACCAGCCAATCTCTCCAGGGAGAAAAGCTACCGGAATCGTACTAGGAATACGATTTCAAGTCCCGGCCCTTTCAGGGCCACTTTTCTTATGAAGGTATCTCTACCTTGTTTATATATTAACACTAAAAAATTTAAAATGTCAACATTTTTTGAAAAAAAATATTAAATAATTTCTACATTGATTAGTTTTTTACTTTCTACAATTTTCTTCGATTATCTCTAAATTTTGTCTGTTCTAATTTTTAATCCAATTTTTTTTTACGATTATCAAACTTGAATATCTCTGTATTATATTTTCTCTTTCTAAGGAAAAAATATAGAGAAATTTTATGAAATGATTCTTTGTTCTTTATTTCTAGCTTCTTTTTTCAAACTCTTGTTGATAGTTTGGTGGCAATTAACTAAAAAAAAGAAAGTAAGAGCTTAATTTATTTCATACCATAAAAAGTAAGGCAATATTTGGAGTTTTTGATTAATAAGTCAGGCTCTGTAGCTAACTAGGAAATACTTTTTTGTTGTTTTATCTTGAAAGATAGGAAAATAAGAATTAATTGTCGTTATACAGTTGTTTTACAATAAGAAAATTAAAATAAATCTCCCATCCTTTAAAAGATTAAATATGTAGTTGGCGATCGTATCAAGGGTGAGCTGTATCCAATTGCCTGTAATACAGTATCAGAAATGATTGTAAAGTAAAGGTAAATTATATATGAGTGGAGATGAGAGTTTGATCTCTTTGAATAAAGCATTGCAAAAATTACGATGATCGCCTTTGATTAGGTACTTTGAGTTAGATGGAAGCAAGTCTCCTCTCCTATATCATGCCATCTCCTTTATCAGCAAGCTTATTTTCCAGAGTTTTGGATTTTGAAATTTCCTGAATTTTCCAGAGTTTTGGATTTTGAAATTTCCTGAATTTTCCAAAGTTTTGATTTTTGAATTAATTGTATGGTTATTTATAAATTGATTAATTACAAACTAATTCTTGATAGTCTTGTTGATTTGAAATCATCAAGATAAAATCATGAAACAATTAGAGGTTTGGAAATTCAATAGTTTTGTGATTATAAACAAATGGAAATCATATTCAGAATGAGCAATACTACCTTTTTTTGTTTCAAAATGAGAATTGTTAAAGATAATGTTGAAGATAATATTAAACTGTTAATAAATTATCGAAAAATCGGTAAGATATTATAAGGAAGAAAAAACGGTTAATGGATGCTCAAGTCCAAAAACCATCTTTTATTCGTTTTTATATTGTCAAGTATAAATCTTGAATAAGGTTTATGGAGATCTTTAATCTCTGGCAATATAACGGAGAAAACTATATCTCGAAAAATTGAGGCAATTCTTTGGGTAAGAAACCTCACTTGCCTTACGGTGAGGGATTTCAATAAGATTTAAACAAAGGAGATTGATTATGCCCAGTGTATTTCCGTCGTTATCAGCTTTTGGTGGTGTTAAAGGTATTGGTAAGTCTCAGTTTGTTGAACATAAGGATAAGCCATTAAAGGACTTAAATAGTGGTTATGGTCGTATGATAGATACCTTCATTTATAACTATCCTGAATTAGTGCGGGATAATCCTACTCCTTTTGCAACTGTGCAAAATAACGGAAAAAATATAAAAGTTGCTATAATTGGGGCTGGTTTTGCTGGAGCTGTAGCTGCTTATGAATTGGAAAGAGCAGGAATTGAAAATATCACTGTTTATGAAGCGCGTCGCAAAGAGACAAACGATAAAAACTCATGGTTTTAATGTCCATGTTGATATAGAATCTAAATGAGGGAAAGAAGTTGAAATCAGCCCTAATTCTTATTGATATCCAAAAGGATTATTTTCCAGAAGGTTATATGGAATTGTTTGGCATGGATTGGGCAGCACAAAACGCTGGTCATTTGCTAAAACACTTTCGAGAGAACCAGTTACCTGTATTCTATACACAACACCTAATCAAAGGAGAGCCTGGTAGTAATCCTTTTATTGAAGGGACAAAAGGAACAGAAATACATGAAAGTGTCAGTCCTCTTGATGGTGAATTAGTCATTCCTAAATACTATCCTAATAGCTTTAGAGAAACTAACTTACTGCACGAACTAAAAAAAATAGAAGTTGAAGAATTAGTTATTTGTGGTGCAATGACCCATATGTGCATTGACTCTACTACCCGTGCAGCAGCGGATTTAGGGTTTAAATGTATCCTTATTCACGATGCTTGTGCCACCAGAAACCTTGTCTTTCGTAATCAGTTAATTTTAGCTAGAGATGTCCATTGTGCCATACTCAGTGCCTTAGAAGTTGCCTATGCAGAAGTTCTGAGTCTACAGGAGTTTTTGACCATGAAACTGACTCAAACTTGAAATTAAGTGACACATACCAAACTCATCAATGGAAGGATAGCCCAATGTATGCGAACAAGAAATCTGAGTTCATAGAAGTCGTATCAAACTTTCTTGAGGAAACGTCACTACAAGATAAACCAACAGGACTACAATTGGACGCTTTTAACCCTGAATCATTTCGTAAAAATGTAGAAGTTGCCATCTCCAAGCTAGAAGAATATTTAGGCGACACTTCTATTCGAGGCATTAATTTAACCAACCCCTACGAACTATTAAAACAAGCACAAAATATAATGTTGGGTTCAGGGGAGCAAGAAAAACTAGAAGCCATCATTGATCTATATTTGAAAACAGGGATAGCTGTTCACTCTCCTGGTTATATGGGGCGACAATTTTCTGGTGTCATTCCCTTGGCCGGTATTATGGATTTAGTGAACTCTACCATTAATCAGCCATCCTCATTTTATGAAGCAGCACAGTTACCCAACGTTGCTGAGGAAATCATGGCCAATGAATTAAATCAGTTCATTGGTTGGGAAACCGGAACTTTTGCTATGGTAACCACATCAGGAGGATCATTAGGGACGTTAACTGCTCTCTTAGCAGCAAGAAACAATAAATTTCCTGAACTGTGGTCTAAAGGATTTTCGGCCCTAGAAGGACAAGGCTATCCCGCGATCGCTGTAGGGGATGGTCATTATAGCATTTCTCGGGCTGCGGGCATTTTAGGCATTGGGGAAGAACAGATCGTTCGCTTACCTTTAAATGACAAAAAACAAATTTGTATCGAAAAAGTAAGACCAACCCTCGAAGCAGCAGAAGAAAAAGGTTTAACTGTTTTTGCCATAGTTTCCTCCACAGGAACAACAACAATGGGTGCGTTTGATCCCATTGAACAACTTAGCCATATTGCCCAAGAAAAAAATATCTGGCTGCATGTTGATGGTTGTCATGGTGCAAGTTTGCTCGTTTGCGATCAACTGCGGGACAAAGTAAAAGGGATAGAAAAAGCGGATTCCTTTGTTTGGGACACACATAAAACCATGTTTATGCCTGGGGTATGTACCCTTCTTTTCTACAAAAATAAAGAAAAGAGTTATGGTGCCTTTCATCAAGATGCCAGTTATGTCTTTGAAAAACAACCCGACGTTTACACTCAGTTTGATAGAGCGCAACAAAATTTTGAATGTACTAAACGACCCCTAATCATGAATTTATGGGTAACATGGAGCATTTATGGAAGAGAATTATTTGCTAATAAGCTGGAATATTTATGTCAATTGACCCAAAATGCTTATGGAATACTGGAACAAGAAAAAGATTTTCAAACTGTTCATGATCCAGAAATGAACATTCTTTGCTTCCGCTATCTTCCCTCAAACCTAGAAGAAACAGCATTGCCTGAGTTTCAAGTGATGATTAGAAACCGACTCAAAGAAGGGGGGACTTTTTTCATTTCTAAGGTAAATGTTGATGGAAAAGCTTGTCTGCGTGTGGTTTTCATGAATCATAAAATCGAAATCGTTCATTTCCAACTCTTACTCCGTGAAATTAGAAAAATAGGACAAGAAATTATTCAATCTGCTTAAAGTATTTTATCTTCAACTAAATTAACGAGCTTATTATGACTCAAACCTCAGTTGTCATCAATTCTATCGAGCAAATGGTTGATCAATTGATTAACCCTGAAGAATTGCAACCCAAATCAATCGATGACGTGGTAAAGTTGCCCTCATTCGCCGAGAAGATGAACCAATGTGCGAAGCTTTGTGAGCAACCTTACAGTGAAATTGACCAATCCATTCAAGATACATTGGTATTGCGACGTTTACAACAAATGATCCATACCTTAAAACTTAATCCCTTATGGAAAGAAAGAATTGAACAATCAGGGGTTAAAGGGGTTCCTCATAATTTTGAAGAATGGCAACAATTGCCCATTTCTGATAAAACAGTTATGAGTGACTTTTTTATGGGAGATAGACCTGGTTTAGTCGTCCCCTTAAACTATGGTGGGTTTGAAATTGTTGCTAGTGGAGGAACCAGTAGTGGGGTTCCAGCAGAGATGGTTTATTCTTTGCGGGAACTACAAGATACTTACAAAATAGCGGGTAATTTCATTGGCAATTATATGCTCAAAGATTACCTAGCCGGAGATGACCCGAAATGGGTGGCCACCACCTTAGCAGATTTCCAAATGTGGAGTAGCGGGACAATGGTTGGGGGTGTTTTACAAAATATACCAGGAATCAATTATCTTGGTGCAGGCCCCGTGATGAAAGAAGTTTATCAACATATTATGTCTTATCCAGGACCCAAGGCAATTATGGCTATTTCAGCCGGGATTGCCATCCTCAGTGATCTTGGGGTTGGGTTAAGTGAAGAGGCCAGAAACAGCTTCCGTGTGGCTATGTATGGCAGTGGGGTTTTACCACACCGTAAACAAATTGAACTTAAGCAAATGTATCCGAATGTAGAGATTTTAAGCTATTTTGCTACGGTTCAAAACGAGGCGATAGGGTTACAATTAAAGGCGGAATCTCCTTATTTAGCAGGCGTTCCTGGGTTACATTTAATAGAGATTGTGGATGAACAAGGTCGTTGGGTTGCCGAAGGAAAAGAAGGAGAGTTAGTGGTGACGCGACTTCATGGTCATGAAACTCCCTTTCTTCGCTTTAAATCAGGGGATAGAGTTATTCGTCGTCCTAACATAGACAGCACAGGATTAAAAACGCAACAATTTGAATTTTTAGGTCGTAGTGGTGATGTAATTCATCTGGGAGATACACAGTTCCCCGCTCCTCCAGTTTATAAGACTTTATGCCGTCAATTAAAGGACATTGGAGTTTGTGATTTGGAAGTATTGGCCCACGAAACCCAGTTTGTTAATCATCGTACCAATAAAACGTTATCTTTAATGGCTGCGGTAGATGAACCTAAAGATTTGTTTCTAAAAATTGAAAACAGTTTGGGTTCTCAAGGGGTAAAACGTTTGTTTATTGATGCTTTAATTAGTTCTCTGTCTATATTTAATAGCGGAGAAGCTAATCCTCAATACATTGAAAAAACCGGGTATCACTTTGAGGTAAAATTAGTTGAACGTTGGTCTGAAGAAATTTATAGAACGCCGTTAAGTAAGGTTCCTGTGATTAGGGATATTGTTTAAGAACAGTATTTCTTTTACAAGTCAAGAAAATCAATTATTCAACGGTTAGAGTCTAAATAAAATGGTTTTGCTTTTTTGTAGATATCGGTTTTATCAACGTATATCATAGAATTGATGACCATTTTTTTTACACAATTAGGCTAAAACAAGAGATTTTGATTTTAATTCCTTTGCTTATCGAATTCAACATATATTGTAGGTTGTTGACTTTTTCTTAATATTAGTTAACGATAGATTTGTTTATAATTTTTTTTTCAAAAAAATTATAAACATAGTAGATTTGTTTATAATTTTTTTTTCAAAAAAATTTATAAACATAGTAGATTATTGAACAAATTACATGATATAGTTAAGCTAACAAAAAAACCAAAGGACTAATTACTTAGGCTAAAGAAATTTTTTTGTTATCTAAGTTTACCGTTCATACTACACATAAAAATCCAGGAAATAAGAAAAGTGAAATCACTTTTCTTAGGGATATTTTTTGCAGCAAATAAATGTAGGAGAAAAATTGTGGAATCCAAAATCACCATATTTAGTGTCGTCGATGTCATCGAATCCCTTTCCGGGGGAACCCTTGGCAATGGCAACCTGTGCATGATGGATAACAGTCCCTTAGAAAGTCTTAATCAAGGAACCCCTAATTTATGTACTTTATGCGTTCCTGGACAGACCATTTATTGGCATCTAGTCGCCCTTGATTTACAGACCCCTATTGCTATCAGAAACATCTCTTTCTTCAGACTTGACGGTAGTGGTGCCAAACCACCAACTGACCCAATGAATGCTGATAGCGACAAACTTCACTTAAACGTTTGGGAAGGTATTGTTCCCCATTGGATGATTCCTGGAGTGGAATATAAATACCGATTAGAGGTGCAAATGTACGAAGGAAAAAATAGCATTCTCTATGTTGATTCTCCTTCTCTAAAACGGATTTAACTAACCGTAAATTGACGTTGTTTTCAGACAAACTCCACATTAACTGAGGAAATAAGAATATGAGCCAACAGCTAGGAATCATTGTGGCCATTGATGTAGCTGCAGCCGTCAAAGAAAAAACATTAGACGGAAACGTCTATATGTTCGACAATATGAAATTGCAGGGATCTGAAGGTTTAGGAACGGGATCTTTGGTTAGTGCGCTCAATGGAACCCATTGGCTTGATGGTTCCCAGGCGAATGAGCTAGTGCTAAACTGGGCTGTAGGGGGTCTTGGTTCTATCCCACCAACGGTTCCTAAAACCTTTCTCGCCGACAAATCCAGAAATAGTGATCTTCAAGCTCTTGAAGAACTTGAAAATCTCACTAAAAGAATTGAGACAAGTCAGGCTAGTGTTCAAACGATTTCAGATGAACTCAAAAAAATCTCCCGAAAAAAAGGCGTTAAAGCCAAAGTTCAAAGTCGACGCAGAAATCTCAAACGTGAACTTGGGGTGGCTGGTCAAAAGGTTATGGATATCACAGGAGAAATAATTACTGATCCTTCCGATAAAACATCTCAGGTTAATCAGGTTAGTCCAATTATTACCAATATTACTGGAGAAGCCGTCGATAAAAAAGTTATGTATGTGGCTGAATATGGTTCTCCTGAACTTGTAACAGATGGCTGGTACTGGTGTGGCTCTGTAGACTCTTCTAAGCCTGGAACCTATGCTTACACCATGCACATCGAACTCCATGAACAAAAATATGTTGACGGAGAATGGACATTAGTGCCAATCGATCTAACTTGTGAAGCCTATATCAAGGTTTCTGATAATCCTAAAGTCAATGGATTTACCGGTGCTGGCATTGGAATGCTTCCCATTATGTAATTGAAGATTCAAGCAAGAAATCCTAATACTAAGAAATATCAAAGCATGGAGATTAATTATGGCAACTGAAACAACAGGAAAAACTATCACTATCGGTGCTGTGATTGATGTGGTTGGAGCATTGGCAACAGATTCCTTACAAGGGCAAATCTACTTTATAGATACCAATAAAGAAAATGGTTCTCTTGGACAAGGCACCGAGTATTTGAAAACCGCAGTAGCAAAAGGGGATAGAGTGGTGTGGTTAGTCCAACCCTTAGAATGCGAGGCTTATGCAGCTATTGATGACATCATCATCGATAAAGACTACTGTGAGCCAGAAAAAAAGGTTTACGAAGGAACTGATGTCTCGTTTTGGGTGGGGACAATTAAAAAAGATATCTCCATGATTCCCTACAGCGTCAAGTTTAAAGTTGGTACTCGAGCTGAGTCTATTGGTACTAACCCCACTCTGTGTCTTGTAGGTCAGTCTGCCTAAATCCCTAAAAAGTAAATTTGGTGTTTGTGCCCATGTTGGATGACCACGGAATCAAGAAAAATCATAATTTGTTTCACTAAAAGCGAGGAAAACCATGCCAGATAATGGAACTGTCAAAAAGCAAAATCCAGGACAGCTTAACTCTGTACAGCTTAACATCGTATCAGTTATCGATGTCCGTAAAGCTGTGGAAACTGGAACTGCTAAAGATACCATTTATATGATGGATAATAGTGTTGGTGGCACAGGTCAAGGAACTGGTCATTTACAGACGGTCTGTAAGCAAGGACAGGTAATTAACTTTATCATTTATGCTATGGACCCAGAAAAAAGACCTGATGGGACTTGGCCACCTATGCCTAAGATTAATAACATTGTCTTCCTCGATGTTGATAAAGGGGACGAGGAAGAAGTTGCCGAAGCTAAGGTCATGACAGAGTTTAAGATTTATGGTGGACCTGATATGATTCGCTCCCCTTATACTCCTGTCTACTACTATTGGGCAGGAACAGTTTTAAGTACCTTACACCCAGGGATTTATCCTTACCGCTTTGTCCTTGAACTAGAACAGGAACATAAAAAAGAGAAAGTTTACTTGAATACGGTTGATAAACCTTCTTTAAAAGTGATTGCCGTTTAGAAGATTCGCCGTCACTGAAGTCCACATTTCTCAAGTTTTACACCACAGTTGACACTTTCCTGTTAAATCATAGATGATAACGGGAGAGTGTCAACGTACATAGCTCAGGACCTAAACCTAATTAATTGCACAGTTTGATTTACTATAATCTTTATATAATCAGGGTTTTAGTCTAGCTCCATGTCAAATTAATTTTGTAGACTTACTTATATCGCTACAGCACAACTAAGAATTCAGAGGCCATTTTAGTGACCACTTCTAAAATTATCGTTGGTAGTCCCTCTTTCAATGCTGGAGATCGATTGGCTGTTATTAATCTCTTGTATAGCTATGGCTACTTCTTTAATGAAAATAAGTTAGAGGAGTTCTCAGCCTTGTTTGCTAAATCTGCTCTAATAGAGTTAGGACAGGAAAAAAACAAAACTATTATGAATCTGTCCCAGTGGAAAGAATACATTTCCACTCTACAACAGTTCTCCACGCAACAGCAGACTCAGCCCCGTCATATCCTGAGTGCGCCCAGATTCGACAGTCAAACCAGTGATTATGCCAGTGGTCAAAGTTATTTACAATTATTTCTTACGAAAAGTAACATTACATCTTTGCTAACCACTGGCATCTATGATTTTGTAGCCATTAAACAAGGAAATGAATGGAAGTTGAACCATTGGGTTGTCAAGCTAGACTCATCCCTAGTCTCTTTATGACCTTTGTGATCGCTAAGTTCACAAAGGAAATGCTCTTCTGTGATCGCCCTTGTGATTAATGCAGGTGATGGTTGAGAGTGATCGGCACGAACCAAGAAAAGGCGATCGCTGTTTTTTGTCTAGCACATATTTAGGGCTTGCTGAACGAGCATAGAAACATTGCTGTACAAAGGTTTCAAGCTTTTCTGCTCCAAAAAAGTGCAAGGCTATAAGCTCTAAATACCAAAAACAGGCGATGGCTTCGCCACGCCCTTCGGGCATCGTCATCTCTGAAATTTCTTTTCAAATCGGATTATGCCTATAGAATTTATCACGATACTATTGAGTTTTTGGGCATAAAATCAGTTTTTATCACTTTTTCAGCTTGCCTTGCCCTAATAAAATGGTCTTCTGGGTTTATAAATGAAGGATAAACTTTGTATCCATCTGTGACGTAGAAAAAACTTTGTCACCAGTTTTTTCACATTTTTTGATAAGTATTCTCAATTTTACCTCCAAGCCTTTCTTGAGGACTACTTATCATCGAACTCATCTTTACCACAATTAGACTCCGACCAAATACTTAATTTTCCGTCTTGACTGCCAGCAGCTAAGAATCTGCCATCTTGGCTCCATGCTAAACAGGAAAAACCATCCCTAGTACCCTCTAATATTTGCCCTACTTGTTTGGCTTTTGTCCACAAGCACAACCAACCATCATCTGCAGCAGAAGCGAGTAATAAACTATGGGGATGAAACTCTAACCCTTGAATCTTACTATTATGTAAATTTAAAATCTGGGCATTCCAACCATCTTTGTCGTCAGCTTCTTTTTCCCAAACGGCAATGCCTTCTATACTGGATGCTGCCAAGAGAGCAGTCTTATTTGATAATGGTTGCGACCAAGTTAGATTAGAAATCTTACCAGGAAAACCTTGCATTATCCAAGGGTGAGGACTACCGTATTCAAAAACCGTAATGGTATTGTCGAAATTACCAGAAGCTATATATTTACTATCCCCAGACCAAGCCGTAACAATACTAGCTGAGGGCATATCCATAAGATAGGGGTCATCATCCCAATCTTTAGTAGACCAAACTTTAACTCCTCCATTCCCGGCGATCGCAATACTTTCCCCATTGGGTCGCCAAGCTAAATCTAAAACAGAAGAGTTAACAAAGGGTAGAGTAGTTATAATTGTTTGATTATCGGCATCCCAGATTTGCACGTAACGCCCCAAATTATAGGCTAAGTAATTACAAGTAGGACTCCAAGCTAGTTTATCGACCCATAAGGCCCCATTATCTAAGGTATGGATCTTCCCTAACCCTTGCGAAAGGGAGGAATCAAAAATCGACCAAACTCTAACCTTGCCATCCTGTCCACCAGCAGCTAAAAACTTGCCATCAGAAGAAAAAGCCAAGCAGTCAATAGATGCTACACCCACAGATAATAAACTAACTAGCTTGCCATCTTGCCATACAACTACTTCCCCCGCAGCCGAACTAGCAGCTAATAGATTATTGGATGACCAGGCTACTGCGGTAACGTATTCTGTGAGACTACCCTGCCAGTGCGATTGAAATAAGACTTTCCCCTTCGCACTTAAACTAAACATTGCTTAAAGTCCTCTCTTAGTTGTGCCTCATCCAGATTGCGACCGATAAATACTAATTCATTTTTACGGGTTTCTCCTTCTTTCCAAGCGCGGTCTCGTTTTCCATCAAATAGCATATGCACTCCCTGAAAGACAAAGCGATCTTCTTCTCCTGCAATATTTAAAATGCCTTTCATTCGGAAGATATCTACCCCTTTGGTTTGTAACAGGTTACTCAACCAGTTATTTAATTTTTCTCCATCTAGTTCTTTAGATTCCACTATGGCAAAAGATTTTACTGTGTCGTCGTGTTCGTGGGCATCTTCGTTTAAAATTTCAGGGTCGATTTCCAAAGCACGGTCTAAATCGAATGCCTCTATTCCTAATAACGCATCCATTCCTAATTCACAATTTTGGGTGCGATAAATTTTTGCCATCCCGTTCATGGCTTTGATTTTGTTTTCTAATTCATCCAACTCTTGGGTGCTAACGAGATCGGTTTTATTCAGGAGAATCACATCGCCAAAAGCAATTTGTTCCTGTGCTTCATCTGCTTCCCAGTGTTGCAGAATGTGTTTGGTATCTACTACCGTAACCACTGCATCTAAACTAATTTTGTCTTTCATATCTTCATCGACAAAAAAGGTTTGAATTACAGGGGCGGGATCGGCTAAACCAGTGGTTTCAATGACCAAATGGTCGAACTTATTGCGACGCTTCATTAAATTGCTGATAATGCGAATCAAATCACCCCGGACAGTACAGCAAATACAGCCGTTATTCATCTCAAATATTTCTTCATCAGCATCAATCACCAGTTGATTATCAATACCCACTTCCCCAAACTCGTTAACGATGACTGCTACTTTCTTGCCATGTTCGTATGTGAGGATGCGATTGAGCAGGGTAGTTTTTCCCGCACCTAGATAACCAGTTAATACAGTGACGGGAATGGTGTTAGTGTTTGTCCCTATCATAATTTAATTCCTAAGCTTTTTTTGATAATGATAATCGATCTCATCCTGATAAAAACAGTAAATCAAAAACTTTTATCAAAACGAAAGTAGGATAAGCCTTTCAGGAAATTTACTTACATTACGGAATCCCTTTGACATCAAGATTTTGCTTCATCAAGTTTCTTTCCAAGTGAGCGCAGTTTGATTATTTCCAAATCAATCCTGCAAGCTCAAAACCCCATTCTTTCGTGATTTTTTGATCTACTGAGAATTCAAAGTGTCAAATTCGAGGAGTTTCGCTACATACTACAAATTCATACTACAAATAGTGTCAAAACTTGATTTTTTGAGTTTTTCTAATGAAGAGGTAAGGCAAAACTTGTCTGATAATCAACATCTAAAAAAATCTTAGAAAGATGACTTTTGCGGTAGAATTCTCAAAACTCAAAAAAGGAAGAGAAATTAGCACGCGCCCCCAAGTAGCAGCCGGGGGCAATTGAAATTAGATGAGAAAATCTTCTTGATGAGAATTCCCGTCGAGGGCGATCGAGATCGAAAACTTCTCTTTAGACATCCCCCGGAAACGGGGGAGCTGAACAAAAGGATCGTCCTTGGAGGATTTAACCTCACGAAGTAAAGATCCTGAATCACTCAACAATTGCAAAGAAATACCAGTGGGCAAAAGATTACCAAGAGATTGAACTTGAGAGCGGATTTCGATCTTGCCGCTTGGTGAATCCTTCGATTCAACAACGATTAAAGCGACAGAATTACCATTAAGGGAGATCTCCTTGAAACGCTTAATATAACTATCATCTTTAAAACTAAACATACTACGAAGCTTGTCCATTAGTGAAGATTTAGTGGCGAAGAGAGATTCAAGGGATGTCCATCCATCTTCAAATTCAGA
>JANQIW010000171.1 GCA_028281945.1 Prochloraceae cyanobacterium PL24a_bin.78
TTCTGCTGTCACAAATATTTCCTTATTTGGATCAATTGCTATATTTAAAATTTTAGGATTTTTTGATTTTTTATCACAAAAATTTTTATAAAAGTCTACCATTTCATTAAATAAAATAGGTTCTTGGGAAGATTCTTTAGCTTTTATATCGATACGAGCACATTCTATAGGGACTTCTGAAAGGGTTAAATTTATTAACTGTTCTGGATTTAAATTCCCATAAACTCTTTCTACTTCTTCCAAAACGTAAAGTTCTGACTTAGTAAAATTAGCTATATCTATATCTTCTAAATATTTGCTATTAATTTGATTTAAATAATTCCAGACACTAGGAATAATGGGACCATTTACTCCAGCTTCAATTACTTCATCAAATAAAGATTTGTTCCAAAAGGTGATATTCCATGCTTGAGCATAATAAACCAGTATTTGAATTTTGAATTTGTCTGGTATAAACTTCTGAGATTCCCTGTTGTTCCAAAGAAAGTAGTTAGCTACCTCAATTGCTGTTACCATAATTTTCTTTTCAATCTCATTTTTTTGTTTAAGTTCTATTGTAGTTTTCTTTTAAGATTACTTAATTCTTTTTTAAGAAATTTTAACTTAATCTTCCAAATAAAAAAATAACAATTAAATTATCTACTTTCTTATTGTATTAAAATAGGAGTCATTAATTTTTCCTGTAACTTATCTATTTCAGCCAAAGATCGATCGCGATAAGCCCCATAACGATCGCGCTTGTTACGGATTTTCACATCTAAAGGAGGAAGGATGCCAAAATTAGGAGGCATAGGCTGAAAATGCTTAGGAGAAGCAGAAGAAATAAACTCAAACAAAGCACCCATCATAGTAGTAGGAGGCATAACCAAAGGCTCCAAACCCAATACCAAACGTGCGGCATTTGTACCAGCCAACCAACCCCCAGCAGTAGCAGCAGTATAACTTTCCGTGCCTATCAATTGCCCTGCGGCTAAAAGGTTTTTCTGCTTTTTAAAGTGCAAACTAGGCAATAACAATTCTGGTGAATTAATAAAAGTATTGCGGTGCATCACACCCATCCTGACAAATTCAGCCTTTTCTAAACCAGGAATTGTCCTAAAAATCCTTTTTTGTTCACCCCATTTTAAATTAGTTTGAAAGCCTACCATATTCCATAATTGTCCAGCTTTATCTTCTTGGCGCAATTGTACTACAGCATAGGGCCGTTTGGATTTATCATATTCTCCTAAACGACGATCGAACAATCCTACAGGTTTCAGAGGGCCATAACGCATGGTATCTTCACCCCGTTTAGCCAACTCTTCTATAGGAAGACAACCTTCAAAAAACTTAGCGGTTTCCCGTTCAAAGTCTTTTAACTCAGCCTGTTGAGCATTGCATAATTCATCACGGAATTGGAGATATTCTTCCTGATTCATAGGACAATTGAGATAAGCAGCTTCACCTTTGTCATAACGAGAGGCCAGAAATACTATTTCCTGATTAATAGATTCTCCGACAATTATGGGACTAGCGGCATCAAAAAAACTTAAATATTCCATTCCCGCGAATTTTCTTAAATCTTCTGATAAAGCAGGGCTAGTCAAAGGCCCAGTGGCTAAAACTATTATTTCTTCCGAGTTTTCTTCCCATGGAATAGATTTTATTTCTTCTCTTCGTAATTCAATGAGAGGATGATTAGCAAGAGTTTTCGTTAATTCCCCACTAAAAATCCCTCGATCGACAGCCAAAGCCCCCCCTGCCGGAACTTTATGCTGATCTGCCGTTTGAATAACAATAGAATCGAGACGACGCAATTCTTCATGTAACAAACCTGGTGCACGATCGCTACCCATTGCCCCAAAAGAGTTACTACATACCAATTCAGCCAACTCCTCCGTATGATGAGCTGGACTTTGGTTAATGGGACGCATTTCATATAATTTTACTGAAATTCCTGCTTGAGCCAGTTGCCATGCCGCTTCTGTTCCGGCTAATCCTCCACCGATTACACTAACACTTCTCATTATAATTTTTATAATATTTTTGTTTATTATTTTTCTATATACAAACTTTATTCTATAAACTTAGCCATTGAGCTACAGTTCCTGGTAATGGTAATAAAATAATCACCAATATAAATAATGATACTACTCCCACAAAATCCCTTTGATTATCTAATTCTGTGACATCATTAAGAGCTGGTTGATCAAAAGCTGGCATAAAGAATAAAATAATTGCCCAGATCAAGAATTCTGTTCTAGTGAAAGCTAACGCTAACATTAATAACTTAGTTACTTGTCCAATCATAGCTGCAGTAGTTTGTCCCAACATACCATGAACAATCTTCCCACCATCTAATTGTCCAATGGGCATTAAATTCAAAGCTGTGACAATCAATCCGATATAACCGGCGATCGCTGCTGGATGAAGATGGATTCCCATTCCTGTTTCTAATTGGGAACCTAAAGCTAATTTACTCAAAATAGCTAATAAAAAAGAGAAAGTTGGATCTAGACTCTCGAAATCGAGGATATTTGAGTTTTCTGGAATAGATACTACTTCTGAGAGAGATAAACCCCAAATCAGAACAGGAATCGTTACGATTAAACCACCTATTGGCCCTGCCAATGCTACATCAAATAAGGCTTTGCGATGAGGTATGGGGGATCGCATTTGTACGAATGCTCCTATTGTCCCTAAAAATATGAATGGTTCTGGAATAAAGTAAGGTAAAGTGGTTTCAATCTTATAATATCTGGCTGCTAAATAATGGCTAAATTCGTGACATCCGATAATTAACATCAATCCTATACTATATGGAAATCCTTTTGTCAATAATATGGGATTATCCATCAATTCTTGGGGATTTATGCCACTAAAATAAGTTCCTATAACTGTAGTTGTAAATAAAGTAATTATAGTTAAACCTATAGCTAAAGCTGGTTTGTTTAATTTCTCTCTTTCTGGTGTAGTTGGATTTTTTGAAAATGGGTTGGGCACTAATGCGAAAAAAGGTTGTCCACCAAAAGTTTCTTGGAAAAGAACCAAAAAACGATCATCAAATACCTTCTTAATATTTGTTTCAATTTGCTTGTAGGCATCTTCTGAAAATCCTCGAAGCTTACCTCTACAGAGAATTGCTTGGGGACGATAGTCTATTTTTTCTAGATAATATATACCCAAAGGAAAACAATTCCTTAAAGCTTTTTCTTCATTTTTACTAATAGGGCGCACTATAGAGCTATTCTGAGGTGTGGTTGTATAAAAATTAGGATGATTTTCCTGAGTTGCATGAGGAATATCTCCGGTGGATTTGTTTGATTTTTCTTGGGGTTTGTCTAACTTAATTACTCCAAAAATATAAAGCAATAAGAATAATGATAAACCTATTAACAAAGCTAATAATATTGGCATATTTTTCCGCAGAATGTTTGTTGAATTGAGTTCATTTACAGATGGAGTTTAGGGATAATATAATCATGAAGTCTTATCCACTATTTTATCCTCAATTCCAATCATGGCATTAAATTCTAACCAAAATAATTTAGATATTAATTTTCCAGCTAGGAGTAATCAACCTAAATGTCCAAAACAGATTTTTGATGGTATTTATGCCTTTCCTCCTAATCGAGATATACTTGGAGGTACAGCTTATTTTTTGGTTAATGCTCAAGGAAATACTTTAATAGATTTTCCCCCTTGGCATCAGGAAACTCAAAAATTTCTTGAAGATTTGGGTGGGATTCGTTGGTTGATCTTTACTCATCGAGGTGGTATTGGCAACAAAGTACTAACTTTCCAAAAATATTTTGGTTGTGAGGTTGTTATTAACCATCGAGAAGCTTATTTGCTACCAGAGGTTGAAAAAACAGCTTTTGAGAAAGAATATACAATTAGTTCTCATCTCAAAGTTATTTGGACTCCTGGTCATTCCCCTGGCTCTTCTTGTATTTATTATAACGTTTTTGGTGGGATTTTGTTTTCAGGCAGAACCATATTGCCCACTGCTGATGGTGGGATTTCCCCATTACGTACAGCTAAAACTTTTCATTGGTTAAGACAGTTACGCAGTATTGAGAATTTAAGGTTGCTATTTTCTCCTGATACTCTTGATTATATTTGTCCTGGGGCTTCCACTGGATATTTACGAGGTCGAGGATTTATACCTAATGCTTACCAAATTTTAAGGAATTTGGAGCTAGATAGTTTACAAAACCTTGAGGCTCTGTTATAATTTTAATCAAAGTTAACATATTGTTATAATCTTCTCAGATATTTAGGAGTCAAAAATAATGCCATCATTTTTCTTACCACCAGATGAAGCCAAAAGCCTTGGTGACATCGACTATATGCGCAAATCTAAACGAGTTAGAAGAACTTTTCCTAAAACCCAGACGAATGATGTTACTGAAGTAATCAAAGAAACTTCTTCTATGAAAACTAGTACAGTTAATGGAAACGATTTTGTTAGCCCATTAACTGCTTCGGTTGCAGAGTCTAAGTCTGAAAGTAATCAATCCAGTAGCTTTAATACCCCTGCCTCTGCTTCTACTTCTACTTCTAGCAATGAAGTTAAAACTGAACGTCAAAAGGTAAATACTGGCATGGATATGTTCCGCAACATGGCAAAAGATATCCGCAAAAAAAGATAGATAATAGCTTTTGCTAACTTTGGATAACTTTTAGGAAAAAGGGGAAAGGTTAAAGGAAATTAGGGTCTAAGAAAAATCTTCAATTGAAAGAAATTTCTTAATTCTCTCTTTTCTTTGAGATCTTTCTCCTTGGTCATATTTCTGCTGTCATGTTGTTTGAAAAATTAATCTTTCACTCCACATAAAGCTAACCATTGTGCTTGAGATGAACCGGCTTGCTCACTATAGTAACCAGAAACTTGATATTGCTGAGAATTTTTAGGGCTAAAACCTGCTTCAAGAGTTAAATTATTTAAGTCATCTAAATCAGCACAACCCACAAATGGTTCTGAATTGTAATAAGCTTCTATATCTCGAAAATATCGTGCCACAGTACTAGAAGGAGACATAAATAGTAAACTATCTAAATGAATCATTATCCCTCCACTTTTCAGTAAACGATAACTCTCTTGAAAAATACGTTTTTTAGCGGCATTAGGAATTTCGTGCATTAAAATATGACTAACTACTAGATCAAAGCTTTCGTCTGGAAAGCCACTTTCTTCAGCATTTCTTTGAGCAAAATATACTTTTTGTCCTAACCCATTAGCTCTAGCCGTAGCATAGCGTAATAAAGATGCTCCTAAATCTATCCCCCATACCTCAGCTTCTGGATAATTTTGAGCATAAGGAAGAGTACTATGACCTACAGAACAGCCCATGTCTAAAATTTTATGGGGATTGAATTGAGGGTAATAGGGTTTTAAAACTTTTTCGATAATTGTATAACCGAATTCATCATTAAGAGGCCCTAACCAACCTCTTCCGTAAAGAAATACCCCATGATCGTATAATGCACCATTCCAAAAATCTCCATCTCCTCCATCTTCTAGATAACCACCAGGCATTCTATGAATATTAACTTTCTTCTGATGAGTAGGAAAGACTAGATCTGGATTTAGCTCTAATTGACTTAACCCCTCAACGTATTCTTGGTAAGCTTCCATCAATCGCTGACGATCGTTATTTATACTTGCTTGGGTGTGTGCCCACATTAAATCTTGAATTTGACTGCACTGGAGATTAGCTTCTTGAATGGCGGGGATGCTATCAAGTTTTTTCCGTAACTGGTGGGTTTTAGTTAAATTTTGATTTG
>JANQIW010000036.1 GCA_028281945.1 Prochloraceae cyanobacterium PL24a_bin.78
CCAAGATGGTAAATCAACTTGCCTTCGATAAAATAGCTAATTTAACTCAATAATCAAGCTGAATTTAATATAATATGAAAAGTACTAAAAACAATAATAAAGGTGATATCTTAATACATAAAATCTTCCAATCATTTCAACAAGTAAAACCTCATTGAGATAGTGGTATGGGTTTAGCTATCTGCAAAAAATAGTCTAAATTCATAGGGGTAAAATTTGCTATAATCTCAACTTAATGTTATACCAATTTGTCTTTAACAATAGTAAAGTTGAAAAATCTTAAATTTAAAATAATTAACCAAAATTTATTTTACCTAGTCTCCCCCATCAACACCTAATTCTCCATCCTCCCATTCTTCCCATTCTCCCCATTCTCCATCTCTATCACTCTTTAAAAAATATATTAGTAGTATTTTATATTTTTATCTTCCCATTAGTCAAACAAACTCACTCTTATTCAGCGACAGCCTTTCACCATAAGTACAGTTGCAGATAATTTTGTTAAAAACTTGGCAAAAAATGAATTGATAGTATATAATAAATTCAGGCTAAAAAAAATAGAACTCCTAGAATGCAAGAAGAATACTCTTTAACTAGTATTTACTCTCAGGAGAATAATTAAATATCTCTTCATAAAGATATCTATAATAAAGCCCTATAAATTATTATAACTTAAGCAAAATTATTATAACTAAACATCAAAAAATACTGCTTAAATCAAAAGCAGTACTACTAAAAAAGGTATTTTGGATTATTTAGACTTTATGTAGACATTGTGTTTAGTTTCTATGCTTGAGTTTCTTTTTTCTAGCAGACGCTATGGTAAAAGCACCAAAACTTACGAGAGCTACAACTGAAGCAGGCTCTGGAACAGGGACTGGACTAGTACCATGAGAACCAAATAAAGTTGGTGGTAATTCTACAGCTCCACCAGGTGCTACAAGAGAAACAACTCCATCAATATCAACTGGTACAGGTTCTGTATCAAAGAAAGTATCGACATTATCATCGAAACCTAGATCATTTACCTCTGTAATTTGGAATCCAACTGTACTTGTAGAGGTTGGCAAGAAAAAATCAAAGTCACTTGGAGATCCCTCTAAACCATTAATAGAGATATTAAAGTTAGCTGTAGCGACATCAGGATTTGTAGGATCGAAAGAACCCACTATATTTAAAGCTTGTGTAGTATCTGGAAGATCGAATAAAGTAAAAACTGTAGGATCTCCAAAAGTAGCATCGATGGCAATAGGAAGATCTTCAATTACAATAGAAACAATCTCACCTTCTTCATAAAAATAGCTTGTAGCTTCTGTCACTTCAAAAGTTCCTTCAAAGACTGGTTCTTCATCAAGAATTATTGAACCTGAAGGCGGTAAAAAATTAATAGTAGAAGCTTGAGCGGAAGTTGCTTGAAAACCAGCGACTAATCCTACTGTCATTAAACTAAGAGACCAAGTGTGTTTTAATTGCATATGAATCTTCTCCTTGGTAGAGATTAAATAAAATTTGATTAACAACTACATAATATCTAAACAAAGCTGTTTTGATGTAAAGTTTTGTTACAATATATGTAAAGTTTTATATAAAAAGTTCGATCGTCATATTATATATTATATAATATTTCAAAATTAACCAAACTAGGCAGATGCCAATCTCTTTAAGACTTGAGACATTAACAAAGCCATTAATTTTCCCTGATTTGCGCCAACAACTCAGCCTCAGTTTCAGCAGGAGTAAGACAATTAAGATTTTTACAAACAAAACCCACAACATTATCAGGTAAATCAGACTCAACCAAATAGACACAAGTAGGAAAATATTTAGGAATCAAAGAATCTAACTGAGATAGAGAAGTTTTAACCGAAGTGCCATTAAGATACCAATCCAAAGCCGTAAATAAACTAGGGCAAGCTTGAGGAGATTTATCTATAATACTGCTAAAAGCCTTCAAACCAACTTCTGCCCTTTCCAAATATTCCTCATTCTCCGTTAGTAAACCCAAACGCACCAAATTAGAAATTGCCACCCCATTAGCAGAAGGAGTAGCATTATCAATATAACCCCGCTCTCTAATCAATAAATCCTCACTATTATCAGAAGAATTATTATAATAACCACCTAATTCAACACTCCAGAAATACTCATCAAACTCCTTCTGGATCTTAATTGCCCATTCTAACCAAGTCGTATCAGCAGGTGAATTACTTTGTAAATCCAATAAAGCCTTAATAAACAAAGCATAATCTTCCGACATCGCCAAGACACTAGCCACACCATCATAATTCAAACGATAAAACCGCCCATTTACCCATTGATTTTCAAGAATAAAATTAGCAGCAGAAGTAGCCAAATCCCAATAAGACTTCACTCCAAAGACCCCAAAAGCCCTTGCCAAACCAGAAATCATCAAACTATTCCAAGCAACAATCATTTTAGTATCAGTTACAGCCGGAATTCGTCCTGCCCATGGGGTAGTTTTTGCCTCTTGATTATTCTTTGCAGGAGGAAAAGTCTTAATCTCTTCCGGTTTATCACCATAACGAACAGCAAAAAGCTTAGATAAAATCAACTCAACAGAATGAGGTAACTCCCCTTCTTCACGACGCTGTAAAACATTTTTTCCCTCTCCAGAAGGTGATGCTTCATCAACAAAATTACCATCAGAACTAATAGTAAAATGCTTTTGTAACTCTAATATTTCTTCATCTGAAAGAAGAATTTCTAAATCAGAATAACTCCAAACATAAAAAGCACCTTCTTCAGGTTCAGGATCATCAGCACTAGTAAAACTATCAGCATCTTGAGCAGCATAGAAATAACCTTGAGGGGCAGTCATTTCTCGTTGAAGCCATGAAACCGTAAGAGCGATCGCTCGTTGAAAAGCCGGCTCCTCAAAACCCCCACTACTAAGATTAGCCAGATACTCAAGAATTTGGCCATTATCATAGAGCATCTTTTCAAAATGAGGAACAGTCCAAGTAGAATCAACAGTATAACGATGAAATCCACCTGCTACAGCATCAAAAATGCCTCCCAAAGCCAAATTTTTGCCGCGATTAAAACAAGAAAGCTTAATTTCATTAACAAAAGACAAATCCAACCTAGTGCCCTCAAGAGCCATCAATGCGTAGGGAATCATGGGAAAACAAGGGCCACCATAATTAGGATTGCCAATAATTTTATAACTAATATCAATACCTGAAATCAGACTAACCAAATTAATTTTATCTGATTCCACAGGAGGAATAATAGTAGACTCTTGGAGATGACGAAAAATTTCCTCCTTAAAAGCGTCTAATTTATCCTTTTCCGTATCATAAAACCTACGAATAGATTGTAACACCTGAAGAAAACCAGGACGACCAAAACGAGGTTCAACAGGAAAATATGTACCAGCAAAAAAAGGAATCAATCCAGAAGGAGTCAAGAAAATATTTAAAGGCCACCCACCATGGCCTGTCATCATTTGCAGAGCCTGCATATAAATACTATCTAAATCTGGTCTTTCCTCACGATCGACCTTGATAGGCAAAAAATTCTCGTTAAGATATGAAGCGATACTTAAATCCGAGAAAGCCTCACCTTCCATCACTGTACACCAATGACAACTAGAATAACCAATAGACAGAAAAATAGGTTTATTTGAAGACTTAGCAATGGAAAGAGCCTCATCGCACCAATACCACCAATTTATGGGATTTTCTGCGTGCTTTTGTAGATATAGACTTTTACTTGATATGAGGTGGTTTGGCATATTGATAATCTTAAATAGTTAGTACTGATTGGTTTAAATTTTAATCAAAAAACCCAATCCAAACGGATTATAAATTATCTATCTTCAAAATGTCAAAAGAAGACTCCCGTTAAATTTTTCCACAAAAATAAAAATAAAATTAGCGGTCCATGAATTTTGACCAAAAAAGAAAATAAAACGATAGCCTTTCCTTATAAATCACACAGAATTTTTATCCTTGACAAAAAGTTAAATTAATTTTATCATTAAACAGATAACAAAAAATTGAAAGAATATCCAAAAAGTTATAAATCTAACTTACCAATACAAATTAAAACTAAATCAACAACAAACTGAGATGGTAGAATACATCTTAGGAGTTTGTCGTCAAGTTTATAATTATGCGCTAGCTGAGCGAAAAGATTGGTTAAAAAGTAGAAAATCACCGATAAATTCTTGTTCTTTAAAATCTGAATATATAATTCCTGCCGATACACCTTTTCCGAACTACAATATCCAATCGAAAAATTTAACTAAAGCAAAAAAGAAAAATCCAGATCTAAAGTCTGTTAACGCAGAAGTATTACAGCAGACTTTAAAAACTTTAGATAGAGCTTTCTCTGATATGAAAGCTAAAGGAAATGGATTTCCTCGTTATAAGAAAAAAATGAGAAGTTTTGTTTTTCCTCTCTGGCGAGACGCCGCGCTAAGAGCGCGTCTACAAATGCTAAAAAACTGTTTGGGGATAGGGAAGGTAAAATTACCTCAATTTGGATGGGTAAAGATTTGGCAATCGCGAGAATATCCACTTAATTTCATTCCAAAACAAGTAAGAATTGTGAAAAAAGCAAGTGGTTATTATTTAATGTTGACTTTTCAATCTGAGGAAGTTTGCCCTGACGCACTCCTTGTCCTTGGAGAAGCTAGTTTAGGATTAGATGCAGGAATTGAATCATTTATAGCTACAGATTCGGGAGAATTAATCCCATCACCTAAATTTTTCAGGGATAGACTGGGCAAGCTTAAATTGCTGCAAAGACGCTTGAAAAATAAGATTAAAGGATCAAAAAGTTGGTTAAAACTCCAAAATAAGATAGGGCGATTACATGAAAAGATTGCTAATACTAGAAGAGATTGGCATTTCAAACTAGCTCATTACCTTTGTGAAAATACAGATAATATTTTTGTAGAAGATATTAACTTTATTTCTTGGAGTCGAGGAATTATTAGAAAGCAATCCTTAGATTCTGGAATAGGTCAATTTATCAATGAAATACTTCCTTTTGTTTGCTGGAAACGTGGTAAATTTTATTTAAAAGTAAATAAAGATGGAACATCTCAAGAATGTCCTAGCTGTGGTCAAAATACTGGCAAAAAGAAATTAAGTCAGAGAGTACATAATTGCCAACATTGTGGTTATGAACAACAAAGAGATATAGCTAGTGCTCAAGTAATCAAAAATCGTGGAATAATGGCGGTTGGGCGAACCGTTAAAGAAAAAGCTGGTGGAGATGGTCGGACAGGGATAAGTATGAATACTTGTCTAGTTACGAATCGGTGTTCGCGGAGCGTCTCCGTGACGAGAAGCCAGAATCCCTAGTTACAATCTCTGATTTAGCACGGGAGCGTCAATTATCAATTGTCAAAGAGTGTTAATTCTGCCTTAAATTTGCTTCAAGGAGAGGTTCAGCACTTGGATGAAAAATCAATTCAGTTTCAGAACTACTACGCCATAACAATTGTAACTTATTAGCTGGCATAGTCAGGAATAAAATATCTCCACCCTCTAAATAAGTATCCAATAAATCCCAATTATGAATAGTGGTTTGATTTCTTTCTAAATAAAGAGGCACAAAATCCGCCATCATCGCAGCATCTTTAACGCTTTTTTGGTAAAAAGGATGATTTGGACTGATCATAGTAGCTAAAGCCACCCACAATAAGTTATCCACCATACCATTGCCCAGTATTCTACCACCTAAAGCAGCAGCAGCAAAAGAATGAGTGGCTAAATCTGTAGAACAAAATGCACTTTCAAATTGGAAAACTTCTCTAGCTTCTTGAACAAATTGATGATCGTAAATCCTTATGATTACAGGTAACTTTGGTACTACCCCTTTAGCCGTTAAAGCAATTTCCACATTAACCATATCATTACTGGTAACAGGTAAAATAGCGGCGGCTGTTTCAATATTGGCAGCTTTGAGGGTATTAACTAAGGTTGCATCTTGAATAATTACAGGTACATCCAGAGAGTGTATGGAATGAAGAAAACGATTATTAGGATCCGACTCAATTACTACCACTTCTTGCCCTGCTTGAAGAAGGTGACGCACAATTTCCATAGCAATTCCCCCCAACCCACAGACAATATAATGATTGCCATTAGGAACCCTTGCTGCATCCCAAAATTGTTTGATTCGACTGCCCAAGATAAAATCATTGATCAAGGCATAGCAAATACCCACTACAGCAGTTCCTACTAACATCATGATTGAGGTAAAGATTTTGATACTAGCAAAACTTTGTTCAGCTATTTCTTCATTTCCTCCTGCTCCCGTAATCATCCCTACTGTAAAATATACAGCATCAATAATATTGGTATTGAGATTTACACATACATAGGTAGTTGTTGCGATGAATATGGTTACAAATAATGCCAATGTAACTATTACAAATGGACCACCATATTGTTGGTATTGTTTAACATTAAATATTGCTTTGAAAAACTTTTTAATTTTGAAACCTTTTTTATTGTTTACTTGAGGTTTATTTGCTACGATAATTCTATCACCTATATCTAACCTCGCTCCTTGAACTACTCCTGTAACTAAGTCCTTTTCTTCATTTTTTGGCAGGTAGTAGATTAACATTCTGGAACTATTGGACCACAAATCTTTTAATTTCTTGTTATACCAAGGATGGTTTTCGTGAATTATTTCTTCATGAATTGGCCAAGTTTGATTAAAAACAGATAATTGTCCGATGGCTTGGTTTCCCATGGCTGCAAAAGCAAATATTGGGGCAGCTAATGAGGAAACACTCATACTAATATGATTTGGTAATGTGCTATCTAAACGATCGCCTAAAGTTTGGTTGTATAAACGATTAATAATTCTAATATTGGGATTAATGGCTCTTGCTGTTGTCAGAATTGCTAAATTTAGAGCATCATTATGACTGGCAAGGATTAAGGTGTGGGCTTCTTTAATTCCAGCATTTATTAAGGTTGCGCCTGATCTTAAATCCCCTATGATAATATTATCATTAGCTAACTTTGGTACTGGACGATCGGCGATCCCAACTACAAATGCTCCTTGCTGCCGAAGTAGTCGATAAATCTTATAACCGATACGCCCTAAATCGCTTACTATTATTTTTTGTTTCATAATCTTTTTGAGTTACCTTTATCTATAAATCTGATTACTTGGCCAACTAACCAATCTTGATTAAATTAATTTGATTTGTAACACTCTCTCATTAAATTTGTTAATTTATGATATACTTTCTCCTTTTCCATCATCCTATCCTATTTAAGCTTTAATTTTGCTTAAGATATAATGAAGATTTACACACTAAGGAATATTCTACAACTCTAAAACTCTATATTATTCTCTCTTCTTTAAGTCATTTAATAATGTTTAAAGTATATACTATTATTTTTGAGTACATTAAATTTATCATTTTCTTTTATAATTATTGTTTTAACAAAATTTATTTAATCATACATCGTAAAAAATATATTTTTATTTATTCTATAAGTTCAATTTATTTAAGAAATTATTTTAAAAATCATTGCTATTTTATCTTATTTTTTAAATATTATATGATTTTTCAGATATCCAAAATTAATTAATCAACACCAAATTTATTTTTTTTTGTTACTCAAATAGGGGTTAAAACTATATTAATGAGGGGAAACCCTTATAAACTCCTAAAAACTATCTGTTGTCCTTAATTTTACTGTAATTGTATTGTCTCCTTTCCTAAATTAAAATTTGACGATTTCACGAGATTAGTGGTATGATAGTGTATATATCTATTGCAAAAGCTATTTCATGTTATAATTAAATATTTTTTTATCTTTGATAACTTGGAAATTGGACAACCAATGGAAAAAGTCCACGACAAAAAAGGATCAAAAAACTTCTACTCATTGGGCTTAGATGATTGATTGCATCCACAGCTTTTGCAGTAGCCGATAAACAACACTAGAAAAGGCGGGAAATTAATGAAAGCTAGATTATCACCAAAACTATTGAAAATACTTGCCAATCCAGAAGCTAAAAAACGATTACAAGATATTTTGGCAACTGAAAACTATGATCAACCTATAATAATTAATGATGAAGAATCTCAGAGAGAAAATAACCATCAACCTTCAATAATAAATAATGAACAAGTTCACGGAGTTAATAATTTTAATGAAGGAAGTGATTCTGATCATATTAGAAAAGAAAGTCAAATAATAGATGGAATGGGTTTAGCCTATTAGTTTGATCTTGCTTAATAATGCTGAAATTGTAATTGTCTCTGTATTGATTGTTTAATTAACTAGTATACATTATATCAAAATTATTTAGATTAGGGCGGTTTTCTGTTAAAACTAATTATTAACAGATTAGACTAATATACCTAATCTTTTATAATATTAACAAAGAAATTGTATGTGATTAAAAAATAAATAAATCTTATGAATTTTGCTTTTTCTGCTCTATTAATTTTTTTATTAATTTTACCTGGAATAATTTTTCGTTATAGTTATAGAAAAGGTTCTTGGAACTCACCAGTTGTTTTTTCAACTTTACCAGAAGACATAACCCAAGGCATTATATGGTCTATTCCAATACATTGCATTTGGATTCATTTATCTCAATATCCTTTTCAACAGAAGATTAATCTTAAAGCACTTTTTATTTTTTTAACAGGTCAAAATTTTTTTGTATCAAAAAAACCAGACACAGATTATCTTTATCAAGCAGTAAAAAATTCTATCGAATCTATAGACAGACATCCCGAATATATATTATTATACTTTTTTTCAATATATATCTCTGCATGGGGATTAGGTTATTTATCTCATGAAGTTGTAAGATTTATGAGATTAGATATACAATTTAAATATTTAAGATTTAATAATGAATGGTATTATTTATTTTCTGGACAGCAAAGAGCTATTGATAGAAATGATAAAGATAAAGATAATGATAATAATCAATATAAAAAGCTATCTAAAGGAGAAATTAAAATAATCGTAGATGAAATTGATTTCGTTCAAATCAGTGTTCTAATGGTAGTAGACAAGGAAATTTATGAATATAAAGGAGTACTAAATAACTATTTTTTTAATGATAAAGGTGAATTAGATAGATTAATACTTGGTACAGTAACCATTATAAATGAAAGAACTCAAAATATAATCAAAAAAGAAAAAGGTCATGTAATAATTAAATATGCTGATATTCAAACTATTAATATAAAATACTGTAACATTGATCAAAATACATATAAAATAAATATATTAAATTGAAAAAAGAAATCCATAACTATTTATCATACAAAAAATAAATACATAATGATCAAATGCCCATATTATGCTTTGTTTAAAATAAAAAAAGACCCTTGATAAACATAAACTACCATAAAAAAAATCCTACTCCAAAACTAAATTCAGAGTAGGAAGTATAGAAATTATGTTAATTTAACAACCAAATGAAGAAACCAAACCGTAAAGCTTAGATTAAGCAACAAAAGCAAAATTAGCAGTTTCTAATGCAGCAGCATCAACACCGAGGAAGATAGCAACAACATCATCACCAACAGCTAAACTTGCACCACCATCAACATCAGCGAAACTTAAACCACTAGTATCAGTAACACCAATACCACCAATACTGATAATATCCTCAGCTAAATTCAAATCAGTAATAGTATTAGCTTCATCAACAATTTCACTATTAACAATTCCAAAAGTATCAACACCAGCCCCACCAGTGATCAGGTTATTACCACCATCAGTGACTAAGATAGAATCATCTCCATCCCCACCGAAAGCACGATCGTCTTCACCTAAGATAATATCGTCATCTCCTGCACCACCATAAAGACGGTTATCACCATCTCCAAGAGAAGAATCTAGAGTATCAGCACCATCGCCACCGAAAGCGCGATCGTTAAAGTTCACTAAAATTTCATCAGCACCATCTTCACCATAGAGACGGTTACCGCCGCCACCTACAGAAGCATCAATAGTATCATCATCGTCGCCACCAAAGATGCGATCGTTAGTACCAACATTGATTTCATCACCAAAACTACCAGTGTAAATCCGATTACGAGGACCATCAAACACAGTAGTTACAGTAGAAGTATCAACTAAATCACTACCTGCACCACTAAAGACAAGATCGAAAACACCTTCAAAATCAACACCAGCATCGAGAACATCGTCTCCAGCACTACCAAAATTAGATGTTAAAGCAGTAGCATCACTGTTAATAAAGAACGCTAATTGTCCACCTTCAACCAAGTTAGGATCAGCTTGTGAACCAGAATCCGGACCACCACCGATTGTACCACCAGCAAGACTGTGAGCTTGTACAGTGTAGAGAATCAACTCACCAGGTGCACGACCAAATTCGGCTGATACATCTAAAATACCTGAGGTTTCCCAATCCCCTAAATCATCTGGATCGCTATCAAATTGAGTATCAGGAATAGCACTACGATCCATTTGAGCAACACGCTCTAATGTTCCTGCTGCAGGATCCAATACCCAGATAGAAGTTTCTTCACCAGAAATATCCCCAAAATCAGGTGAACCATTACTAGTTCCAGCACCACCAATAGCTTCATCTTCTTGAATGTAGATTAGTCCATCATGTGCCCAGTCTAAGTTATCAGGGCTACGTAAACCAAAGTCAGGACCTTCAAAATCAAAGAAATCACCACCTGCATCGTCACCATCGTAAGCAATAGTAGCAGTAGAAGTGGTTGGTAGACCATTTTCATCAAAGAAGTGGTCAATGATGTAGGTAGTTCCCCAAATGTCATCAAAGATATCATCAGTACCTGTAGCGAAAGGTTCTCCGAAGTTATCAGAACCAGTGGAAGCTAATACTGTTTGAGTGCCATCAAAAGGATTAGTTGCCATGTCTTCTGGACGAGAGAACAAGAATGCTCCTGCTTCATCTCTGAAGAAATCTTGTAATTCTTGGTCTGCATAACCTAATTCATCAAATTCTCCAATAACTACTCCATCAACCACAAATTCTTCCCCTGCATTTTCTGGTTGGAAGTAAGGGATTTCTACCCAAGTACCACTGGAGCTGTTGCCTGTTCCGTTAAAGTCTTCTGGTACTCCTGCTCCCCCATCTGCAACCCAAACGAAAATGCTACCTTCTGCTAAACCATTAGCTTCTAGTAAGGATATTTCTCCATCTCCGTCTACGTCTACGTCTTTTGTACCTACGTACATCAATAAAGCTGCACCGTCACGATCGTCTCCAAGTAATAAAGCTACGTTATCTGCATTGCCTGTATCTACTTGAGTTACACTTTCCCAAGATGCACGACCTAAAGCAGGAAGAGCAATGAAATCAAAAGTTTCTGGTACTAGGATGTATTCTGTTCCTCCAGTTACCTCTTCCCCTGAGAAGAATAAGTCATCAACAATACCACTGCCACTTTCAAAAGCACCTTCAAAGATCAATTGTGCTGAACAAAGACGATCTATTCCAAAGAATCCTTCTGGTGTTCCTGGGCTGATAGAAAAATCTTCTGCTTCGACTACTAAATCTCCATTACGATTAAAGATGTTTGTCTTTGCTAATCCTGCATCTTCGAGTTCAAGGGTTTCGATATTGACATCAAAGAAACTAATACGAGCACCTGTTAATACTGCTCCTGTTTCTAATGTATAGGGCACACCGTCTTCACTGTCGAATTCATGGTTAACTACGAGACGTACAGTATCTTCGTCTAAGACAAATGCACCGGTTCCGTCTAAAATTCCTCCTGGTGCAAAATCATCTTCTAATGATCCTATTTCGATATCCCCTACGGTAAAGAATGGGACGTTGGTAAGATTACTTGCTAATGGTGTAACTTGAGCTGGTTGTGTTGTTGTTTGAATTGGCATAATTTGTACCTCATTGTTTCATTTTGCATGGTTCAGATTTTTTTTGATTTTGTATTTTTGAGATTTTGTATTTTTCAAATCTTCTTGATTTTGTATTTTTCAGATTTTTTTTAGAAGATTTTCAGTTTATGCTCAGATTATTTTCATCTTTAGCATTAACAATTAATAGTTAGTTAAGAATCGTTGTTTGGGACACTTGGGATACGGGCGACTTCCAATCAACCTGTATCAACTTCCCATATACTCTCAGTCCAAGGTTAAGAGATAGATATATCTAGGTTAAGAAAAGAATTTTTTTGTATAAACTTTTATTTCAAATATTGCGGTTTTTTTACAAAAGTTAAATCAGATTTATGTGCTTGTAGGGATAATGAATTTTATTAGTTTCTTAAAAAATTCTTAATAAAGGAGTTTCTTTGTAAGTACTAATTTATAAGTACTAATTCATGGGTAGCAATTCCTGATCAGTTTGTGTTATTTGAATATTTAGAATAGATAAATGATAAGTAAATTACACTATTTAGCAATTATCAAAGATTAACTATTTGAAATTTCAAGCCAAGATGACGCTAACAAGGGAAATCAACTCGGAAAGTAGCTAAAGTAAATTTTATCTATATCAAAAATTTTTAGCAACTATGATTATATTAGCACCAAAATAAATTCTCAGCCAAACCAAAATAGGGCCGAGAATTAATAAATTAAATATCTATGGAAGTTTTTTGACTTTATTTTATGCAAAAACAATATTGGCTGAATTGACATCAATATCAACTCCTGAGAAGATAGCAACCAAATTTCCTTCAACAGTTAAAGTAGTATCTCCATTAACAGCATTAAACTCAAGATTTGGAGAGTCACCTAAACCACCAATACCAATAACATCTTGAATAACGTCAAAATCAGTAATAGTATTAGCAGACTCAGGAATCCCAGCATTAACTACCCAGAAAGCATCTGTGCCTTCTCCACCAGTAATAACATTGTTACCACCTTCAGTAGCAAAGAAAGAGTCATCTCCTTCTCTGCCTAATAATCGATCGCCTTCACCTAAGATAAAGTCATCATCGCCTTCGCCACCATAAAGACGGTTTCCACCGCCACCCTGTGAAGCATCAAGAGTATCATTACCTTCTCCACCGAAAGCAAAATCGTTAAAGCCTACAAGAATTTCATCATCGCCTTCGCCACCATAAAGACGGTTTCCACCGCCACCCTCTGAGGCATCAATGATGTCATTTTCATCGCCACCAAAAATGCGATCGCCTTCACCTGCAAGGATAATATCGTCATCAGCTCCCAAATAAATACGATTGTTACCAAAAAGAGAAAAAGAATCACTGATATCCACCGAGTCAAAACCATCACCAGTAAACAACAATTCCCCTAAGCCATCAAAACCTTCAACCCCTGTTTCAAAGGAATTATTTTCAACGTTGCCAAAAATTGGACCACGAGGTGCTACTTCTTCAGGAGTTCTGCCAAATAAAGTTTGGAAAGTAAGGGCATAAATCTCCGTATTATCTAGGGTAGCTGGCAACAACTCTGAATTAAGACCATATGCTCTAGAAACAATACTACCTGCTACATCAGGTAAACCAGACCAAACAACCCCGAATTCAAAGGTATCGCCATTAGCATCAGGTGCACCAGTAACAAAAGGCTCAAAAACATCATCACCATTACCAGTTTGGTCATCAATAGCTACTGGAATACCGTCACTTCCTCCGCCAAAGGAAACCAATTCAGATTGAACATTGACACTAGTACCTTCAGGATCCCCAAATGCCCCAACAGGTACATCAATTACTTCCAAACCACCACCATCGGAATCTGCGGCAGTCAAAATTAAAGTATTAGGATTAACATTATCAACGAAATCTATAGCTACACCAATAGCTTCATCGGCTCGCAATGTTGCTTCAATTACCCCAACAGCATTGTTATTATTCCCAAAGTTATCAGTAGCTTCTTCTTCTAATACCACTAAGAAACCATCTTCTGCCTGGGCAAATAAATTAAGATTAAGGGTTGCTTCTAGCATTTCTGCTATAGTTGGGGGATCAGTATTTAAAGGAGGTTGGCCATAGAGAATAATATCACCGTTCTCATCTACCAATCCTTGTTGGCGAAGATTATCTTCAAAAGTATCGTTATAAGTATCTTCAGCTCCAAAAATACCTAACAACAATTCAGTATCAGGAGCCACAGCCTGAAGTTCTTCTAAAGTGAAGACCACCTCATAACCTAAAGCTTCTGCTTCTTCAATTAAGTTACGTCCATCTGTTCTTGTGCCTTCTTCCCCAAAGAATCCTACTGTGCCTTCTGGTAAATAATCAGTTTCTCCACCACCTAGAATCACATTTACTCCTGATTCGATGATTTGAACTGTGATGTCCTCTGTTTCACCTCGATCGGCTACTGATGCGGCGAAAACACCTGTTCCAGGTTCAGCGATAAAACCTGAGTTAATTAAAGCTGTTGGTAATCCTGCGGCGATGGCATCTTCTGTAATGGTATTTGGTGTGCCTGCTGCGGATAGGATTTGTTCGCCATTAATATCTAATCCAAAAGAATCATTATCTGCGCCGTTTCTAACACCGTAAGCGTGAATTACAGCACCAGTATTGGATGTCCCTACTATTCGATCGTCTATATGGCCTAAATATACACCTGCTTCAGTTAATCGATCCCAGTTTAGTCTTCCATCAGTGCCTACGGAAGAAAAACGGGCTGCTGCATAATGAGAAGGAGATGTTCCGTCAGGATGGATAAAGATAACTCCACCTGTGGATTGGGTTGGTGCAGGTGCTGGTGTTGGATCTTCGGGTACGCCTTCTGGAGGTTCAAGGGCTACATCAAAGAGAGTTTCATAAATGATGCGGTAAATGCCGGTGTTATCTACGGTTGCTGGTAATAATTCCGAGTTATAACCAAATGCTTTTGAAACAATACTACCGGCAAAGTCTGGTAATCCTGCCCAAGCTACACCAAATTCAAAGAAATCGCCATTGGAATCCGGTGCACCTGTTACAAATGGGGCGGTACCACTGCCTGTTTGCCCGTCTCTTGGTACTTGAGTTACAAATTGTTCACCTGTGATGTCGTCTATTTCTCTTTGGTAGGGAGCTGTACCTACTGTTTCCCCAAAGGTATCGTCTACTTCTAAACCACCTGCATCAGAGTCTGCTGCTGTGATAATTAGGGTCTCAGAGTTGACGTTGTTGACAAAATCAATTGCTACTCCAATGGCTTCGTCAGCTCGCAATGTTGCTTCAATTACCCCGGCTGCATTGTTATTGTTGCCAAAATTGTCGGTGGCTTCTTCTTCTAGAACAATCAAAAAACCTTCATCTTCTTCTTGGAAAAGGGTTAGATCTAGGGTTGCTTGAAGCATCTCGGCAATAGTAGGTGGGTTAGGGTTGAAGGGAGATTGGCCATAGAAAATCAGTTCACCGTTATCTTCTACAAAGCCGTTTTCTATTAATGCACCTTCTGGAATATCGTTGTAAGTATCACTTGCTGCAAAGATCCCTAGTAAATTTTCTGTGCCTGCAGGAACTGCTTGCAATTCTTCTAAGGTGAAGACTACGGTATAACCTAGAGCTTCTGCTTCTTCGATGAGGTTACGTCCATCTGTTCTTGTGCCTTCTTCCCCAAAGAATCCTACTGTACCTTCTGGTAAGTAATCTGTTTCTCCACCACCTAGGATTACGTTTACTCCTGATTCGATGATTTGGGCGGTAATTTCTTCTGTTTCACCACGATTTAATGCTGAAGCTGCAAAAACTCCTGTGCCAGGTTCGGCAATAAATCCTGAGTTAATGATGGCTGTAGGTCTTCCTACTTCAATAGCATCTTCGAGAACTGTATTTTGAGGATTTCCTACGTTGAGACCTTGTTCTCCTGCCAAGGAAATGTATTGCTCCCCTTCACCGTCGAAGCCAAAAGAACTTGCTACAGATTTAATTCCATAGGCGTGGGTTACTGCACCCCCGTTGGAAGTTGCTACTACTCGGTCATCTAGGTGTCCTAGGTAAACACCAGCTTCTGTTAATAAGTCCCAATTTAGTCTTCCATCTGGACCTACGGAAGCAAAACGAGCTGCACCAAAATGAGATGGGCTGGCCCCATCTGGGTGAATAAAGATTACATTTCCTGTCATTGATTTTAATTCCTAATCTATATTATAAGTTTCTAAAAGTATTACGTTTTTTGATTTAACAAAAGCAAATAATTCCTTATAAATTAGATTCCCATTTGAAATTTAAGATAATATTAAATAAATATTAAATTTTTGTTATTAATAAACTTTTTTATTTAGGATATTAATTAGATCCTATTTATTTTGAGCTTAAACTTCTTAAAACCTGAAAATATAGATATTTTTTTTGAGACGGGGGTTTAATATCAAGAAATATTGTTAAAAACTTATTTTTTATAATATCAACTATTTTGATATGTATCTCTTGTTATTAATAATTATTTAAGAATATTATTAATAAGTTGTCATAGTCTTTTATCGTTAATCATGGTTAGTTTTTAATTTACTGACAATGTTGAGATTTACTTTTGAATAGTAATTTTTCTATGAAATTAATAGATTATTACCAATAATAAACTCATCTTTATAGACATTCTAAGTATTATTTTCTTTAATTTAATAGTGATAGAGATAAAGAATGGGGAGAATGGGAGAATGGGAGAATGGGAGAATGGGAGAATGGGGAGATAAGTAAGCAGAAATTGATAACCGAGAGTAGGGAAAATAAGTTTTTGTTAATTATCCTATCCTGAATTTAGAAAATTTAACCCTGTCACTATTTTTGAAAATTGATATAAGGCTATTCTACCTCGCCAATTATGATTTTTCTTCTTTATATTCTTTTTCTAGATAAGATTATAATTTCTTATTTAAAATATTTTATTTAAACTAAAAAATAAAAAAACTCTGCTAAATTAAATTTAATAGCAGAAAATCATATAATAATATTACTTTTTTATAGAAAAAAACAAAACTTGAACCACTAAAATTTATACTGTGAATGAAAAAACTAAGCAATCACAATATTAGCTGAGGTTGCATCGATATCAACACCTAAGAAAATAGCTACTAAATTACCTTCTACAGTTAAATTAGTACTACCATCAACAGCACTAAAGTCAAGACTTGGGGCCTCACCTACACCTCCAACACTGATGATATCTTCAAGAATATCAAAATCAGTAATAGTATTAGGGCTATCGAGGATGTCACCACTAGTAACTAAGAAAGTATCGGCACCTTCTCCACCAGTAATGAGATTATCACCTTCATCAGTGACTAAGATAGTATCATCACCTTCTCCTCCAACAATTCGATCGTCTTCTCCGAGAATAAAAGTATCATCACCTTCTCCTCCATAAAGACGGTTTCCACCACTTCCTTCCGAAGCATCAAGGGTATCATTACCAACACCCCCAAAACCACGATCGTCAAAATTCACAAGGATTTCGTCATCACCTTCGTCACCATAGAGTCGGTTATCACCATCTCCGTCTGAAGCGTCAAGGATGTCATCACCTTCGCCCCCAAAAATGCGATCGTTACTTCCGACGATAAATTCATCATTATCGCTACCACTATAAACCCGATTGTCAGAGGTATCTACAGTGAAAGTATCAATAAGATCCTCACCTTCTCCTGTAAAGATAATATTATTCAACTCGTCGAAATCAATACCTGATTCCAAAACATCATCTTCTGGACTACCGAAGATTAATTCTGCCTCATCAATACCGATAGCTTGTGCACCTAAATTAGGATCTAAATCTAAAGGTTCTTCTAATTGGAGTAAAATGATTTCATTATTATCTGGAAGAACTGGGTCACGTCCAGTAGAAAAAGGAAAATTATTGTCATTGGCAACTAAAATAGTCTCTTCATCAATGACTAAAACATCTTCGATCGTGACAAATGGAAATGTAAATATATCTTCTCCATTGCCATCTAAATCATTAGGATCGTCAATATTCAGTAAATCTACTAATGGTTCCTTAGATACAAAGCCATTTTCATCGATTTCTGTGATATCTATCAAGAAGATTTGCTTAAACTCTGCTTCATCTCCTTGTAAGTTATCCCGTTCGATGATTAGAAATTGATCATCATTAATAGGCGTAATATCCCCAATTGCGTTAATTGGATCGTCGAATTGATAGAAACCAATAAAATCAGTAAAGGAAGAAGATTCTACCTCAAATTCATATATCCGTACTGAACCTTCTGGATCACCTGCCACAGTACCTTCTAAAACAGGATATAAAAGAGAACGATCGGGACTAAAACCTAAACCTTCAAACCCATCAGAACCGCCTATATTAGCCAAATCAGGATCTTCTAAGAAAGGATTTTGAGGAGATTGAACCAAACCATCTAATTGTATTTCACCTTCAATTTCCACAATATCAGGAGTAGAAATTGGTGCTTCAATCAAAGTTCCATCACTATCGAAATGAAGAATAAATGGACCAAATTCATCACCAATCCAAAATGTGCCATCGTTTCCAATCACAAAGGATTCAATATCAAAATCTGCCCCTGTTAAAAGCCGATCGGTTGTGTCTTCATTTTGAATTTCAAAAGGAATTAAATTATTTGGATCTGCTAGTTGAATAAAATCACCTACTTCAACACTACCATCTCCATCTTCAAAACCGACAAAGTCTGGATCAATCTCGTAGATACGTAGGAGATAATCTGTACTATTGGCTTGAGAACCAAAGCCATTATCTGATAAAAAATAGAATTCATCTCCTTCTCCTTCGAGTGGAAATTGAACACCACTAAATCCTTGTACTGGTTGACTTTCAAATGGGCCTGTAAATCCATTGGCAGAAATGGGTTCTCCACTGCCGTTATCAGCACCGGATGGTGGTCCGGGAGCAAATGTTGCTGCTGGTAATGATGCAAAACCTGTTAATAATGCCATATTTTTTTCAGAATTTTTTTAGATTTGGATCAAAAATTTTTTGATGTTTTAGTATGACTATCGTAAATAGTTAACAATGATTGTTTGAAGCACAGGAGTACTAAGGAATCAATCTATGTCACTTTTTAGGATTTTCTCAGGTTTTGGCAAAGATTAAGAGCTTTTTTATTTAAGATTTGATTGTGAAATGGCTAAATTTTGATTATGAATAATTTAAGGAAAAACTAAATTTAATATCGTTTCAACTTCTGGTTGAATATTTTTCTTTATGGGATAAATAAAGTTCACAATAATATTATTTTTCTCGAATATTGATAGAGTTTAAATAATAAGATTCAATAAAATGGAGAGACAAGAGAAGAATGGAGATAATGAATACTTTCATGAAGATATTGGTGCAGAGTTATATCGTTTTTCCAAAAGTATGACATACAATGGTTAGGGGGAGACAAGGAGGACAAGGGAGACAAGGAGGAGAAGGAAGATAGGTTTTGGGTTGGGAATCAGCAAGGAAAAGAGAGCTTTAAGTCTACCATAGTTTTAGAAAATTGATATTAGTGCTTCTCATCAAATAGCCTGGACTGGTTTAGTTGCTGAGCTTATTCAACGGCATGGAGAATTTATTACTAAAAATAATACTGCTGGAAATAATCAATCATCGTTATCTCTAGATAAAAACTAAGTCAAGGGAAAAGAGTGGGTTAGTAAAATACTTAACCCATTTACTTGTTTGATATATATTTTGTTCAATGATATATATTTGTATTAATTAGCAGAGATAAAATTGAAAACTATTTGTTAGAATTTTGTCTTATTTTTCGACCAATTCTAATTGCAGATTCTTGTATGGCATTTAATGCTTTTTCAGTTTCTTCTTTTACGACAATTTGATAATCTTGTGTGGGATCTTCAAGATATTTAAGAAAAGCCTTAACAGAACGATTTTCAATTTGTTTAAATTCTACCTGTTGTTTCTCTTTTGGTTTCATAGATAAACCCTTCTAAAAAATTTTGTTAATCTTTTTCATTCCCTATTTGGTAGCCAATTGCCAGTAACTTTGCAATTAATCTTGTAGGTAATAAATGTATTTCTTTCTCAAATTGTTCTGCTTTGCTACTGGTAACGATGAAAACTCCTATGATATCATTATAGTCCCAAATAGGCTCGGCAATTACAGATTTATAATAATTTTTATCTTCAATTCTTTTGGTCTCTTGGTTTGTTAAATCAGGACTTTTTATTGCATCATTAGTAAAAGATGTTTCTTTCCTTGAAAAACAAACTCCAACATGGCCTACTCCAACTCCCCAATTGCGATCTGATCTTTTAATTCGATTATCACATTTACGAAATTTTAACTCTAGCTCTTGTATTGTTGGATTGAACAAATAAATAGCTAAATTATAAAAAGCTTCACCATCTTTAAACCAAAAGATATCACTACGTTCTTGAATCCAAGGATTTAAGATATTTTCAAATATTTGTATTAAATCTTTTTTTTGTTTATCTATTTGATTAATAGCTGCTAAAGAAAGTTCTGTCGATTTTAAAATCTTGTAAAAAGTAAGCTGTATTTCTCTTGTTCCAGTTATTTCTTCTTGATATTTTTCTTTGGTCTGTTTTAGTTCTTCAAATTCTATTAAAAATTGACTTAAAGGTTTTTCAAAAAGGAAAATTGAGGTTAAAAGAACAATATGTATAATGCCAATTAAAAATAGGAAAATAATCAAAGTTATCCTATTATTTCCATCACTACCAACAAGAAAACCAACTAAAATACTTTCAGTGATAGGAAAAACTATACTTACTAAAGATTGAAGGATACTATAAATATAATTTTGTTTTTGACTTTGTTGACGTAGTTTGTCTAAAATTTGATTTGGTAAGTTAGGAAGATTATTACTATACATATTAAATTATTCAAAAAAAACCATAAAATAGTGGGCTAGGAAAATACTTAACCCACTTATTTTTTAGATCTATAATGATTAAACTGCTGCTAATTCTCTTTCAGCAGGACGCTTACTATTACGAATTCCTTCAATAGCTTCAGCATAATTAGGAGCTTTAAATACCGCAGAACCAGCAACGATCGCATTTGCCCCAGCTTCCAATACCTGCCAAGTGTTATTTACTTTTAGACCACCATCAACTTCGATCCATGGATCTAGACCTTTAGCATCGCACATTTGACGAAGTTTACGCACTTTATCTACTGCACTAGGAATGAAACTTTGACCACCAAAGCCAGGGTTAACACTCATTAGAAGAACTAAATCACATAGTTCTAGAACATATTCAATTAATTCAAGAGGAGTAGAAGGGTTAAGAACTACACCTGCTTTCTTTCCTAACTCTTTAATTTGTCCTAAAGTACGGTGAATATGTGGAGAAGCATTGTGCTCTACGTGAACAGAAATGATATCTGCACCTGCTTTTGCAAATTCAGCAACATACTTTTCTGGTTCAACGATCATTAAATGAACATCTAGAGGCTTTTGAGTATAAGGACGAATAGCTTTAACAATTAATGGGCCAATAGTAATATTAGGTACAAAACGACCATCCATGACATCAACATGAATCCAGTCTGCGCCTGCTTCGTCTACTGCTTTGATTTCTTCTCCTAAGCGGCTGAAGTCGGCAGAGAGGATTGATGGGGCAATTACTACTTTTTTGTCTGTCATAATTTTTTTCTATTTTATTTTTTTGTCTTGATTTAAACTTTAACAAAATCTTTATAGATTATAAACTATAGACGACACAAAGAATACAGATATTGACAAGTTTTTGAGGAGATTTTGACTTGATTTACTAATTTTTTTCGGGAATTTTGGTACGAATTGGGAGTTTTCTAATTTCCCTTATTCCTTATAAAATTTGATTTCATACCAAGAAAGTCTTTAATAATGATAGAGTTAAAAATCCTAAATCTAGCATAATTAACCAAAATTTATTTCCCTACTCTCCTAGCTTAAACTGTTGAAAAATTATAGTTTTGCTCACAATAAATTATCAACTATACATAACGGTAGATCCTTCAATCTCTTCCTCTGTCAAATCATATAAACTTCGTAATTTTTCTAATTTATCTTCAGAAGCATTCCAAAAACCCCTTCCATTAGCTTCCAACATTCGCCCAACAATATTACGAAAAGCTTCAGGGTTTGCCTGACGTAATTTTTCCGCCATTTTAACATCTAAAGCATATGTATCTGCCGCTTGTTCGTAAACCCAGTTATCCGTAAACTTAGCAGTGCCTCCCCAACCAATCAATGCTGTCATTCTTTGGGAAATTTCATAAGCTCCACCAGAACCTTGATTCACCATAGCTTCAGCCCATTTAGGGTTGAGTAACTTACTTCGATACTCCAAACGCAATAAATCTTCTAATTTTCGAGGTGTTGTATCCTTTGAAAAACTTTCTACAAAACTAGCATTAACCCTTTGTCCACTTTCTTTTTCAGCCGCTAGCTTCAATCCTCCAGTATTGCCATAATATTCTTGAATATCGCTTAAACCATACTCAACGGAATCAATTTCTTGGACTATTCTTGCGCTAGTTGCTAATAACTGAGTCAAAACTTCAGGGCGCGCTTGGCCTTTATCCTTTTTACCATAACTAAATACATTACGATTTTTCCATGTATCTGCCAATTCATCACCTGATTCCCAGTTACTATCCACAACTCGATCGTTCACCAAAGAACCAAAATCCCCAGCAGGATTAGAAAAAAGACGAGCCGAAACATTCTCAACTCCTTTTTCTGCCAAAGCTAAAGCGTGTTTGCGAATAAAATTATCCGATATAGGTTCATCAATATTAGCTGCCCTAGCAAATAAATCATCAAGTAAGTCAATAATATTTACAAAACTATCTCTAAATATTCCCGAAAGATTAGCTAAAATATCAATTCTCGGATGTCCAATTTCATCTAAAGGCATTAACTCGTAACGTACAATCCTACCTGTGCCCTCTTTTACAGGATATGCCCCCACTAATTCCAAGAGAATTCCTAGAGATTCCCCCTTAGTTTTAATAGCATCTAACCCCCATAACATCACAGCAATAGTTTCTGGATAACTACCATTTTCCTCTAAATGCTGAGCGATGGTCTTTTTCCCAATTTCCCTACCACGCTCATAAGCAGCAGGTGAAGGCATACGATAAGGATCTAAAGCATGAATATTTCTCCCTGTTGGCAAAACTCCTGGTCCATCACGCAACAAATCTCCACCGGGAGCGGGTGGAATAAATTCACCATTTAAACCTCGTAATAAATTAGTAATTTCATCACTAGTTTGCCATAATAATTCCTTGATTAAATTTTCTTTTTCAAGTTTTTTCTTCTTATTTTCTTTTGCTATTTCTGCTTGATCGTCGGTATCTAGAGTTTCAAAACTCTCATGGTCGAAATTTTCCTCAAAATAAGCTTCCAAATAACTACTCATTTGCTCTTCATCAGGATTTTCTCCTAAAGTATGAAGTCCAGAAGAAAATAATCTTTGCTCTACCACCTGTAAATACTCATAAACCTTCACAAAATAATCATAAAGAGCATACTTACTAAACAACCTTGAATTCTCCACTGTAAAAGCGATCCCCGACTTCTCACCTTCCTCAAACTTACAATCGGCATCCAAACCAGAATCAATAATTTTTTGACAAATAATAGGACGTAAAGCATCATTTTTCTCTGGATCTTCGCGAAATTCACTAATCAAATCCCTCAAAGCCATTAACTCTTTATACAAACCAGCCCTACCATAGGGAGGCACATTATGGGAAATCAAAACCCCATAACCACGGCGTTTTGCCAAGATAGACTCAGAAGGATTGTTAGCGGCATAAATATAAAGATTTGGTAAATTTCCTAGCAATACATCCGACCATGAATAACCAGTATTTCCTAAAGGGGATCCCGGCAACCATTCAACTGTACCGTGCATACCAAAATGTACCACAGCGTCTGCCTGAAACTCATTCTCTAGCCATTTATAGAAAGCAGTATATTGAGGATGGGGAGTTAAATCTTTCTCAAACATCAATCTCATGGGATCCCCAGCGATTCCTAAAGGAGGTTGCACACCGATCCAGACATTGCCATATTGCACACCTCCTAAATGAAATTCTTCTCCTGAGGTTTTTATTCCTGTTTTAGTTAACGATTGCCATTGCTTTTCTATGCGAGAGGTTAATAAATATCCTAACCATTTTTCCAGAGTTTTTACGTTGATGAATTCTCCTTGTTTAATATTTTCATCTGCGAGTTTGACTTGGCGAATAATTTCTTCCCCATCTTCTGGTAATTCTCCTACTTGGTAACCTTCTGCTTTTAGTTTTTGGAGGAATGATAATAACGATCGAGGAACATTTAACAGAGCAGCGGTACCGGTTGCCCCATAACCCGGAGGAAATCCATATAAAATAATGGCAATTTTGCGATTTTGAGGAGGAGTTTGGCGTAATTTAATCCATTTTTTAATTCTACCAGTGAGACGTTTAACCCGCTCAGGAATGAGATAAATATCTTCACCTACTAATCCACCCAAAGCCACAGTATCAATGGCACCATCCAATTCAGGCAAAGCATATAATACCACACTTTGTAATCCCCCAATGCCTTGTCGAGTCCAGGAATGGATATCTTGAATTAAAAGAGGTGCAGCGACAAAATAAGGTACATTTTTAGCTTTGAGAATAGTTTTAGCCACTTCCACCTGTCGCCCTGCTTCCATGGAACCTGCGGGTCCGCCGACGAGGGGAAAACCGATGGTGGAGACAATAGCATCCACACTGACTGCTTTATCTGAGAGGGAAAGGATTTCTTTGTTGCCGTTTTGTCGTTGGTTAGTTTCGTAGGAAGTTGTCATCCAATCTCTAACGGCCACGTGCCCTTCTACGCCGTTGAGAAAGATTGGTAAAGGGATTAACCCTGCCTCTTCAAAGTGACGAATTAATTGGGGAATATAGGGGAGTTTAGTAATAACGTGTTTGCGATAAAGTAAGATGCCAACGATGGAAGCTTTAGTGTTTTTCTTAGTATCAAAATACCATTTTATATATTCTTGAGGTGAGGTAAAATACCCTTGATAATCTGGATGAACTAATCCCATATTTGGGGTTTCGATTGGGTTGGGAATGTCTCCTATTTTTAAGTCTAAATATTTCTCTGCAATAGTCCAACACATAGAGGCAAAATTTTGACTACCACCAGCATTCCAATAGCCATAAATTATTAACCAATTGCGCAAGTCTTGTACTTTTTGACTAGGGATAAATTTTAATAGTTTTGGTCCAGTTTTTAAGAAGCTAATATAACCTGCGAGTTTGTCTTCTTCTTTGCCACTTCCGAATTTGCTGAGGATAAATTTAATGGGTTTTGGCATTCCTTTGGGTTTATCGCCGATGACAAATTTTCCTAGTTTTGTAAGGCTCATTAATTCCAAAGCTGATTCAAAAACAAGGCGAATTGGGATATTTTCTACCCTTGGTTTGAGCCACATTACTTGATCGTAATCGAAGATTAAACTAGCAAAAAATACGTCAGCATTTGCTAAGGCTTTTTCTACTATTTCTGGGGTTTCTAATAAAGCTTTATCACTAAATACTTTGATAGATAATTCTTGACACTTTGAGGTGGCTAATTCTGCTGCTTTTTTGTAGAGATTGGTGTTAAAAGTTTCAAATCCTGCTATTAATACGATGGTTTTCATTATGGTTTTTTATGATTAATTATTAATTGTTAATTCTTAATTTTTA
>JANQIW010000110.1 GCA_028281945.1 Prochloraceae cyanobacterium PL24a_bin.78
AAATAAAGTTTTTCTAAAAATAGAATTTATAATTAGCTTTTAAAAGCATACTAGAAAACTAATAGGCATTAAACAATTACAATAATATTAATTAAGGAGTAAAAAAAGTATGTCACAAGGATTTCTACTAAGTCGAGTAAAACTATGTTTTCAAGATAAAGGCGAAAAAATTATTAAAGATATGTCAGCTATTATCCAAACACCAGATGGAAATTTATGGATAGGTTCTGATGAATTATTGGGAATAGAAAAAATATCTCCTATAGGAGAAGGAATATTTGGCAACCATAAACACTTTTTTTTAGGAGATTTTGTAGAATTATTTAACTCAGAGGACGAAATTGATATTGAAGGATTATCTTATAGTAATGGTTATATTTGGGTTACAGGATCTCATAGCACTAAAAGAGGTAAACCTAAAGGTAAAGATGAACATAAAGACATTGAAAAACTCGCTAAAATAAAACTGGATTTAAATCGTTTTCTTATTGCTCGTATACCAGTAATCAAAGGAGAATTAGTAAAATCCTATGAAAATCCAGAATTAGAACAAGAAAAACTAACAGCTGCTAGTCTAGAAAAAATAGGCGATCGAAATATTTTGATTGAAACCTTAAAAGAAGATGAGCATTTAGGAAAAATAATCTCCATAGAACTTCCTTCAAAAGATAATGGTTTGGATATAGAAGGAATTGCCGTCAGAGATAACCGAATATTTTTAGGATTAAGAGGGCCAGTATTACGAGGATGGGCGATTATTCTTGAGATAGAAGTGGAAGAATCAACCCCAGGAATTCTAAAACTCAAACACTTTGAAGAGGTAAATCGAACTTACAAGAAACACTTTATTCATTTAGATGGCTTAGGAATAAGAGATTTATGCTGGTATAAAAATGATTTAATTATCTTGGCAGGCGCAACCATGACTTTAGAAAGTCTGACAAGAGTATATAAACTATCAAAAATACTTAAATCAAAAGGGGATACAATTTTTTCACAAGAAGAAGGAAAACTAGAAATACTCTTTGATTTACCTTCAATATCAAAAACAGATTTTGCCGAAGGAATAACCTTATTTCCTTATCTAGGAGAAGAAAATGGCATACTTGTAGTATATGACTCTCCAGATGACAAAAGAATTATTAATTCTAAAGAAATCTTAGGAGATGTTTTTAGATTAAATTAACCTAAATACTTATTACTTAAATCAAGGATGGGGAGAGTGGGAGAATAGATTTTGGTTAACTATACTGGGATAAAAGTTAGTTTTAAATACTTAAATATTTACCCTTATACTTTAATCTCTAAATCCTCTTTAAAATCAACTTAAGATAAAGTAGAAGAGATATTTTACTTTAAAATCAAGTATAACTTTTAATTTTTATAGTTTTAATTGATTGAGAATAAAAGTTAACTATTCCATTATTAATCTAGAGTTTTCTAAAATTAGATCCAACCATAACTAAGTAATAGAGATTCTATCAGCTTGAAATCCTTGGATATTCTCCATTAGAAGAAATTAGAGATGGAAGGGAAATGACTGATATTTTTTAATTAATACCAATTTTATAAAAAATGATAGAGTTAAACACCTTCTTATAGAGGATAATCAACAATAATTTATTTCCTCATCTCCTTTGTATAGCTTATCTTACCCATTTAGCCATCCCTCAATCTCCACACTCAATGTCTCTCATAATAATAGAAAAACTGATCTAAAAGATGGTGTATGGTGGCAGTTAATTGATAAAATCTTAATAAAGTTTTGATAAAGTTTTGATAAAATTTTTGACAAAAATGATAAAAAAGTCAACAAAAATGGGTAAACTAACTTATAGGTATCCTATAGGTATCCTATAAGATTAAGCCATCTCTGACGAAACGCCAGGGTTAAAGTATCTAAGCAAAAACACGGAGAAATTAATTAGAGGAAAATTCCATGAGAAAATACACCCAAGGAGTTATCAGGCAAGGAGACATATTATTAATACCATTAAAAAATCGAGAAATATCTAGAGAAATATCTCGTCAAAAATTACCTCATCTTACCTTAGCAACAGGAGAATTAACTGGCCATTCTCATCGTATTCATGACGGAGACGCTAGATTATACGAAAACCAAGGAATCAAATATTTACAAGTATTATCATCAAAAGCAACTTTAATACATGAAGAACATCAAGCTTTAGAAATTCCCAAAGGTAATTGGATAGTTATGATACAGAGGGAATACAAATCAATCAAAAAACAAAAATCTCACAAACCATTTTTAAAACAAATTAATACAGTAACTCAAACTAATTTAGAAACATCTCAACAAAAAGTTAATGGCAAGATGGAAAAACAAATTCCACAGCGAAAACAACCATTTTTTAGTGAAGCTAATATAATTAATCCCAGCAATTCAAAAATATCTCAACAAAAAGTTAATAACAATTTTAATAATCAAAATTCTCCTCAAAACCATATCCTTGAAAACCATATCTTTGAAGATAATATCAATGAAAAACTACAAGGGTTAGCCAATCAAATTAATAGTAAATATTGGAATCAAAAAATAAGAGAAGCTGAAAATAGTAAATTTTATCAAGATAAATTGAAACAAGATGAAAATGAATTTAAATCCTTTAAAAAAAAAGTTAAATCTAGAGATAATCTAGAAATAGAAGTTTTAAAAAATACTTTTGATTATATACCTGTACCCGATAAAATGATAAAAAGATCGTCAAATTATCGAGATTCTTTAATTATATCCGAAGCTTCTATCAGAAATAACGAAGATGAAGAAGTCAATTTTAACTGGGAACGTGTAATATAATATACTTAAGTTAATTTAACTAATGGTCTAAAAATAACTTTGGTATACTATTATCCCTCAATCATCCTGAAAATATAGTGATTGATTCAGTGTTCAATTTTATTAACTTAATAAAAATACGATGGTAGTTAAGAATTTTATGGGTAAAATCTCATTAGAAGAACCAGTAAAAATATCAAAAAGTTAAATAATAGGGTAATCTTATGAGTAAATATACGAAAGGTGTTATCAGACAGAGAGATTCTCAAAGTATTTCTCAAGTCGAGAAGGAAATATTTAAATAGACATCAAATCCTCATGATATCAATCAAAAAGTGAAAGAATTAGTAACCCAAGTAGATGTAAAATATTGGAATAACAAAATCAAAGATGCTGAAGAAATAAAACTTTTAGAAGAGAAATTAAAAGAAAGATTGCTAAAACAAAACCATGAAGAAGCAAGAAATAACGAAGAAATAAAACTCAATCAAAGAAAAATTAAATATTTAGATAAATCTAATCCTAATTATATCCCTACACCTCAAAAACCAAGGAAAAATCACTTTAATATCCTATCAGAAAATCACAAGATAAATGATAGTATAAATAGATTAATATCAACAGAAAAAAATGGGCGTAATCTAGTAAATTAATTCAAAAAAATGTTTCAATCTAATCAAAAAAAAACAATTCCCGAATTAGAAAATATCTGGTTAAGTTGTAGTCATAAATGGTGGCAAATCGGCATCTCAACCCAAAGGATACAATTTTCTCAACAGGAATCTAAAATTAGAAACTTATATAAAATATTAGGCTATCAACCACCGAAAATTATCTTTTGTGATAACCCTTACATTGCTTGGGAAAACATCATAGATTTAGGTTGGCAAGATATAGAAACTCACAAAATGGGTGAATTAATAAAGTTTCTGAAAATCCAACTTAAAAACCCTTCTAAGGGAATGTTAAAAGACTTAGTTTGTCGTTGTAATAATTTGTTGAAAAAGCCTTTAGAATCTCAATTAGGCATACCTCTTTCAGGTAAATTAGTGACAAGATTAAGGCAACAAATTAATCAGGAAAAGGTTAATTCTTTTCATCATGAAATGGGAATTTCAAAATCTACTAATTTAGGAAAAAAATTCCATCTTTCTTGGCAAGATGGTATTAATAGTACAGTTTTACAAATTGAAACTCAATTAAATTCTCATGTTTTAATTAATATTTTAAACAAAATAGCAGAAATAACTGATCATCAAAAAATAGAAAAAGCTTTAAAGAAAATAACTTTATCTCTACAAAAACATGAATCTAGTCAACTTTTAAATAGTTTGGGAAATTTATTTGCTAAGTCTTTATTTAGTCGCTTTTGTCTTAAGCCGGAATTATTAGCAGTCATGGCTTGCGAAATCGATTATTATGATTCGGTGGTGAATTGTGTTGAATCTCCTAGAGAATGGAAGTTATGGCAGGGGATTATTAGTAATACAGGCTGGTTTTTTCCATATGAAAATTTTTGTTTCGTATCTAATCATCCTATAAAATATAATTTTAATCAAGAATATTATCTTCATGGTGAAGGAAAAAAAGCTATAGAGTTTGCTGATGGTAATGGATTTTATGCGAATCAAGGGGTCGTTATCCCTCCAGAATATGGTAAGTTAAACCCAGATAATTGGCAATGTAAATGGATTTTAACTGAAAGAAATGCGGAAATTAGAAGGATTTTGATTGAAGCATTGGGATATGAGCGTATGGCATTAGAATTGGAAGCTGAAGAAATCGATTCTTGGCAGGAATATACCCTTTTAAGATTTAATAAAATTATTGATGAAATGGATGAGCAACCTATTTTGTTATTAAAAATGATTTGCCCTAGTACTTTTCATACTCATGTGTTAAGGGTTCCTCCCTATTTTACTTCTGCTAAAGAGGCTATTAAGTGGATTAATTGGGGTATTTCTCCTGAGGAAATTATTATGGCGACTTAATTCAATATTTCTCTCAATACTTCCATTCGACATTTGGAAAAGAAAAAGGTATTCTTGATAATAGTCTAATGTTTCATTAATAGACTTCCCATGATTTTTTATAAAATTAACTAAAAGATAGTTAAATAGGAAATTCCTAAAATAATAAAAACTTAACCATAGTATTTATTACTTCTTTAAAGAGGAAATAAGGTAAGAATTGCCAAAATTTAGTCCATGGAAAAGATATCAGTTTACAAAGGAGAAGAGATAAACGCGATCAAATTTAGATCAAATAACAAGAAAATCTTGCGTATTACTTATTACTTATTACTTATTACTTATCAACAACTTTCCCCTCCAACAACTACATCCCGAATGCGCAAAGATGGGCCACCACAACCAACAGGTAAACCATTTTGGCCACCCTTGCCACAACCACCAGATTCATCCCAATAAAAATCATCACCAATAGCCTCAATATTAGCCAAAGTTTTAAAAGTATTCCCAGAGAGAGTTACATCCCTTACAGGTTCCCCTATTTCACCATTGCGAATCATCCATGCCTCACCCGCACTAAAAGTAAACATCTCCCCATTAGTCATGCCACCACACCAATTAGAAGCATAAACTCCTTCTTCAATACCCTTAAACAAATCCTTAACAGGAGTCTCACCTCTTTCGATCCAAGTATTAGTCATTCTCACAATGGGAGCGTAATGATAATTCAAACACCGAGCATTCCCAGTCGGCTTTTCTCCTAACTTCCCAGCAGTTTCTCTAGAATGTAACCGCCCTACCAAAACACCATCTTTAATCAACTGAGTAGTAGTAGCTTTAGTTCCTTCATCATCATAAAGATAACTCCCTCGATGACCTTCAGGAGCAGCTCCATCATAAATTTGTAACTCATTAGGACCAAATCTTTTACCCATAGTCATAACTTCTAGCAAATCTGGATTCTCATAAAGCATATCAGCTTCGGAAAGATGACCAAAAGCTTCATGCACAAACAAGCCTGTGAGAATGGGATCGATAACTACTGTATAAACATTTCCTTTAACAGGAGGCAAAGATAGAGCGTTAACCGCCCTTTTAGCCGCACCTTCCACTTGCTCTTCCAAATTAATTAGATCCGAATAACCCTTCCGAGAGCCAGTAGTTTCCCTTCCCGTTTGGACTATTTCACCATTGCGCGCCGTAGCAGAGAAACGCATTTCCATATCTGAATAAGATTGATCGATAAAAATCCCATCAGAAGTTGCTAAAATCACATAAAAAGAAGTATCGTTATACCTTACCGTAGAAGTAGTAATGGAATCATGATAGCCTTTGAGAATCTCATTATAACGATCGCATAGCTCTTTTTTCTCATGAAGAGGCACATCACGGGGATTAATACCAGTTAGAGGTAAGACATAGGAATCCTCAACTCCTTCAACCTCAGCCAAAGTAGTAGAATCATCACCCAACAACTTAGCGGAGAAAATAGCATCTTCCACTCGGCTGTTAATATCAGAGAGTCGGTTAAAACTCGCAAAACCCCAACCCCCTTTATAACAAACTCTCACTTGGCCACCGATAGAAATCCCTTCACTGAGGGTTTCCAGCTTATTGCCTCGAAGAAGAATATTGGTAGATTCAGATTTTTCCAGACGAATCGCTAAAAAATCAACTTGTTTTTGATATTGCTTCATTAAATCAGCAACTAAGTTTTTGCCATCATGGAGTAAATTAGACATAATTTTTATAAAATGAAGATAATTAAATGATTTAAATAGCTAAAACAATTAAATTGATATTGAGAAAATAACTTTATTGTTAAATTTTAATAGTTTTAATAGTTAATGGTTAATGCTTTTTAACCTAACCAAAAACTATTTATTTTTTGAGTGTGTAATTAAAACATTGGAAATTACTACTCTATCGACGGTGGAGATAATAAACAAGTTAATATTTAATAGTTAGAAAATACCATCAAATGCTCTCTTAACTTATTACTTGTTACTTATTACTTATTACTTATTACTTATTCTTAAACTACCCTTCCTTATTGATAAATGGTAATAAAGCCATCATTCTAGCGCGTTTAACCGCAATAGTTAAATTACGTTGTTGTCGCGCCGTCAAACCAGTAATTCTGCGAGGTAAAATTTTACCTCTTTCTGTAATAAACTTACGCAAAAGTTCGAGATCTTTATAATCAATAGGTTGACTTGGAGGAATTGGGGATAGACGCTTACGATAAAAAACCATATTTTTTAACTTATTCTCCTAGAATTTTAACTTGAATTTCTATTTAATTTCCTTATGTACTGTGTGGGTATTACAATGAGTACAGAACTTTTTAATTTCTAATCTAGCAGTTGTATTCCGACGATTTTTGCTAGTAGTATAACGAGATACACCTTTTGATCGCTTATTATTGTTTGAGCGACATTCAGTGCATTCGAGAGTTATGATAATACGAGCACCTTTTTTACTTGCCATAGCTTAATTTTACCGACTTGATTTTACCAATTTGAAATAACTTGTCAATTGACACGCAAATAGTTATTATATCATAGATTAGCGATTTCTGTTCCTTAAATAGGATTGAATTTCTCGCCAAATAGCTTTAATCCGTAAATCTAAGGAAAAACCCCTACGAGTTTGTATCATTAAAGTATTGGCAACTCGATCGTGAAAAGTCCGATAAAATTCATCATCAGGGATAGCAGAAGTACAATCGGCAATTAGAGGTGCTAAAAACAGTATCATAGAAATCAGATTGTAGATACTAATTTGTATACCAGCTATAGCCAAAAAAGCACCAACACCAACAATGGCTTCTCTTTTAGCTAAATCAATTAAAGAGGGTATTTTATTAAATTCGGCATCCATGACTTTCATGTCAAATGCCCAACGCCCTAAACTTTGGCCGCGATTACAATAAACTACGATGACTCGCGATACATACCATATCAGGCAAAATACTATAAACTCGAAAAACCAATTACCTTTGGCAAGGGTTGTAATAAACCAAACTATGATAAAATCAATCCCAAAGGCATATGCCCTGCGATCGATGGGTACTTTAGGAAAACGCCTTCGCACTGGCTTATCTGGAGACATAAAACGATTATTTTATAATTTAAATATATTTTAACTTAAAGCATAAGGCTAAAAGCTAGAACTGGCAATAGTGATATTATTTTTCTTTAAGAGTGATAGAGATTAAGAATGGGGAGAATGGGAGAATGGGAGAATGGAAGAATGGGTAGATAGAAAATTAGGAATTTAAGCCAAGAGAGTAGGGAAAATACTTTCAGATATTGAGTTGAGTTTAAATTCTTTAATGCTTTGATTGTAACATAAAAATAATTTTGCAAGAAGTCTAGTGTATTCAGAAAGATGATCATGAAGTAATCCTTTTATATCTTCGGATATTAACTAAATGTAATCATGGAGATTCTATTAATAATTTTTCGGGTAGATTTTGAATAATTATCATTATAAGCTTTAAATCCTTTATTCTTATTGTTAACTTTACAGAAACTTATTATTTTTAGTGCTTATTTAAAGTTCTGGTAAAGTTTTTAAACCTGAATTTAATACCTGAATAATCCTGAACTTTTGTTTTGAATTTTTCTTTAGTATTAGTTCTAGTTGCAATTACTTATTTCAGCAATATATTTTATGTAAATTCTCTTGGAGTAAATTTAATGAACAAAAAATTACTTTTTTCTTTGATATTTGGAAGTATTGTAGGTTGGAGTTCTATGGCTTCTGCTCAGGTTCCTAGTCTATTCATTGATGACTTTTCAGCACCAGATCCTTTCGATGAAGATACAGAAGCTCTACCAACATCTAACAATGGAACTGCTGAAGTTGAAGGAACTTCTGGTAATCCACTAGCTGATATAGACATTTTCTCAGATACAAATATCCTAGGTGGTGATCGTACCATTATTTTAACTCGGATTGATGGTATTGGGGACGCAGAAGCTGAATTAAGTGCAATTTCAGAAGGATCAAACACTTTTTTCAGTATATCTAACGAAACTGGTACTAAATCTGATGTCTTGATAATTTATGATGGAAATCTAGTTCAAGATACAACAAGAATATTGGGAGATATAAACGGATTTGAGCCTGAGAATGAAGATGATCTGATTGATACTTTTGAAATTTTCACCAACACTTTAGAAGGTGATTTAAGTGATGGCCTTAACTTAAATCTTGTAGAAGAAATAGAACAAGGTGTTGAAAGTATTATTATATCTCAACTTAGTAACGATCAAGGTGGTACATCAGTATCTAATTCATCTATAACAATAGGGCTTATTTCAGATAGTTCTTCTTTTTCTGTTTCTACAGTAGATTTACCTGTAACAATTTTTGATCCTGATGGTACACCTATAACATTTGATTTTGACACCTTTGTGCCAGGAAATGGAGCTACTAATGGCGTAAATTTTTCAGATGTTAATATTATTACATTGCTATTTGAAACCACAGCGACTGGTATAGATGCTACTTTTGATTTCGTGGCATCAGTAGGTCCTTCTGGTGAACCAGTTCCCGAACCCACAACTATCATAGGATTATTAGGATTTGCAGGACTTGGAGTATTAACTAAATCCCGCAAAAAACCTTAAGGCAATAGCCTCATTAAAAAATATTTAAGCTAACTTAATTTTATCCAATATTAGGGACAACTTCTGAGATTTTGTCCTTAATTATGCTGTTTATGATCCCATAGCAATTCAAAATTGGCAAATACTACATCAATGTGCTATACTAAAAAAAAGCACAAATCAATATAAAATCATGGCAGAAAGACTAAAAAGATGGGAATCCCCCCGCAAACAAGGCCGTAACGACAAAGGAAAAGGGGGCGCAGCTAGACTTAGACAGCTAAAAAAACGAGACAAAATGCTCAAGAAAAAGCTCAAACAAAATCCAGAAATCGATTCTAATCAAAGCAAAAATCAAAACAAAAATCAAAATAAAAAATCAAGAGGAAGGGAAACAATCTCTTCCTTTTTGGTTTATAATGAGCCATTACTTATCAATTACGAATTACTTATTATCAATTCTTCCTTAACCAATGTCTTTGACAATCAAAACCTTACCCCCAGAAGTAATCAATCTCATCGCCGCAGGAGAATTAATCGACTCATTTGCAGCCGTAATTAGAGAATTAGTAGAAAATTCCCTCGATGCCGGTGCAACCAGAATTACTATCTCAGTTTGGTTAAACGCATGGCGGGTACAAGTTATTGATAACGGCAAAGGGATGGGTTTATCTGACTTGAGAATTTGTGCAAAAAGTCATACCACAAGTAAAATTCATAATATAGAAGATATTCATAAGATTAGTACATTAGGATTTCGAGGGGAGGCTCTTCATAGTTTAGCACAATTAGCAGACTTAGAAATCGTATCTCGCTCTAGAAGTGAAGATGATATTGGTTGGCACGTGGTTTATCATCAAGAGAATATCATTTCAGAAACACCTAAATCCGTAGCTTTTGGCACTATTATCACAGTTAATAATTTATTTGGTAGTATTCCCGTGCGTCGTCAAGGTTTACCAGAAGCAAAACAACAGTTAAAAAAAATCCAAGATACTATCACAAAAATCGCCATTTGTTATCCCCAAATTACTTGGTGTGCCCGTCAAAACGATCGCAATTGGTTTAGTATTAGTCCAGGGAATAATTCTCAAGAAATCCTGCCACAAATTATTAAAAAAGTTAAAATACATGACCTGCAATTTTTAAAATTAATAGTAGAAAAAGAAAGAGAGATACTATCAGAAAATCAACCAGAAAATAACAACTTAGAAACAACAGAACAACAAATAGAATTAGTATTAGGATTGCCCGATAGATGCCATAGAAACAAAGCAGATTGGGTAAAAATAGCAGTCAATGGCAGAATAATCAAATCCCCTCAATTAGAAGAAGCAATTACCACCGCTACAGCCAGAATTTTACCAAAAGATCGCCATCCAATTTGTTTTATTCACCTTCATATTTCCCCAAATCAAATCGACTGGAATCGCCATCCAGCCAAAAGAGAAATTTATCTCCATTCCCTAGAATTTTGGCAAGCACAAATCATCAAAATCATTGAACAAGCATTAAAAATAAACTCCGATACTCTTCCTCAAAAATGGGGCGATGGAAGAATAGGAGAAATCATCAAAGTAGCGGAAAAAAGAGGAAAATATACAGTCAAATCCCAAGACAAAACTAAAGTAAATTCTGGGAAAGCAAACCAAGATGAAATAGGTTTAATCCAATTAAAAGCAGTAGCCCAATTACACAAAACATATATAGTAGCAGAGCATCAAACAGGAGTATGGTTAATAGAACAACACATCGCCCATGAACGAATTCTTTACGAAAAACTACAAGATAATTGGCAACTCGTTCCTTTAAAAAAACCAATAATCCTCAAGAAATTAAAAGAAAAACAAATAAAACAAATAGAAAGATTAGGATTAGAAATAGAAGAATTTGGCAAAGAAATCTGGGCAATTCGTAACGTTCCAGAAATGCTAAAAACCAGAGAAGATATAGAAGATGCCTTAATAGAATTAAGTTGGGGAGGAGACTTACAAACAGCGCAAGTAGCCACAGCTTGTCGTAGCGCAATTCGCAATGGCACTCCTTTAAATTTAGAAGAAATGCAAAATATTTTAGATCAATGGAAAAATACTCGCAATCCTCGCACTTGCCCCCATGGAAGACCAATTTTTTTATCACTAGAAGAATCTACCCTTGCCCGTTTCTTTCGCCGTCATTGGGTAATTGGTAAAAGTCATGGAATTTAGATTTAGGTTCGATGGTGTAATATCATTTTGCTTTAAGGTTCAAGAATAAACTCTATCCCATGACCAAAACGCAAATAACGCATTCCTGTATTTCTATCTGTTACAATATATCCTTGAGAATTTACCGATATAGGTTGATCTTTAGGACAATCTGTCCAATCAGTGAAAAATCTAAAAGAGCGATATTTTACACAACTACCAGCACTTATAGGTACTAAACAAAAAACATCTCCATTTCCATTATTTCTATATGTCGAACCGGGAAGATCAGGCTCAATAAAAGCCCTGGTTTCAGAACCACCATCGATATATGTTATGGTTTTTCTAACACATTGATATCGATTTTCTGACTCTGCTATTATTAACTCTTCATTTAGAATTGAATTATTGGCATAAGCATTTGGTATTGTTCCAAATAAAATTAAACTATATAGCCAAAATAAATTTAATTTTATCATTATCTTTGATTATTATTAATAATTTATCAAAAGTAGAAAAATTAAGCAATACAGGGGTTAACGATCGCATTTTCTCTGTTTTGAGATCTATTCTGAATTTGTCTTAGGAAAAAATGGATCAATCCCTTTACCTTTAAGATTTTTAGAATTTATAAATTGTTTTTTCGTATGATCTCCATTATAAATAACTTATAACACTATACCAAGTACACGACCAAAAACAGTTAATACACGTCCAAAGAAATTGAGAAACGCCACTGTATTTTGAATATCTCTTAATCTCGAATCTAGATTAGTAATTCCTTCCTCAAATGCTGGATTATTCGCTTCCAAGCGATTTACTAATTCTTGAAAAACAATACGCTCAAATCTATCCACATAAACCATAAATTGAGTCCGCATTCCCATAAATTTGACCAAACTAAGACCTTCAAATTCATCCTCTATTCCAGAACAAAATAGCATTGATTCTATTTTGTATAACTTGTTTAAGATATTTTGTTTGATATCATCATTATTATTTGTTGTTGTCATAATTATTAATCCATTTATTCTAATTCACGACTTAGTGCTTCAGCAATCTGAAGAAATTGTTCCACTCTATCAAGTAAAACATTTGCCCTTGCAATTGTAAACTCATCGGAAAGTAATTCCTTAAAAGCTTTTTCAAGTTCAGCTGATGCATTTTTTGCTTCTTGTAAACCTTCAATTTGTAACTGTAACAATCGAATATCTCGACGATCTTTGATCCAAGTATCTTCAGCTACTCTACCAGTAATTTGATTATTTAGATATGGTGTACGCACATATCGGCGCTCTTGACTTTCTTGAATTATCTCTAACTCATTAGATAGTTTGTTTCCAAGAAATTCTAGTAGTTCTGTTTGGGTATTTAACTCTAGGGAGATTGCGTCTTTTCGTTTTTCAAGTTCCTCTTTGAGTATTTTTTTAATTTTAGCACGAACAATTAAACCTGCCACCTGAGATGTTGCATCAGGCACTCCACTTTCTACAAATAGAGGAGAAGCTCTAATACTACTACCTATATTCTCCACTTGACTAAAAATTTCTTGTATAGCTGCTTGAACACTTGTTGGTGCATCAGAAGTTGCTAAAGCTTCTAAGCTATTGAAATATCTTCTTAGCAATTTATTGTGCATCCTAACATCATTTAGGTTTGTCAACCAGATTTTGTCCAATTTTGTTAAACATTCATATTCTTCTTTACGAAGTTCTTGAGAAGCATTTTGCACTCTAGATTTTAGTTCATCTAAGCTTGATTGTCTTAGCTCCACAAATTCTGAAGCCTTAATATTTATATTACTTGCTTGAATTATTAGTAAATCTAGATCTCCATCGTTGATATCTTTCTCACAAGTTTCTGAAATATTTTTTTGTTGACGTTCCAATTCATCAATCAAAGCAACAATTTCTTCTGGTTTATTTTTGTTTATAACCTGTGTAATTGCAATTTGACGCGCTATATTATTTCTAATCAATACCTCTGAATTAGAATCAACGATAATCTCACCTGATGAGGTGAATAATGTATCCAGAGCCGTATAATATCTTTGTCCTGAGTTAGCAAATATGGCATATTCTTGTATAGATGCACCACAACTCATTGTTGATAAACCAAAACTGACAGCTACAAGTTTTACTATTTTGTTTTTAAACTGTTTTTTTATCATCCTTGATATTCCTATTTTTTTGTAATAGCCCATAGTAAGTAATTTATAGATTTATTAGTTCTATTACTATTATCTATCCCTATTAATTATTCAATATTTTCATTCAATATATTTTTATCTATTGTCAGGTCCACAAACAAGGGTAAGTGCTCTACCACTTGAATTCCTTTTACTAACAGTAAATCCAGCAGGCACCCAACCAGGGGGTATTCTAATAGACTCTTCTTGATCAGGCTCCCCTTTATTAAACTCATCATAACCTATACTAGGAGTTCTAAGAGCGTAACATCTTTCATATCGAATGTTATTTTGTGCATAAGCAGGGGACACATTTCCCATTCTTGGTAAAACACCCATTTCATATCCTAGGAAAAAAGCAATCAGCACTATTAAAATGATGCCTACTCGATTAAATATTTTGTTTTTCTTCATCTTCATTAAAAATCCTATTCAAACTAAATAATCATTATTTCATAGGGAAATACAACTATCATTAAGATTGATTGTCTTGTTATATATCTTGAAGAAGATATCCAATACTTTTTAATACATTAATTATGTGTATAGATTATAGCAGCAAAAATATTGTTCCCAAGAAAAGTCAAAAATAATGATAGACATTAACTGGAGAGAATGGAGGGAATTGGGACAATGAGAAATGTGGAGAATGGGGGGAATATGCAGAATAGGGGAAATAGGAATAAAGAGAAAAATAAATTTTGATAAAATATCCTAGATTTTAAGATTCTTAAACTCTATCATTATTTTAGAAAATTGGGATAAGATTGACATTGAGGGCAAAAATGAGTCGATCGACCATTCAACTTAAAACGTTCAATAGTAGTATTGCAAACACGACAAGGCAAACCAGTGCGCTTGTAAACCCAAGCCATGCCACCATAATTACCATTAACCCCAGACACACTAATAAAATCACTAAAAGTAGTGCCACCAGAATCAATAGCCACCTGTAAAACCTCACGAATTGCACCATGTAAAGCCACAACCTGCTGGTGATTCAACCCAGAAGCCAACATTTGAGGATGAATATTAGACTTAAACAAACACTCATCAGCATAAATATTTCCCAAACCAGCCAAAAACTGCTGATCTAACAACAAAGTTTTAATACAACGACCACTTTTTTGTAACTTCTTTTCTAAATATTCAATGGTAAAATCATCAGAAAAAGGCTCAGGACCTAATTTTTGTAAACCAGAAATCACCTCATATAAATCATGATGAGGAGGAACAAACCAAACCTTCCCAAAAGTACGAGTATCAACAAATCTTAATTCCTGATTATCATCAAAAAATAACCTTAACCTAGTATGCTTATGAAGAGAAGAATCACGATTTAACCATAACAACTGACCAGTCATGCGGAGATGAACACCCAACCAAGCCTCCGATTCATCAGAAGAACGAAATAACTTAGCAAACAAATACTTACCTCGGCGATGCCAAGAAACGATAGAAAAATTAACAATTTGCCCATCAAAATCAGACACCAAAACAGGGTAGGCAAGCGTACGTTGGAGTAACACTTCCCCACCCCTAATAGTGAGTCCACTAGTGAACTTATTAAGCCCACAGCGAACTGTTTCTACTTCAGGAAGTTCTGGCACTATCCTTCAAAGAAAAGAGGCTCTAAACCTCTTCTAATTCGCTTTCAGCAAAGTTATTAGTATTAACACCAGAAGGGCTACCGCTAAAACCAGTGTAATTAACCTTATCAAAACGAACGATTACAGGATATAAAATGCCGCTTTTGTCAACACTAGCAACAGTGCCAACATCTTTGTACCAATAGGATTCCTTACGAAGTATTCTAACTTTTGAACCGCGTTTAATAGCCATAAATGTTTTATCTGATAAATTACCTAAATTAAAGATTACTATTAGATTGCCTAAATCTGTTGCCTCAGAAATTTAAGAATTATTAAGAATCCTGCCATTCTACTTCCACAAAATAAGCCTTATTCCCCCAGAAATCCTTAGTAGGGTAAATCTTGGAGATAGAAATATTAAAAGGAATAGAAGTAGTAAGGTATTTTTGAGCCGCACTACCCAAATCAGGAGCAATTTCAAAAGCAGTTTTAGCTGCCACAGAAAAACTCAAAATTTGTTGTAGAGGATCTTTAGGAAAGAAAAAATTTGCACCCAATGCCAAGCCAGTAGTTAACAAAATAGCCACGGATAGATTAGTGCCACAACGAGGATGAACAGCTAAATTCCATTCACCCCCTTTTAATCGAGATAAAGCTTGTTTGACGGCTGTATCTAAAGCATTGCTATCTACACTGCCATAAAGATAAAAACCCTTATCAGTAGACATTCCACCAAAATTATCATTAGTATTGCCATTAGGATTAATTCCCTGCTCTAAAATCCAAGCCGTAGCGTGTTCGAGAGCATGAACTTGGCGCACCATCAGGGCTTCTTTCAATCCTGGAATAAAGCCTAAATCTTTGAGTAATTGGCTATCTTGTGTAGGCTGGGGATGAAAAAAACCAATGTCCCAAGAATTGCCAGTTGAGGCTGAAGCGGTATTAGTCATCAATTTACCCTATTTACGAGTTATAATTTTTGCTGAAGTTTAAAGGCAAAGCCTTCTTCTTAATTTACACTCTCTGCTCTAATTTTGCTTCTTTGGGACACAACAAATAGTTTGGTTGATATTAAGTTAGTTCAACTTGGGAACTATCTGTATTATCATCATCAGGCAATGGACAACAATTAACATCGTCTAAACAAATTTTTCCCCATTGCAAAGCCCATCTTACTAATTCTATTCTATTTTTTGCTCCCGTTTTAGTCAGAATATTACTAATATGGTTATCAACAGTTCTTTTGCTAATTTCTAGTTGTTTGGATATTTCCATATTGGTTAAACCATTAGCAACTAAATTGAGAATCTCTAATTCTCGATCGGAAACCGATGCAGGGGGTTTAAATTGACCAATAGTCATAGGTATCTCTCTATGTAGTACATTTACTTATTAATTCTACTGATATTCTAGCTAAAAGGTTTAGCAATTTATCAATTTTTAAAACAAACTCTAAGGAAAGAGATGAAATCATATCCTCGTATTATTTGTTTAGGGGAAATTCTCTGGGATTGTTTAGCTGATGTTGCTGGTCAATCGATGGAGAAGGTACAATCTTGGACTGCTTACCCAGGAGGTGCTCCTGCTAATGTTGCTTGTGGAGTCACTAAATTAGGTACTCCTGCTGCTTTTGTCGGCTGTGTCGGACAAGATGAGCTTGGCTTTGGTTTAGTTAAAAAGTTACAAAGTCATGGAGTAGATTGTACTGGTATACAGTATCATCCATCTGCCCCGACTCGTCAAGTTTATGTGTTACGAGATCTTCAAGGTGAGCGTTATTTTGCCGGTTTTGGCCATCTTCCAAGTGATTCTTTTGCTGATGCTTTCCTCCAGCCTCGAGATTTGCCTGAAAATTTATTTTTACACGCTGATTTTTTTGTCCTTGGAACTCTTGAATTAGCTTATCCTAGCTCTCGTGCCGCTATTTTTCGCGCTCTTCAACTGGCTGAATTATATAATCTTTCTATAATTGTAGATATAAACTGGCGATCTATGTTTTGGCCGGATGAATCTATTGCTAAACCTTTTATTAAAAATTTGTTAAAATTTGTGGATTTTATTAAGCTTTCTAAAGAAGAAGCGCTTTGGTTATTTGACAAAACTGATGCTGGGGCGATTGTTCATTCTCAAGGAAATCTAGAAGGGGCGATGGTTACTGATGGTAGCAATGAAGTGAGTTATTGTTTGAGCAATAATGAGGGTAAATTTACTCCGATTTCGGTAAATGTTCAAGATACTACTGGTGCAGGAGATGCTTTTTTAGCTGGTTTTATACACCAATTAGCTATTCACTCCCTTAGTAGTTTGAAAAATCCAGATGTTGCTAGAGATATTATTACTTATGCTTGTGGTGTTGGTTCTTTGAGTACCACTAAATTCGGGGCTATTTCTTCTCTTCCAACTCCTGAAGAAGTGGAGTTTTTTTTAAGTAAAAACTAAAAAGTGATGTATATTCAGAAAATTATATTATTTTGCTTGGTTAATTTGGTTAAAGATTATTTTTGATTATTCATTCTCCATACCTATAGATTGTTGGTGATATGCCCAATAAACTGCTTCTAAAAAAATATTAGAAGTGATTCCTTCGGGTACTTTTTCTAGACCAATAATTTCTTTTAAATCATCAGCTAATTTCCTACTTAATCCCACTCTTGCTTCGGGAAGCATATTTTCCCTTCGTTGTAAATATTCACGTATCACAACAAAATCTTCTGGTAATATTTGAGAGAAATCTGCTATCGCTTTTAATTCAGTTGCTAAAGCTTTAGCTTCCTTAGAAACCAGAAATTTATTAGATTTATCTCGATTCCCTTCTTGAATAACAACAGTTCCCGCTAACCAATCTCCTAAGCGTTTTTCTTTTTTTCCTAAGAAAATAAAGAATGCTCCTAAAAAAAATAGTTCATCAACAGGACGAAGTAAGGCACGTAATGCTGCGTGTTGTAATCTTACTGGTTTTGCATCATCTGCAATAACACGAATTTTGACAAAACGTTTACCAGGTGTTTGTCCTTGCCATAATACTTCAAAGAAAATAAAATAACCTATATAGATGAAGAACAAAATCAATCCCATTATGGCTGTTATCCATAGTTGAATTTGCTCTTGATCTATAAAATTTATTAGTAAATCTGATAAAGCAAAAGACATAATTATCCAAAACAGAAGAAAGATAATGATAATAAAACCTAAAACAAGATAATCAATTATTAAAGCATATGCTCGATTGCCAATTCCTGCTAGCCTAAATTCTAACTCGACACTTTCTGGTGTTTGAAGACTAATTTTATTAAAAAATTTCACTATTTCTCCTCCAGAATTAATCTTTGATGATATTTTATACTATTTTATTGAGATTTATTGTTTTCTCAAATTCAAACCAATTCCCTCTTTTCTAGATCGTAAATCATAGTAAATAACTGCTCTAAGTATTGGTTCAAAGGGAATAGAAATTGTTTGTATTAAAATACTAATTGGTAAACTTACTAATAAGTTAAAAATAATAAGGAGAGTTAAATTTGATCGTAATATAATTTGGAATATATTGTTTAAAATACTAAAAACTATATTAACTGCAAAAGTAAAAACGAAAATAATAATAGAACCAACAACAAAAATAACTAATAAACGTAGAATAAATCCTTTTGTTAACTTCCAAGTTCTTTCAATAGCTTTTATAGCATTAATTTCATTTTCAACTGCAATGGGCATTGCCATTAATGAAGAAATTATATATAATCGATAAAAAAGCAAAAGATAAGCTAATAAAGAAATAAAAAAAATAAAAGAAATAAATCCTTGAGAAGGAATTATCAATGATAAAAACCATATAATGGGCACTAAAACTAATGTTAAACCTAGAAAACAGAGTAAAGATAGAATTGACATTAATATTGCTGCTCTAAAAAAAACCCACTTTCTGCCTTTGATATAGCGACGGGCATCCTTTACTGATTCTGGTTGTTGTCTTATTTCTCCATATGCTAAACGGGATAATAACCCTTGCATAGCAAGAAGAATTACCAAAGAATAGATAGCTAATACTATTACACTTGGCACTAATATTGGCAAGATGTTTAATATATTTTCAAAACTAACTGGTTGATAGATTAGATAGATTATTAATACTAGAAATATCCAAAATATTGCTAATTTAGCTATAGTTGATAGAGCTATAAAATAATAGGTTTTGAAGTTATAGCGATAAATGCTTAAACTAGCAGTAATTACATCTCCAACATTTAAAGTTGTAGGTGGTTGACTTGAGGGTTGATTGTTAGTCATGATTGAGAAATATATTAAATCTTACATTTTGTTTGTAGGATGGTACTTTTTAGATTTTAGCTAAGTTTTTACTTTTTTTAGGAATTTTTTTAGAGTTTGAACTATTTTGGCTTTAAAGTTAACATTTGTTTCTAAATTAATAATTTTACTATCGCTTTTAATTTTAGTAGCCCAAGCCCAATAATCATCTTGAATTGTAAATTGTGAGTAATTAGGATGCTGCATCACGAGAAGGTGAAAGATAAGATTAATATGAGGAGTATTTAATTCATCTTCACCTAAAGATAAATGATTGATGCCATCGCTAATAGTTTTCCCTGTTAATTTTTCTTGTTCGGCATAAGACCAATTATAATCATCAAATAAGATTGTACCATTTTCTTTGAGCAATTTATCTACTAAAAAAAAAGCACAACTATCTATTGTCCAATTTTTAGCACCGTCAATAAAACAAAAGTCATATAATGGGGTACAATTTTTGTTTTTGGTTTGTTCTTCTATCTTTTTCTTCAAAAACCAAGTGTATGATGTATTTTCTCTATTTACAGAAACGTATTTTGCTAAGCCTGTTTTTGCTAATAATTCATCAATAGATGGGGAAAAACTATTGGCTGTGGATTTCAAATCTACTGTGGTTAATTCTCCTTTTCCTAATTCTTCTAATGCTGCTGCGATATAACAACTTGATGTTCCATGTGCAAAACCTAATTCTAAAATTCTCTGAGGTTTGGATTTGAGAATGAAGTTATATAATACTTTTGCTTTAGTGGAAGAAATATAGGGAATTCCTTCTAAATATTGGGCGATGGTTTCAAATTTCATCAATAACTAATAATCGAGAATTCTAATTAATACATATTCTCTTATTATATCAAATATTGATCCTCAATAGTTAATAATTTAAAGTCTTGATTTTTAGATTTAATTTAGAGATTGGATGGCTGTTAATACTTCTGAATAATTTGGTTCTCCTGGTATGGGGGATATGATTTCAGAATAAATTACTATATCTTCGCGATCGAGTACATATACAGAGTTTGCTAAAAGACTAATTTCTTTGATTAATAACCCCCAACTTCTGGCAAAATCTAGGTCTTTATAATCTGATAAAAACTTTATATTGGTAATTTCTTCCGATATAAGCCAGCGATTTTGGGCAAAAGGTAGGTCTGCTGAGATAACATAAGTCACTAAATTACTTTTAATTTCTACTAATAAATCTCTAAATTTTCTAATTTGTCTGGCAAAAATTTCTATATCGACAGAAGGTAATGTAATTAATAAACGAATTTTCCCTCTAGATTCGGCAATCGGCATGACTGGCAATAAGTTAAAATCCCACAAGCGAACATTACGAGCCGGTTTTCCTTCATTTAATTTTAAGCCGATTAAAGTCATGATTTGATGGTTAAAAGTTATCTTTGCCATTATTTATAATGAAACTTATCTTTTCAATTTAATTAAAATCTATATAATAAAATATATTTTTAACTTTTATTTGTTTTCTTTGACTTATTAAGTATAAAAAAACGTCACCATTAAGACTGATGACGCATGAAAAAGATTAACTATTAACAGGAGACAATTGCTTACTAAAGAAAGTCTTGAGGATTTCCTCCGCGATTTGAGGGCTAGTCAAACCCAAATCAGCCTTAGATTCATCAGGTTTAGCATGATCCACAAGTGAATCAGGAATACCAAAACGCTTAAGAGAAACCAAAATATCATTATCTAATAAAGCTTCAGCAACAGCGGAACCAAAACCACCCATCAAGCAACCTTCTTCAAGAGTAACCACTTTGCCGATACTCTTAGCGAGAGGGAAAATCAAATCAGTATCTAAAGGCTTAACGAAACGAGCGTTAATTACTGTAGCTTGAATACCATGTTCACTGAGAATTTCTGCTGCTTGTGAAGCTGTTTGAACCATTGAGCCATAACCTAGTAAGAGAATATCATCTCCATGACGGAGGATTTCAGCTTTACCTATAGGTAATTCTTCCCAGCCTTCCTCCATGAGAGGTACACCAATTCCATTACCACGAGGATAACGCATAGCGATGGGTCCATCTTGGTAATTTATTCCTGTAACCACCATTTGTTGTAATTCTGCTTCATCTTTAGGAGCCATGATTACCATATTAGGGATACAGCGAAGATAAGCGATATCATACAAACCTTGATGAGTGGGACCATCTGCACCGACAATTCCGGCACGATCTAAACAGAAGAAGACCGGTAACTTTTGAATACAGATATCATGGATAATTTGATCGTAAGCCCGCTGTAAAAAAGTAGAATAAATTGCAGCAACTGGGATCATTCCTTCACAAGCCAAACCAGCAGCCAGGGTTACTGCGTGTTGTTCAGCAATACCCACATCGATATATTGTTGAGGTAATTTCTCTTGTAATTTATTTAAACCCGTACCTGTTGCCATAGCAGCGGTAATTCCGATTATTTTAGAATTGTTTTCTGCTAGTTTAGTCAAGGTATGAGCGAAAACTTTAGAGTATTTAGGAGGTTTAGGTTTGCTAGAAGGAAGAGCCTTACCAGTGGCGAGATTAAAAGGATTTTGAGCGTGATAACCTACTTTATCTTGTTCAGCGATTTCATAACCTTTACCTTTAGTAGTGGCTACATGAACTAATACTGGACCTTTTACTTTATGTGCGTGTTTAAAGGTTTCCATTAATTCCTCTAAATTATGACCATCGATAGGACCAAAATAAGTAAAGCCTAACTCTTCAATAACTGCTCCTACTTTAGATACAGCAAGACGTTTCATTCCTTCTTTAAAGCGGTGCATTTCTGGAGAGAGGGAATCACCGAAGAAGGGTAAATGCTTAAATTGTTCTTCTAAATTGTCGCTGAAAAACTGAATAGGATCACTCAGACGTACTTTATTAAGATAACGAGAGATGGCACCGACATTGGGAGAAATAGACATTTCATTATCATTAAGTACTACCATGAGGTTAGTATCGGGTAAATGGCCTGCATGGTTAATGGCTTCTAAAGCCATACCGCCAGTAAGTGCGCCATCTCCAATAATGGATACAACTTTAAAGTTTTCTCCTTTGGCATCTCGTGCTAATGCCATTCCTAACCCTGCGGAAATACTGGTAGAAGCGTGGCCTGCTCCAAAATGATCGAATTTACTTTCACAGCGTTTGAGATACCCTGCGATACCGTTTTTTTGTCGTAGAGTGTTAAAGCGATGGTATCTGCCTGTGAGCATTTTGTGGGGATAGGCTTGATGGCCTACATCCCAGATTACTTTATCTCGATCTAAATCTAGGGTTTGATATAAAGCGATGGTAAGTTCTACTACTCCTAATCCGGGTCCTAAATGCCCTCCACTGGTTGCTACTGTTTCTAAATGCTTTTCTCTGATTTGACGGGCGATGTTTTCGAGTTGACGAATTGATAAACCATGTAACTGGTTGGGATGTGTTATTTCGCTTATGTGCATATTGACTGATTCTCTAATATATGCTATGAAAATTTGCTATTTGATCTTGTTGAGATTTTAGCTGTACTTTGATTAATAAGGTACAGAAATAGGGTACGTAGTTTCTATTAATGTAATATTTGTTAGCAATTTGAAAATTACATCAAGATGAGGCAATTATCCAATCTTTGACAATGGTGTAAATGAAAGTCAAGTTTATACTGAAGATTGGGAAAAATCCTCTGTTACTATTTTAGCTAATTATGTTCATTATTAACGATTTAGACAATTTCAAATTCTAATTGTTGCTCTTGTTTGAAATTATAGGTATAATGGTCTACTTCATTGGTATCGCTAAGTTCTAAGTTATAGAAGTCAACGATTTCATGATCGAAATGAGGTCCGGCGTGCCATGTACCTACTTCTAGTTTAATAAAACAATTGCCTGGGATTTCAAAGGCTTGGATTTTATCTATTTCTGGAATGTCACCTTCGCAAGGTGGAGCTACTGCCATTAACCATTTTTTCCCTTCTAAAGAGCCTAAACATTGGGTACATTGACTGTGTCTGGTGATGGCATGAAATTTCCGCCCTTTTTTGTCTAAGCGCATAATATAAAATCTGGGTATTCCTTTTTGGAGGTTTAATTGTGCATCGTCTTCGTCATATAGTTTGCCATCTTTTGATGGGGTAATTAATTGCCCGTAGGGTTTAAATGTTTCTACTGTTATTTTTTCTGCTGTTAGTTTAATGGTATTCATTTATTGATTTCTTTTTCTTTAAGATCATTAAGTATATTACTAAAAATTTAGAGTGGGGAGATAGGGAGACTTCTGCTTACCCAGAGGCGGAAGCCAACGGTTGACAAGGGGGAGTGGGAGAATGGGGGAGTGGGAGAGTGGGGGAGTGGGAAAGTGGGGGAAAATAACTAATACCAAATTTATAAAATGATGATAGAGTTAAAGATATCCAAAACCTGCTAATTCCAACCTCAAAAACCATCTTCCTTGTGCTCCTTGTCTTCCTTGTCTCTCCCCAGCCAAGTATTTCATACTTTTGGCAAAATGATCTAATTAGGTGGATTATTAAAATTATAATATTTCGGTAAATCCTATTATTATTTTGGAAAATTGATGTTAAAACTCATACAGGAATTGTTTTAAGAGCAAATCAAACCAGTAATCAATTAAAATCCATTGATAGAAGTTTGAATTTTCTGGTTATCAACCACCAATCAGAAATTTTAGTAGTAGAATGTAACAAAACTTATTTCTAAGCTAGGATAAATTTTTTGTAGTTATGTTGCAAGATAAATATTTATCTTTCAATTTAATAGGGATGTATCCCAAGATTCTACCTATTTATGCTAGATTCTTCTTGTAAAGAAATCAATTATAATTGCCTAACCAAGAGCAACCTAAGGAAATATGCCGAAAAATATCTTATCAAATAATAAAATGAATAAATCTTAACTGCTAAGTTAGTTTAGGAATTTGGTATAATATAATTAGGAACAAACACAAGGAAATTTGATCGAAAACCTTAAAAATAAAAGAATTATTAATTATGAAATTAAAATTGAGAAAAATTGGAAACTCTATTGGAATAACTTTTCCTAAAGAAATTCTTGATAAATTACAAGTAAATGAAGGTGAAGAACTTTATCTAACTGAAACTCTAGATGGAGTTGAGTTGAGCGTTTGGAATCCTGAATTCCAACAAGTTATGGAAGCAGCAGAAGTAGTAACCTGTGGCCACTTTAACTGTATGAATGAATTAGCTAAGTTCTAAAAATCATTAAAATACCAAGATAAAATTTATAATAGTTTTATTTTTTACACTTTTAAAAATTTATAATCAAGTGAATTTTAGTTACTTAATGCCTGTATCTCTTCCTTAGATAAGCCTGTAATTTCCGCAACTTGTTCCAAACTCATTCCTTCTTTTAATAAATTTATAGCAATTCGTGAAATTCTAGACTCGGCAGCATTGGCACGATTACGTTCAGTTTCTGCACGATTACGCTCAATTTCTGCAATCTCTTCCGGTAGAGGTAATAATTCTCCTGAAGAATTCTCCCAACGCAACCAAGTAGCAGAAATATCTTTATACATACCTTGCCAACGTACTAAATTTAATCCTAAAGAATTACAAATCATGCGATCGTTTTCCTTTGTAATTGGCTGATAAACCCCATTATTTAGGGAAAAGCCCTCCCAATCATTAGGATTAAAAACATCATACCAAAAATATTCGGGTACACGTAATCTATTTTGATATACTAATTTCTTCTCATTTTTATCAATTTTTGCAGTGCTTTGAGAGAGTAATTCGATAATAACATCAGGTGCCTTTCCTTCTTCCCAAACTACCCAACTCAGCCTTTCTTTTTTGGGCACCCCTAAAACTGCGAAAAAATCAGGGCCACGGAAATCATTATTACGCACTTGAGAAAGACTAAAATAAACAAACATATTGCCACCGACAAAACCATCATCTCTTTGTGCCAACCAAGGCTGTAAACTATTAATCAAAAGATACATTTGATTAATATGTCGTTGACTTTCCATCGGCATTCCATCGTCATAAGGCAATTCCTCCTGAGTGGGAGGTAGTTTTATTTCTGGTGGCGTTATAATTTTGTCTGACACTACATTCTTAATATTTATTTTATATTTTTTTAGTATAGTTATATGTAGTATTTTAGCACAAATTCCTCAAATTTGTCGTCTACTTTTAACCATTAGAATTTAAGCATTAAAATTCAACCATTGATAAGATTTTGATGAAAAAAAATTAGGGATTAACCATGAGTTATTAACAACTAACTATCCCAATGTACCATGGAAAATTAACAATTGAAAATTGAAATTGAGAATATGAGAAACTTTGATTTTGAAGTTTTTTTCAATGTCTTTTTGTCAAGATATCATCCTAGATAACTATAAACTATATCAAAAATCAACCATTAAGATTGTCAAAACTAATTTATGAATATTAAACGTTGGATTGCTAGAAGAGAAAAAAATTGGCAAAGATTAAACTCCTTATTACAACAAGTAGAAAAGAAAGGATTACCATCTTTAAATGCCGATGAAATTAGAGAATTAGCCGGCTTATATCGATCGATTTCTGCCGATTTAGCCAGGGCAAAAACTCATAAAGTAGGGCAAATTCTCATAGAAGATTTGCAGAGATTAACTAATCGTAGTTACACCCAAATATACCAAGGTGCGCGTCATCAAGAATGGAAAGCAATCATAGATTTTTATAAGTGGGGTTTCCCAGAAATTGTGCAGAAAACTTTCATTTATTCCCTAATAGCTACTGTAATTTTCCTATTAGGAGGAATTATTGCTTGGTGGTATGCTTGGCGGGATCCTGTTTTTATTTCTGTTAGTATTCCACAACACTTAATCTCAAAAGTAAGAGACGATGGAGAGTTATGGTTTGGTTCGATTTTAGGAATTGAACCATTGGCTTCTAGTAATATTATGATTAACAATATTGGGGTTGCTTTAAAAGCAGTTGGTGGTGGAATAACGGCAGGAATTTTTACAATTTATATCTTAATTTTTAATGGATTACATATAGGTGCAATTGCAACTTTAGTAGGTCAAAATAATCTCGCTTATCCTTTCTGGGCTTTTGTTTTCCCCCATGGTTCCTTAGAATTGCCTGCAATTTTTTTAGCTGGAGGTGCAGGTTTATTAATTGGTAGAGGATTATTATTTCCTGGTAAATATAATCGAGTTGATGCTCTTAAAATTTATGCTAATCAAGCTATTCAATTAGTATTTGGTATTGTACCAATGTTATTTATTGCTGGTATTATTGAAGGGTTTTTCTCTCCTAGTCTTCTAATTCCAGATTCTCTTAAATATCTAACGGGTATTTCTATTTTTGCTGGGTTTGTTTTCTACTGTAATAATAAGAAATCACCTAAAAATTTCGATGGTTAATTATTATCCAATATCAATCATCAATTATTAGTTAAACATTATTTACTACTATTAATATCATGCCTTTATCTAACATTCCTTTCCCCGAAGAAAATCCTTTTACCAAAATTAAAATTCGCCATTTTATTGTCTGGTTTTTCTTATTTTGTGCAATGGCTGGATTTCAATTAGGAATAATATCTTTTATCTTGACATCAGATACAGAAATTGAAAAATTACCATATTACGAAACTATTATTATGCCTTTCTTAATTATATTTTGTTTTGCTTTAAGTATTGCTTGGTTAGTCAGACAATGTCGTTTAGTAGGAATTGAATCTAAATACCTCATTGGTAAAATTCCTGATAATTTTCAATGGAGAGAATTAGCTGGAATTGCAATTGCTACTAGTTTTTTATCATCAGGTTTTTGGAGAATTTCTTATTATTTATTATCTTTTCTCTTCCCTTCATGGATTAATAATTTCTACCAAACATCTAAAGCTACCAATGCTCAAAATAATCTTTTTATTATTATTTTTAGTACTAGAGAATATCAATTTATTATTGAAAATATATATTTTATATTATTAATACCACTGATGATGTTTTTAGCAGGATTTATAATACACAGATTAACTGCTAAATGGGGTAAAAAAAAATCTATGTTAGCACTATTTGTTTTTTATATTATCAGTGCTTTTCCTAATATTCTTGGTAGTGTAACTGAATTTATTCTTTTTCCTTTCTTATATCTTACTTCTAGAACTTTATTAATTCCTGTGATATCTTATCTAATAAATTGGTTATTTTTTTCTGCTTGGAATTTTTGCTGGTTTTTGTTTGGTGAAAATAATTTGATAATTAAAGAAGATCTAAATATTATATTAGGATTAGGAATAATATACATAGTGTTTTCATTGCCTTTTATTATTTATTTTGTTCGCAAAAATTGGTATGTAATGAAGAAACCTCTACCATATTTTACTAACAAAGAAGAAAACCTTGGTTATTAAAAAACTGGTTATTAAAAAAAGGTAATTAAATCCTTACTTATTATTTATTACTTAATTGATATTAATTGTGCCAAAATAATGATTAAAGTTAAAACCTCTATATATTGCAAAATCCTCCCCATTCCTCCTTTATCTCAAGAAACTCCTCATTCTCCCATTCTCCCATTCCTCCCATTCTCCCATTCTCCCATTCCCCCCATCTTCCCATTCAATCTCTACCATAATTCACGAAAATGATATTAAGGGTTAGGTTTAAGTACTCTATGAAGATCCAGCACTGGTGGTTTAACATTAGTTTGAGTTATCATAGCATGAACTTGTCCGCGATGGTGAGTTTGATGATTAAAGAAATGAATTAAAAGGGTTGTCGTTTCATCGCTAAATTCCTTCCCTTCGTTATTAACATAATCAATCTCGCTCTCTAACCAAATTTCATCTAATTCAGCCATAAAATTCTCGATACTTTCATCCTCTTCTTGGCGAGCCTCCCATAATTCATCAAAATTATCATAAAGAATAGAATCTAAATTAGTAGAAGGAATGACTACTCCCTGAAATCTCATCATCCAAATTCGATCGCCTATCAGAATATGATTTAAAGTACCGTGAATACTTCTAAAGAAAACCTGACGATTAACCTTCCTTTCCTCATCAGTTAATTGTGCGCAAACACTATAAAGACGATGATTAGCCAATTTATTGTATAAAGCCAGTTTTTGGAAATAAGAATAAGTACGATCGATCATAGAGAATAACAAATAATAACTAATAGTCAATATTTAACATGATAACTGTACAATAGTCCAAAGTAAATTATGAAGTAAACATTAGATATAAATACTCAGAGAAATTGAATTAAAAAGCTCAAAATCTAGATTATTCTCAATATCAATCTTCCCCCTTTACCATAATCAATTAGCCAAAACATTGTCAAAATGGGAACAAATTTGGGAATTCTAAAATCTATTTTCAGTAGATACCAGAGGTTTTACAATTTCTTTTGATAACTTCTTCTTTAAGAGTCATTTTTTTTACAAAATGCCTGAAGAATATTAGTATCTAATCTAATTAGAAAATAAGATTCCCAAGAAAAATGAAAACCATCGAGAAATTAAAACAGCCATCACCCCTAAAACCAGGAGATAAAGTAACAGTAATTGCGCCTAGTGGCCCGTTAAAAGAATTTGAATCTTTTGATAAAGGGATAAAAATTTGGAAAGAAAAAGGCTATCAAGTGGAATTAGGTAGCAACTGGAATAGTCGTCACCGATACTTGGCAGGAAGCGACTATTCAAGGCGAGAAGCCTTAGCTAAAGCGTGGTGTGATGAAGAAACTAAAGCCATCATGTGTGTCAGAGGCGGTTATGGCGGCGCGAGATTGCTAACAGATTGGGATTGGAAAATCTCCACAAAAGATCCAAAATGGTTGATTGGATTCTCTGATGTTACTAGTTTACTATGGAGTTTGGCTAAAGAAGGAATTAGCAGTTTACACGCCCCAGTATTAATTACTATGGCTACTGAACCAGATTGGTCTCTTAAACGATTGTTCGATATTATTGAAGGGAAAAACAATCTACCACCATTACAAGGCAAGGGTTGGGGTGGGGGAAAAGCCAATGGCATTCTCTTAGCTGGCAATCTCAGTGTGGCGACACATTTATTATCTACCCCCATTCAACCTTCCCTAGATGGGGTGATTTTGGCTTTTGAGGATGTTTCTGAGGCACCCTATCGGATCGATCGTTATTTGACTCAATGGCGTATGCTAGGGGCGTTTCAGCAGGTTAAAGGTATTGCTTTAGGGCGTTTTAGTCGATGGGATTGTAAGTGTAATTCTATGGGATGGAATGTGGAAGATGTATTAAAGGATTGTCTAGGGGATTTGGGAATACCTATTGTTTCTGATTTACCTTTTGGACATGATGGTGAAAATGCTGCTTTAGTTGTAGGTAGTAGGGTAGAATTAGATGGGGATAATGGTCTTCTAACTATTGATACTTGATAATTAATATAGAATATATTTGAAAATAAATATTACTTAATAATAAATAGATGAACTACTGGCTTTTAAAAAGTGAACCAAGCACTTATTCTTGGCAAGATTTACTTGAAGCTGGGCAAGATATGTGGGATGGGGTGAGAAATTACCAAGCTGCTAATAACCTTAAAAAAATGGCTAAAGGAGATCAAGCTTTCTTTTATCACTCAGTTAAACAAAAAAGAATTGTGGGGATTGTGAGTATTATTAAGGAATATTATCCTGATCCCACGGATTCTTCTGGTAAATTTGTAGCTGTAGATGTTTCTCCTGTGATTGCTTTCCCTAAACCAGTAACCTTAGCCCAGATTAAAGCAGAAGAAAGCCTTCAAAATATGGTACTTGTGCGTCAATCAAGACTCTCTGTTTCTCCTGTTACTTCAAAAGAATGGAATATTATTTGCAAAATGGGAGGAGTTTGATTATATGGTTTTTCTTTAATAATGTATAGATACCACTGTGGGAAGAATGGGGAGAATGGGAAGAATGGGTGATGATTTTTACTCAGATGGTTTCCTTGGGAATGGGAGGAATGGGAGGAATGGGAGAATGGGAGAATGGGAGAATGGGGGAGGAATGGGAGAATGGGAGAATGGGAGAATGGGAGAAAAAGAGTGTATCTTATTACTTATTACTTATTACTTAATCAAGGATGGGGAGAATGGGGAGAATGGGAAGAAATAAGGGGATACTTAATTATGAAGAAGATAGTCAAGATTAAGGAGAATAAATTTTGGTTAATCATCCTAGATATAAAATCTTTAAACTCCATCATTATTTTTGAAAATTGATATTAGTAATAAAAGATAAGGAATAGATATTAAAGAATAAATTTAATAAATTTAATTTCATAATCAACATTCAATCTCAATTAAGCTATAATAATCAAGCATAACCATAAAAATAACTTAGGATAAAACTATGAATACTCAAAAACCTTTAAAGATCGGCTTAATTATCTACCCAGATATGACACAATTAGATATTACAGGACCTCATCAAGTATTTTCTTTCTTCCCAAATACTAAAATTCATTGGGTTTGGAAAACATTAGAACCTGTTAAAAGTAATGGTGGATTGACAATTTTACCAACAAATACCTTCTCAGATTGCCCCCAATTAGATCTTTTTTGTGTACCAGGAGGAGCATTAGGACAAATTAAAATGATGGAAGATGAAGATATGTTAGCATTCCTACGAAAACAAGCAGAACATGCTAAATATATTACATCTGTATGTACAGGGGCTTTAATTTTAGGCGCAGCAGGACTTTTAAGAGGTTACAAAGCCGCAACTCATTGGGCTTTTCGAGAGCAATTGGCTTTGTTGGGGGCAACTGTTAGCAAGGAAAGAGTAGTTATTGACAGAAATCGAATTACAGGTGGTGGGGTTACGGCTGGTATTGATTTTGCCCTTACAATTGCGGGAAAGCTTTATGATGAGAAAACGGCTAAGTCAATTGAGTTATTGATGGAATATAATCCATCTCCTCCTTTTGGGGTGGGCACTCCTGATACTGCTGAGGTTGATTTGGTGGAATATGTGAAGATGTTTGCAGGGGAATTAACTGCTGAATCTCTTAAAGTCTCTAAACAAGTAGGGAATAATTTAGGTATCTAATGGTAATTAATCCCTTGTAGAAAAGCTTTTATTTGTGGATTCTGTATCTAAGGAAGAAGTGATATTTTATTTACTCCTTAGTTTTTTATTAAAGATAGTTAAGAAAAAAATAATGACAAAATTTCCCCATGATGAATTTGCGAAAGAATATTTATCAGAGTTATGCCAAGATTATGGTGAATCTATTTCTTCTGCGGATATCAAAAGCGAAAAAAGACAAGTAGATATTCTCTTTACTCCTACCTCTAAAGCAAATAATACCCCTAATACTATAGGATTATTAGGAAAAATATTAACAACAACTTGTTTATTGGAAGTTTACCGTAATGGAATCGAAGCGCAAGAAATATTACAATGTATCCCCAAGTTAGTTGATGTGATTGAAAGTAAAAGAAGGGAGGCTAGGAGACAAGGTAGTCGGAAAAAATTAACGGATTTGCCTATTTTATGGATAATCACTCCCACCATTTCTGATAAGATTCTTGAAGATTTTGGTGGTATTCCTAATGAAGAATGGATTAATGGGGTTTATTTTCTACCAAAAGGTTTTATGACTAGAATTATAGCTGTACATCAGTTACCAGTCAATCCAGAGACTTTATGGTTGAGAATTTTAGGAAAAGGAAAAGTGCAAACTACGGCGATAGAAGAGTTAAAATCATTACCTGAGAATTTCCCCCATCGAGATATTGTTTTAGAATTGATATATGGGTTGTGGGATACCTTAAGACGAAATCAACAAGAATCAGGAAATTTAGAAGTAGAAGATTTGGAGGTTGTTATGAGTTTGAGAAATATTTTTCAAGAAAGATTGGCAGAAGAAAGGGAAATTGGCAACCAACAAGGCAGGGAAATTGGTATCCAAGAAGGTAAGGAAATTGGTATCCAAGAGGGTATTCAACAAAATCTAAAAAATAATATTATTAGTCTTTTAGAAAAGCGTTTTGGTATAATACCTTTTGAATTAATTGATCGAATTAATAGCATTTCTGATACTCCTAAATTACAAAACATTTTTCTGGAAACTATTAGTATTAATTCCATAGATGAGTTTGAAGATTTAATTAATTTATAAATGGAGTAATCATAAATCAATTCACCTCTATTTCTTGCGGGAAAATTAGAAATCCTAGATGGGGTAGAGGTGTTTTCTCAAAGGAGATTTGGAGGTTGTTATGAGTTTGAGAAATATTTTTCAAGAAAGATTGGCAGAAGAAAGGGAAATTG
>JANQIW010000131.1 GCA_028281945.1 Prochloraceae cyanobacterium PL24a_bin.78
GATTGGGAGAATGGGAGATTGGGAGAATGGGAGATTCGGGGAGTGGGAGATTGGGAGAATGGGTGGAATTGGGAGACTTGGGAGAAAAAGAGTGAATCTGATTACTGATTACTGATTACTGATTACTGATTACTTAAATCTTGGATGGGGAGAATAGGGAGAATAAGGAAAAATAAATTAATCCAAATACTGAAATAATCGATCAAGGGTTTTTTTGAAGAAATAATGTTCCTTTTATTTCCATGAATCTATAGTTTTTTTATCTTAAATTTAATTGGAAGAAGGAATTAAATCTTGACCTGAAGTACGAAAACCGGCATTATTTAAAGAGTTAGTTGCTGCTACAAGATCTTGTATCCAAAATTCTTGACTAAAAAGTACAAACTCTCGATGGATTCCATTAGTAATAATGGCAATAACGGGGAATTTACATTTATCTTTTTCACCGGAATGTTCTTCTAAAAGACTCTTAAGATTAGCTTGTTTGTTAATATCTAAAGCTTCTTGGATAGACAATTCAATCATTAAAATTTTAACTTTATCAACAGATTCAATATCATCAACAATCAGTTGAAGTTTCTCTCGTTTATCGACTTTACCCCTAATAACTAAAGGAATATCTGTTATCAAATGATCTTTAAGTTTAGAATAGGTTTTAGGGAAAACTACACCTTTAAAATCACCAGAAATATCTTCCATGTGGAGATAAGCCATTTCTTCTCCTTCGCCTTTTTTAGTAATATGTTTTTTCACCAAAGATAAAATTACAACAACGGTAACTTTGAAGTTTTGCTTTTTTTCAGCTAATTCATTAAGATTAGTTGGAGATAAAAGTTGACTAGCTTTTTGAATAAATTGGAGGGGATGTTGGGAAATATAAAAACCGATATATTCTTTTTCTAATTTTAATTTTTCTTGAATGGAAAAATCCTCTACATTGGGAAGAGAAGGTGCGTCATCAAAGTTAATAGTATTGGTATCTTCTTCCACGGAATCAAAAATATTTAATTGCCCTGTTTCTTTTTCTTGAAGGCGATTATGTGCCCATTTTATAACTACGTCTAAATATTCAATTAATTGTTTGCGGTTAGGATTAATAGAATCGAAAGCTCCAGTATATATTAAAGTTTCTAAAGAACGATGATTAACTGTTCCTAATTTGACTCGAACACAAAAATCAGCTAATGATTTGAAACTTCCCTCTGCTTCTTTTCTGGCTTGAAGAATATTATCTATTGCATTTTCTCCTAAGTTTTTAACTGCTGATAAACCATATAAGATTTTTCTGGTATTGGGAATGGGAACAAATTCTTTTTCACATTGATTAATATCAGGAGGTATTACTTCTATACCTAGTTTTTTACAACTTTCTCGATATGCTTCTATTTTGTCTTGATTGTCACTACTAGCTGTTAATAAAGCTGTCATATATTCAACTGGGTAATTGGCTTTGAGATAGGCTGTTTGATAGGTAATATAGGCATAGGCGGTTGAGTGGGATTTGTTAAAACAATTGGATGCTATTAAACCGTTACTGAGGAGAAAGTTATGATCTTTTTCTACTCCTATGTCATAGACTTTTTCTGTTTTTAATAATTTCCGAGAGATGATTTTTACCATGGTTTTTCTTGAACTATTTTTAGTTATTTTATCAAATTATCTTTGGAGATATTTTCTATAATTTTTTCTTTTTTCTATTTCCGAAAATCTAATTAATTTAATTTAATTTAATAGTTATGGAATTGTTCTTGATTATTAATTTTAATTTATTAAGAATTTATTACTACAGAAAATTTTAGTAGATCTTTATCAAGTAATATGAGGCAAATTTGCAAAATAAAAGTCATTATTGTTATTAATTCTCTATAGATATATATTCTTAAAATTGTGTTCAAAGTGGTATAATTTTCTCGCTATAGATTTACAAAATTTATAGCTTAGTATGGAGATAAATTACCCCCGGTAGAGAATATGACAGCATCTTATATTAGTGATCAAGAATTTAACGAGTTTTTAAGCCAAGAAGGAGTTTTAGTGGTGGATTATACCGCTAGTTGGTGTGGCCCTTGCAAAATTATTGCTCCTTATATCGATCGCTTGGCAGAAGAATATGGCGATCGCGCTAGGGTTGTGAAAATAGATTTAGATCAAAATAAAGAAAATGCTAAAAAATTTAAAATTCGGAGTATTCCTGCGGTTTTGATGTTTAAAAATGGTGAGATGGTAGAGAATTTAGTAGGGAAAAAACCCTATGAAACTTTCTCGGAAACTCTTGATCAGTATGTTTAATTAATTATCTTTAAAAATGTAAGATAACTTTCCAAATTGATAATCTAAGAGTTAGGTTTAATTTGGAAATTTTTGATAAATTGCATAAGATGTAATTAGGAATACTTAAAATCTCTATTTTATACCTAAAGTGATGAAATCTTATTTAGCTGCAGCAATCCAAATGACTAGCACTCCAGACTTGGAGCAAAATTTAGTTGAGGCTGAAGAATGGATTAATATGGCTGCACGTCAAGGAGCACAATTAATTGGTTTACCAGAAAATTTTTCTTTCTTAGGGAAAGATACGGATAAAATTTCTCAAGTTGAATCTATTGCCAATTCTACGGAAAAATTTCTCAAAACTATGGCCCAACGTTACCAAGTTACAATTCTGGGAGGAGGTTTTCCTAGTCCTGTAGCTGGTGATGTCACTAAAGTCTATAATACAGCACTTTTAATCGATCCTACTGGATCTGAATTAGCACGCTATCATAAGGCTTATTTATTTGATGTTAATGTGCCTGATGGCAATACTTATCAAGAATCTAACACTGTAATGGCGGGTGAATACTATCCTCCAGTTATTGAATCTGAAAATTTTGGAAAATTAGGATTATCTATTTGTTATGATATTCGTTTTCCTGAATTATATCGCTATTTATCAGAAAAAGGAACAGATGTTATTTTTATTCCTGCTGCTTTCACTGCTTATACAGGAAAAGATCATTGGCAAATCTTAATACAAGCTAGAGCAATTGAGAATACTTGTTATATTATTGCTCCTGCTCAAACTGGTAATCACTATGAACGACGTTATACTCATGGTCATGCTATGATTGTAGATCCTTGGGGGACAATTTTAGCCGATGCTGGAGATCAACCGGGAATTGCTCTTGCTGAAATTAATCCTATTCGTATTGAACAAGTTCGTCGTCAAATGCCTTCTTTGAAGCATAAACGTTCTTTATCTCTTCGAGAATCTTCTCAAGAGTTATCTTTAACTTAATTTACTTGGCAGTTAATCTTGAAATAAGATAAATTTTTGTAGAGAGAATTGACGGGAATTTAGGTATTTAACCAAGATAATCAAGTTTTTTAAACTACCTAACACCTATTAATTCTCCCATTTTATTGCTATCTTTGAATAGGATCTATTTAAAAAAGAAATAATATTATAAACTATGGTGACTCAAATTCAGAAGATAAAGGATCTATATCTTAAAGATTTTGTGCTTTGGGTGGATATAACCAGTGAGCAAATTCGACAAAGAAATTGGGAAAATCTCGATTGGGAAAATCTATTAGAGGAAGTGTTAGCTTTGGGAAGAGAACAACGACATAAGGTGGAAAGTTACTTATTAAGATTAGTCATTCACCTTCTCTTATATCGATATTGGCAAACTGAAAAAGTATGGTCTGGGAAAGGATGGGAAAAGGAAATTGATAATTTTAGGATCGAACTAGATTTACTTTTGGAATCAAAAACTCTTTATAATTATTTTCTCTCTAAAATTGATATTATATATCAGAAAGCTAGAAAAAATGCTATTCGTAAGTCTAAACTTTCTCCAGAAATATTTCCTGAGAATTCCCCTTTTTCCGTAGAAGAATTGTTAGATTTTGGATTTTTACCTGAATCTGATGAATTTAATTCCTATTAATTTCTTTTTACTGTTATTTTTTTATTAATTAATCTTGAATAATCTGAAATTCTGTAGAGAGAATTGACAGGAATTTAGGTATTTGACCAAGATAGTCAAGTTTTTTAACAACCTAAAACCTATTAATTCTCTTAACCTTATAGCTACTCTTCTAAACCAAGTCTTAAAAATACAGAACTACGTCTTACACCATTTTCAGCACCTTCGCTACTGAGAGTAAGGGATTGTAAATTATCAAACAGAGGTTTAACTGGCAATTCCAAAACTTTGATTAAAGGAATTTTACTAGCCAAAAGTGGATCTATTTCTTGCCAATCCACATAAAAATAACCATCATTATTTTGGGATAAAGCCTCAATACTTAGCTGAAATTTCTCACTTGTTAATAAAGAATTCTCACCAGCTTGTAGTGCTTCTTCTAAAGCTTCTACGGAAGTAGCAAAAATTTCATAATTACCCATACTGACGTGTGCTCCTTTGACTTCTGTATCTAAACGAGTCATGGGCTTGTCTTTACCTTTTTTGTTATTGGTTTTGTTATCGGCATTATCTTCTTTTGTACTTAACTTAGTCCAGCTAGTTATTTCTTGATCTAATATTGGGATATTTACTACGTTTAAATCTCGATCGATTGCTAGACTATCTAATTTTTCAATAGGATTATTTTCTTCGGAAATAGATGGTTTTTCTGCTACAAATACCCAATCTAACTCAGTATTTTTAGTTTCTGGTAGCAAAGCAAGGGCATATTCTCCTTTTACCCAACTAAAAATATCTTCAGGTAAATCTATTTGAAAAGGACTCTGAATAAAATCTATGCCTTGAGTAATGATTTGTTGCAGAGGACTATCGGTATCTAAACCTGTATTTACTTGATTCCAGAAGTTATTTAAATCAGTCCCTGCCGCTGTTAAAATACTATCAGCTGGAATATATTGTAAAGCTTGTACTGGTTGGGATAAAGCTGGTTGTTTTTCAATCTCTTCATCTGTGACACCATATAAAGCAGTTTCTGCCACTAATCCTTGAGGTTTAAGAGAAAGACTCACTGTCAACATCTGTTTAACTTCGGGAATTTCTGGAATTGGAGCGTTAGCTATCCAAGCGGAAATGGCAGGAAGATTGACATAAACAACACCAATTTTAGGATCTTCAATAGTTTTTAAAGCATCTTGATAGGCGGGAGAATTATTTAAATTTAGATTTTCTACTTGAACGTTATTAATAGCATCTCTTAAAACTTTTGGATGATTGGCAAATAAAACATAATCTCCTACTACTGCACTAGCAAGAATTTTACTGTTAGGTTGTGGGCTTAGGGAGTTTTTGTAAATAAGATTAACTCCTTTATACTCTTCAAAAGCTAGATCGTATGTGCCAGCAATGGCATCTTGAGTATATGCTAATTGTAATTCTTCTTTGGCTAATTCTTCATCTTCTGTAGCTGCAATGAGTAAATAACCCGGTTGCACTCCATTTGATTCATCTCGATCGTAATCTAAGGAAGTCACCGCCAGAGTAACTTCATCTCCTAACCAAGGTTTAATATCCCTTTCATAATCTAAATTGGTATTTGCTAGTAAATTCTTTTTCAATTGGGATAGCTCAAATTTTGATCGCCGTCTTTCTTTTGGTAAGGCTACTACTTGACGAAAATTTTCGAGGCGATCGGGGTTTACGAGTAAAGATAACATTACTGGAGCTTGATTGGGAACAAACATTGCTGCTTTTGGATTGTCAGTTATTCCTCCTTCAATTAAATTAAGAGGGCTTTTTTGAATAATCCAATAAAAACTACCAACAGCTACTGAGATGAGAATTACAGATACAACTGCCAGAGTAATAAAAAAAGAACGAGGTTTCATCGGCGATCTTCATAATTAGTTGAGCTAAACAAACTTAATGTTATTCTATTTTTCACCGCTTTATCAAGAAAGGTTTAATACCTACTCCTTGGGCACCATGATAATCATCGTTGAGACTGTCTCCAATGTGCCAAGCATCTTGGGGATGGCATTGATGTTTAGCTAAGGCGGTGGTGAATATTTCGGCTTCTGGTTTAGCTGCGCCTGCTAGGGAAGAAATAGTTACACTCTGAAAATATTGTTTTAAATTTAGTGCTTCTAAAACTTTGTATAGACGAGTATCAAAATTGGAAATTATACCTAGTTCCATTTTTTCTTTTTGCCAAGTCTGCAATACTTCTGTCACGTCTGGATATACATACCAAGGATTGGCGGTGGCAAAGTAATGATACAAATGGTAAAATGCGGCATTAAAGTCTGAAAATAAATCTATGGCTGAAACTAGAGTAAAAGTTTGTTTGACAATGGCTTTCCACCATAAAAATTCGTATTTGGGTATTAGCTTTAATTGTACCCCTGGAAATGCTGGAGGTGGTGATGCTGTGAAACTTTGAATAAAAGCTTGATCTAAACTTTTAGCATCTACTTTTACCCCCATTTGTTGGGCAATTTTACTATAGATTTCTCCTACAGTTCCTTTAATACCAAATAAAGTACCTACTGCGTCTAAAAATATGACTTTTGGTTTTTCTATCTCTACAAGTTGATGATTAATTGTTGATAGTTTATGGTTCATTAGGGAATTTTTTTTAGTTATTTTGGTTTGATTTTTTAATAGGAAAATTGCCGTAATTGCCTTTTTAAATTAACGATTATTTTAACTATTAATCAATTCTAAAAGGGGTTGAGTTGCCCAATTTAAACCGACGTTGAGTTTATGTTTTAAGGTTGGCATACGATAGAGATAAACTAAACGTCTGGCTACAGAGGCGGGAATTCCTGCTAATTTAATACCTAATCCTACCAAGGTGGCATTATCTATTCCTAAAGTCATCATTTCTCCTAAGTTTTGATAACTAAATGGCAATAGAGGCCTACCGGTAATTGATGCCCAAATATTCCAGGCACAATAATCTGCTTGTTGTAATGCTGCTTGGGCTGTTGTTGGGACTTTTTGTCCTGATTTATCTAGGCATTCTGCTGCATCTCCTAGGGCAAAAATTTCTGGATGATCTATTACTTGTAGGGTTGAATTAACTTTTAATTGTCCATTTTGATTGGATTTTAAGGGTAATGTTTTGATTAATTCTAATACTTGATTTCCTACTGTCCAAAGTACTATATCTACTGGAATTGTATCTACTTTTCCTTTATAAAGTAGGGAGATTTGATCTGCTTCTACTGATTCTACTTCTGTTTGTAAATCCATCCAAATTCTTTTTGATTCTAAGGTTTTGGTGGCTATTTCTTGATTGAATTGACTACTATTTTTGAGGATATTTTCTCCTCTATCAATTAGGCGCACTCTACCTCTCTCTCCTAGTCGATCGGCTATTTTACAGGCTAATTCTACGCCGCTATAACCGCCACCTACGATTGCTACGCGAATTTTTTCTTTATTTGATTTTTCTTCGATTCTTAATTTTTCTTGTAATTGGTAGGCATCTGATAAATTGCGGAAAGTTATTGCATGGGATGAGGCTCCGGGGACTATTTCTACGGGGGTTTTTCCTCCTAATGCTACTACTAGTTGATCATATTGATAAGAAATTTCTTTTTCACATTGGATTTCTTTGGATTCGATCTCAATTTTTGTAATATTAGCTTGTTTAAATTTTATTTTTGTATCGGCTAGTAATTCTTCGATGGGGGGGGCTATTTCCCAACTTTGTAATTCTCCTGTTACTAATTCATATAGTAAAGGTGAAAATAAAAACCTATCATTTTTATCGATAATGGTAATTTCAGGTGGTTCTTGACTTGACCAATATAATTCATTTAACCGTAGGGCTGTATAAAGTCCTCCAAAGCCGCCACCTAGAATACAAACTTTTTTAGTCATAAGATTTTAAATTGGAGTAAGATTGTCATTAAGCTATTTTTAGCATAGCACTTATCAAATTTTTTTGGGATTTTGTAGTAATATTTTTTTTAAGAAGTTGTTAACTTTTAATCTCAATATTTTTTAAGCTTGATTAATGTTGTTCTGTTATGTTATTTTATTTTCTCTTGATATATGATTTTAATGTATAGTTTCCAGTTTCTTGAGGCTGGGATGAACTGACTAATAATCTATATATTCCTTTTTCTGGTAAAATAAATTCTAATCTAGAATTTGAATCATCTATAGAAATATCATCATTGTCTAAGATTTTATTACCATCTATGTCATTTAATCTTAAATAAGTGTCAAAATCATCAGATTTAACTTCAATGATAATAGTTCCTTGTTGTTTTCTAACTAATCCAAAAGTGTAAGCATCATAATAATACTTATTTCTATTTAGATTAGGATCAGGAATAATAAGTAGCTTATCATCTTCTGAATATTTATCTTCTTGAGTAATATTTCCTCGAATTAATTCTCCATTTAGAGGAAGTTTTGAATCTTGTGTAAAAAATAGAATAACTAAAGGCATTAATTGTCTGGCTAGTATTATAAATACTAATATAATAAATATAGAAATAATTCCTATTTTCCAAGGAGGAGGAGGGGGAGGATTAATAATTTTTTGTAGTTCTTCTAATGCTTGCTGACTGCTATCAAATCTTTCTTGATAATTAGGACGAATCATTTTATCTAAAATATCAGCAAATTTTGAGCTAATGTTTGCTTTACCTCTCCAAATATATTCTTCGTTTAAATCGGATTTCATCTCTTTCGGATGATATCCTGTGATTGCTTGAATTCCAATTACTCCGATTGCATAAATATCACTACGAAAATCTGGTTTTCCTCTCAATTGTTCTAAAGGCATATAAAAAGGAGTGCCAATGATGGTATCATTTTGATTAGTAACTTGTTTTACTGAACCAAAATCAATCAAAACTAATTGATTATCTTTTTGTCTTCTAATAATATTATCTGGTTTAATGTCTCTATGAATTGTATTGTTTTTATGAACAAAACACAATATTTTTAATAATTCTATGACTATTTTTCTTACTTCATCTTCTGGCAGTGCTTTACCAGTCATCAATTCTTGTCTTAAAGTATGCCCTTCTATGTATTCTTGAACTAAATAAAAGTCTCCATCTTCATGAAAATAAGCTAATAGCCGGGGAATATTGGGATGTTCTCCTAATTCTTCTAAAGCTTCTGCTTCTCTTTTAAATAATTCTTTTGCTTTCTCAAAGACTTCTGGATTATAAACATCAAGATGTAATTGTTTAACGACACAAATGGGATTTCCTGGCCGTTTGATATCTTCGGCAATAAATGTCACTCCAAAACCACCGTGACTAAGAATTTTCTGAATACGGTAACGTCCATCTAAAATTTTTCCAATTTTGGTATATATTTCTGACATGGTTTTTATTTTCTGAAATTTTAGCTAATATTCCCTTAAGTAGAGCCGGATTACCGTACTCTACAACCTTAGCTTGGATTTTTTCTGAATTAACGATTTAGAGATTTATAAAAAGGTTTTTTCACAATGGTAGCAGGATGATTTTTGCCCCGAATCTCTATTTCTAATTGTTGGCCAATTTTACTTAAAGATTTTGGCACATAAGCTAAGGCAATACCTTGTCCTAGTGTAGGGGATAAAGTGCCACTGGTGATTTCTCCGATGACTTTTCCATTGGATAATACGGGATATCCATGCCGAGCGATATATCTCCCTTTCATTTCCAAACTAACTAAACGACGGTTTACACCATTCTTTTTTTGTTCTTCTAAAATTTTTTTCCCAATAAAATCTTGTTTTTTACTATTGAGATGAACTAACCAGCTTAAACCAGCTTCTAGTGGAGTTGTGGTTTCATTTATATCTTGACCGTAAAGACAAAGGTTGGCTTCTAAGCGAAGAGTATCTCTTGCTCCTAAACCACAAGGAGTTACTCCCATGTCAATTAATTTCTCCCATAGTTTCACTCCGATAGATTTTTCTACCATTATTTCAAATCCATCTTCTCCTGTATAACCGGTACGAGCTATAAAACCATCACTTCCTAATAGTTTGGTTTCTAGGTGACCAAAAGTTGGAAGAGAGGTTAAATCATGTTCTACTAATGTATTTAATTTATTTAAAGCGTCTTTTCCTGCAATAGATATTAAAACAAGATGGGAATTATCTATTAATTCGACTGAAGTATTTTCTAAATTTTTCAAGATCCATGCTTTATCTTTGGCTTTAGTTGAGGAATTAACAATCATTATGCCTTGCTGTTGTCCATCTTGATTTTCTCCTTGATAATAAAATATGATATCATCAATGATTCCTCCTGTTTCATTCAATAGGACTGTATATTGAGCAAATCCGGGTTTTAAACGTTCTAAATCTGAGGGTACTAAAAATTGTAGTTGTTTAACTAAGTCTTTGCCTTGAAAGAAAAATTTTCCCATATGAGAGACATCAAATATTCCTACAGAGGTGCGAACTGCTTCATGTTCTTTTTTGATGCTAGTATAATACACTGGCATTTCCCAGCCAGCAAAATCAATTAATTTGGCTTTGTTTTCTAAAGCAAAGTTGAATAAAGGTGTTCTCTCTAGTGTTTCTGATTGTAATCCTTCTGATTGTGCCACGGATTTTTTTAAAATATATGTTACCTTTTTTATTATAGCAATTAGTCTACTACTAATGGAAAATATGTTGCTCTAAAGTTTTTCTAGAGTTGATTTTTTTGTAGTCTTTCTTTTGATTTTAAATAATTTTTTTATTTTTTATCTACAAAATTTTATTATTATAGATAATAGATAGCTTTATTTTCTTTTATTTTATTGAATTTTTATGTTTTTATTTTTGCTAATAATTCTTCTCTTTGAGGCTGTAATGTTGATTCTAAAGTTAAATTATACTGAGGTGAAGGTAATAGTTGGTTAAACCAATTTACCATGGCAGCATTTTCTACGATTAACCAAAAATCTGTTGGGGTAATTCCATCCAGATGACGAGTGATAAATCCAAATCCGGTGCGCTGTCGGTAATATTGCAAAATGGGGGGATTTTCTTTTAACCATTGTTCAAAGTTATTTGATTTTGCCATTCCTTCAATTAATTGTTGTTCGATATTTTCGGGCATTATGGTTTTTGTTGCTTGTATCCAAGCTTGATTCAATATTTTTTTACGTTCTGATGGGTTTAACCAAGCTTCGATTGCACTTTTTGCTGGAGAATTTGGTATTTTTGTTAATTGGTTTTTGATTTCTTTTCCTTCTCCTAATTGTAAAATCAGTTTAGTTATACCACTTCCATAGGGTATTAGATCTTCACGGGAAGAGTTGAAATCACCTAACCACCAGTATAATCCACCTCTACAATTATGCCAATAACTATTTTGGGGAGATTTGGCTAAAAATTCGTTATATTTTTCTAGCATTCTGTTAGTAATTAGGGGAAAAATTGGTTTTAAAAGGGGTAATTGCCAAATTGGGCTGGTAATAAAAAGAGGATCCCTGATGGTTTCTAATGTCATTGCTTCTACTGCTAAATCGACTTTGTTTTGTAATAATAAACTTAATCCTAGTCCATAAAATACTCCTTTTTTGGCTGGAATTAATTGAGCAGATTTGGCAAATTCTTCTGTTGCTTTTTGGGGATTAGAGTTGATTAATAACCATCCTAAATTGCTATGGCCATATTCCCAATAGGGTGTGTTTTCTACTCCTAAAGTAAACCAATTAATACTTTCTTCTAGTAATTCTGGATTGTTATTTTCTCTGGCTATTTGATGCAAATTCCAACCTAATTGATAGGGATAATAAGGATCCCAAGGTGCTAATTTATGGGCATCAGTTAAAGCTTTTACAAATATTTCTATTTTTTCTTCAAATAGTGCAATGAATCCAAAGGATGAAATTTGTAATCCTCTATGAATTGGTATTAACCAAATACTAATAGCTAAGATAATTCCGCTAATTATTAATGTTAATTGCTTGGCATATTGGAAGTTTTGATGTTCTTTTTGACGCAATGAACTGGCGATAATGGCTAAGTAAATTACTAATGTTCCACTAATACAAAAGTTGTCTAATTGATAATCAATTAAACTTATAGTAAGGTAGCCGATTCCTCCTGCACAAATACTCCAAATTAGAAGAGAATTAGTTTGATCTGTATTTTTTTGTTTGAACAAAAGCCAGATAGTTAATCCTAAAATAAAAATTGCTCCTATCCATGAAAGAATGCCCCAAATCCCCATTTCCGCCCAAAGTTGAGGAGGTGTTCCGTGTAGTTGAAATGTAATTTCTGAAGTTCTTCCTGCTTCAATAGGACGATATTTTTGATATAAAAGGGGTACTCCTCCTAATCCAATTCCTGAAAAAGGTTTATCTATTCCCATCAACCAACCAATTGTAAAGTTGGTGATTCTATATCGAATTTCTCCTACACTTTGCAACTTACTAAGGGCAATAACTAAAGTTCTTAATCGATTATTTGCTATTACTAATATGGTGAAAATTATTAGGCTTCCTATTCCTCCTAATCCAATCCATAAACGGGGAATTGTCGATCGAAATAAGAGAATTAAAAGAGTAAATATTAAGATAACAAATAAGCCTAACCAACCACCGCGAGAGCTAGTAGTATAAAGATCTATTAATCCTAAAACCAATCCTATTACCATCAAGATGCGCTGTTTTCCTTTGCTTAGAATGCTCAATCCTGCTAATAGTGGAATGGCAAGAAGTAGATATCCTGCGACATAATTTTGATGCCCTAATGGTGCCCAGTTACGTAATTCTAAAACGGAGAAATCAAAGGATAAATTAACTCCATATTCTTGAAATGTTGCGAGACGATTTAATTCTGGTAAATAGGTTTGGCTAATCCAAAGTAATAAACTGATGATAATAAATGCTATGTTTAAATATCCTTGAAAAAGTAATAATTTATAACGACGATTATCACTATTTAGTAAGTCATTAAGAGCATAAATTGCCGCCAAAAAACCAATGGCCCAAGAGGCATTCCATAAAGCTTGATTATTAAATTCAGCAAATAATGTTGAGAGTGATAAACCAATTAAAATGATAAGAATTACCCAATCGAAACCATTCCCTAAATAGGGAAATTTTTGCTTTTGCCAAATGATAATTAGCAGCCAAACTATGGAAAATAATAATCCTATTTGCCCTAGAAATACCCAAGGAAATATTAGTATTTTGCTATGGCTTTCTGGAATTAAGGTAAACAATACATAAAATATTGCTGTTAGTAAAGAGAGTATTTTGGTCATGATTAAAGATTAAAAGTGTTCAAAATTTTTGCAAACAAAAGAAAAAAATGAGAACTTTTTCAAAGCTAGAAAACTTAATTACAAGCTTATTTAGAAATTCAATTTATTGCTGCTTGGTACTTATTTTTTACTTCTTATTTGTTAGTTAAACAAATTATCTTGGGACTTTTACTTGTTCTAAAATGTTAGTAATTATATCTTCAATTTTAACTCCATCTAATAATGCCTCTGGTTTAATAATTAAACGATGACGCAATAAAGAAGGCGCAACAATTTTAACATCATCAGGAGTAACAAAATCTCTTTCTAAAAACCAAGCCATGGCTTTACTAGTTTGTAACCAAGAAACAGCCGCTCTCGGGGATGCACCTAATATTAAATCTGGATGTCTACGAGTTTGCTTTATTAAAGATAAAAGATAATCAATAATATTCTCTTCTATTTCCACATTATTAACTGCTTGGCGAGCATTAATTATCTCATCTACGGTGGTAATTGGGGTTATTTTTTCTAAATCTATTGTTTTACCTTTCCAACCTTTTCTACTATTAATTAGCATTTGTTTTTCTGCTTCAGTATCAGGATATCCTGCGATTAATTTAAACAAAAATCGATCTAATTGTGCTTCTGGTAAAGGATAAGTACCTTCAAATTCTAGGGGATTTTGTGTTGCTATTACCCAAAATAATGGAGGCAATGGTAATGTTTCTCCGTCTAAGGTTACTTGTTGTTCTTCCATTGCTTCTAACAATGCAGATTGGGTTTTTGGAGGTGTACGATTGATTTCATCTGCTAATAATATTTCGGTAAAAATTGGTCCTTTTTTTAAACTAAAACTACGGCTATTTAAATCGAAAATATTAATACCTAAAATATCTGATGGTAAAATATCTGGGGTTAATTGTACCCTTTTAAAATCTGCTTGAATTAATTTTGCTAAGATTTTTACTAAGAGGGTTTTTCCTGTGCCAGGCACTCCTTCAATTATGACATTTCCACTACTTAAAAGGGCGATTAATAATTGTTGTATTAAAGTTTTTTGTCCCACAATTATTTGATTAATTGTTTCTTCTAGTTGTTTAATTTTATTGTTTAGATTCATGGTTAATACGATGGTGAATTTGTTGCCATTGATGAAGCAAATTGAGTAATTCTTGATTAGTTAGAGAATTTTTTTTGGAGGTTTTATTGAGTAATGATAGTAATAAAGTAGTTGGGCCTCCTGCATTTTTAAAAGCTTCTACCAGAAGATTATTATTAACTAATTCTTTTCCTAATCCTAGTCTTTGTTGAAGTAATTTTTGCTCTTCTTTTCCAACTGTAGATAAAATAAATTCAGAAGTATTTGCTTTTTCTAAAACTCCTGCCAATGCTTCTATATATGCTTGGGAATTATCAACTTTAGGTTTTGATAAACTCATGGGTAATCCAAAACGACGGTTACTAGCTATGATGGCAATTAAAATTATAATTATTCCTTGAATTAGAATAGGAAATAGTGGGGTTTTACTAAGATAAGAAAATATCCCTTCTGTGCCTATTTTTTCTTTAATACCTGTTTCTTTTTCAATGGTTTCTTGATCTTTATAGCCATGTATATATTCATCTACCCAAATTGGTATTTCGTATTGGGTAAGAATTTGTGCCAAAAATTCATAGTTTTCTTCAATATCTTGATAGGCATTAGCAGCCAAATGGGGAGTGGTGGCAAAAATTACTTCTCCTTTGCCTATCTTTTCTTTCCATACTATTAAACCAAATTCATCAGCTAATATTTTAGTTTTTTCCTCTCTATCTTTTGCTCTTCTAGTGGTTTCTATTTTCACTTTTCCAACATTACTATTTTGTAAGGTGGTAAATGATGCTTTTGTTGGTGGTTTAGAGATTCCTAAAATTACTAAATTGTTGCCTTTAGTAACCCATTCTGTTTGATTTTTAGATAGAGATATATTATTAAGACGAGGATTAATTTGTAATAAAGTTATTAAAGAATAATTCTCTTGATTATTAGTTAAAGATGATAAAGGTTTTTCCAATCTTTGTATAGGAGTGTCTCTTTCTGACATGAATTTATACCAGGCACCATAACCACTTGGATTTTTAGAATAAGTAGAGCCATTATTGGATTGATTAGAAGCTGGTGCACCTAATAAAATTACCATAATAACTGTTATAATGCCAATGATTAATATTAACCAAGTCCTTCTGTTTTTCAACATATTTCTTACTCTAAAATATCCTATATTTTTTGTGTTTCAATTTCTTGATAAGCTCGATAACATTCTTCAAATAGAGAATTTGTAGCTTTAGTTTTACTAAAACATAATCTTTGATGTGTCATTAAAAGAGTTTGATAAGGTTGAGATTGTGGTAATTTCTGAATTAATTTTAAATATTCTCCATCGGTGCGACTAAATTGATGAATTGCAATATTTCGATCGTGTAATGTTTGCAACATTGCCATATATAAACACAAACAAGCATCAGTAAAATTGCCAATTTGTTTGAATTCATTTGCTTTAGTTAACCAAGTTGAAACCTTCAAATTTTTTGCAATTTTTTTGTTGTGTTTGAGGATATTTTTTGGTCTATTTTTAATAGTAAAATATTGATTTAAAAACACTATCAATTTCCCAATACCCCATAATAAAAGTAAAGCAAAAATTAGCCAAAATAAAACTTTAAAAATTAATTCTACAAATTCACCATCAAGCCAATTCCAATTGACACCTGGAATATCATCAATATTATTTGCTAATTGTTGAGATTGTAATTCCCACCATTCCTGTGAGCGTTTTTGTAGCTGGGATAATTGCCAACCAATACTATTCTTTTCAAATGATTCTGCTGACATTTTTTTTAATAATTAATGTTTTCTAAATTTGTTAGCTTGATATCAATTATCAACTAATTTTTGGTGATTTTGCCAACTTTTTTTAAACTTATTATAGAACTTTTAAGAAATATTTGAAGAAATATAAATAAGAGGCATACCTAAAAGTATTACCTCATAAGAAATCAATTATAATTTATTTTGAGAATTTTGTCTAATGCATTATTTTATTCATCTGGATTAATTCCTAGAGCACGTAATTGTTCAGCTAGTTTTTCAGCTCGTTGTCTTTGGGTAAATGCTTCTTGTCGCGCTGCTAATGTTTCTTGTCGTGCTGCTAATGTTTCTTGTCGGGCGGCTAATGTTTCTTGTCGTGCTGCTAATGCTTCCTCCTCTGGTAAAGGTATTAACTTTTGATTAGCATCGTACCAACGTAACCATTCTCTGGTTATTCCCTTATAAGTTCCATGCCAAACTCCTAAATATAACTGGATTGATTCCATCCATATCATTTTATTACTAGCATCTAATTCTGTATAAGCACTATTTATTAGTTTAAATACCAATAAAATATCACTATAACGGTCATAAATTACATAATAAGGTATTTTTAGAATCTTTTCGTAAACATCCCATTTACTTGGAGGTTGATTAATTTTACGAACTTTTTCTCCTAAATCCTCTTTTTCTGTTCCCGGAGATAGTAATTCTACTACTATTAGAGGATTTACTAGTTCATCCCATACCACATAAGATAATCGAGAATCCTGTTTTTGATATAATCTATCTACTCCAACAACTGCAAACCAATCGGGACGCTTATACCAATTAGTATTGTTTGAATCATAATATAAATTCATATCCATGGCGGTAAACCTTTCTTCTGGGGAATAATTTGGTGGTTGAAAGGTTTCTTCTAAAATTTGTGGTTGTAAAGCATGAAATTCGTCTGGCAAACCTGGCTCCTCTGGATCTTCACTGGGAAGGTCGTACATGGTTGGTAGTTGTTTTTCTTGGTAATCTTTTTGGTACATAATAGTGCCTCGATTTCTTTATTACTATTATACTTCATTAGTTTATCTAATAATAAATAATCTTAATAATTAAAAAAATTACACCTAATATCATTTTTCTTTAAGAGTGATAGACATTGAGTGGGGAATTGAGGAATGGGAGAATTGGGAAAATGGGAGAATGAGAGGTTTTAAATCTATTATTATTAAAGACAAAGTATAATCAAAATTTATTCTAAATTTAAAAATTACAAAATACTATGCAATAAATTTTAGAAAACCAAATTATTTTTTATGATTTTTTACTCACTAGATTACCAATATCTTCATTCCATAAATTAGGGTTTTGCGTAATGAAATCCCTCATCAACCTTCTACAATCATCCAAGTCTAAATCTATAATTTCAATATTATGAGATTCCATAAACTCTTTCGCTCCTTTAAAAGTTTTAGATTCTCCTGCAATTACCTTTGGTATTCCAAATTGTACCACTGCCCCTGCACAAAGATAACAAGGCATCAAGGTAGAATAAAGGATAGTTTCCTGATAATTCCCAATTCTCCCTGCATTTCTGAGACAATCAATTTCAGCATGAGTAATAGGATCTCCATCTTGAACTCTTTTATTATGACCTTTACCAATAATTTTATTGTCTTTAACTAAAACAGAACCAATCGGAATTCCCCCTTCTTGTAAACTTTTTTTAGCTTCGGCGATGGCAGCTTTCATAAACTCATCCATAATAATATATAATTTATAATTAAAGTTTTAAAATAAATGATTATAATTAATAAAAAGTAACTTTTACTGTATTAAATTTAGATGATTAAACAAAATTAGATTAAATTATTAAAATTTAATAACTTAAAAGTAGAAAATAATCTAAATTAGAATAATAGGAACTCTTTAGATAAAAACTTTTTCCAAATATTCCTATTACTCCTGATCTTCAAAATTATTCAAAAGTATAATCTTGAAGAGCTTTTACTTCAAGAGGTTCAGACTGTAAAGTACGTAACGCCGCCACAGTAGCCTTTGCCCCTGCAATAGTAGTAATAATTGGTAGCTTGTAATCCAAAGCAGCACGACGAATCATTCGGGCATCATTTTGAGACTCTCCACCTGTAGGGGTATTAACAATAAACTGAATATCGCCATTTTTAATCCAATCAATCACATGAGGACGACCTTCATGAAGCTTCAAGACTAACTCAATATCCTCTACTCCATTATTAAGTAATTCTGTACGAGTACCAGAAGTAGCCACCACTTTAAAACCAAGACTCTTTAAATCCTTAACTACTGGAATAATGGCTTTCTTATCACGATTGTTCATGGAGACAAAAACAGTGCCCTCAGTAGATAGACGCACCCCTGCGGCCAATTCAGCCTTAGCAAAAGCCTTGCCAAAATCCACATCGATTCCCATAACTTCCCCAGTAGAGCGCATTTCAGGACCCAATAAAGTATCACTACCTTGGAACTTCTCAAAAGGCAATACCGCTTCTTTTACAGCTATATGACGAGGAATCTGCTCTTGAGTTAACCCCAATTCCCCTAAAGTTTTCCCAGACATAACTAAAGAAGCCATTTTAGCCAAAGAGACACCCGTAGCTTTAGATACATAAGGAACTGTACGAGAAGCCCGAGGATTTGCTTCAAGGATATAAACTTGTTCCCCTTGAACGGCATATTGGATATTCATTAGACCAACTACTTTTAGAGTTTTAGCTAATTGAACTGTCCAACTCCGAATGGTTTCAATAACAGAATTAGGTAAAGATGTATGAGGAATAGAACAAGCAGAATCCCCTGAGTGAACCCCTGCCTCTTCAATATGCTCCATAATGCCCCCAATGACTACCGTTCCAGTTTTATCAGCAATAGCATCCACATCAACTTCAATGGCATTCTCTAGGAATTTATCGATCAAAATGGGGTGATCTGGTTCTATTTGAACGGCAAAAGTCATATAATGTTCTAATTCTGCATCAGAATAGACAATTTCCATGGCTCTTCCTCCTAATACATAAGAAGGACGCACTACCACAGGATAATTAATTTTATTAGATATATTTAAAGCTTCCTCATAACTGCGAGCCATACCATTAGGTGGATGTTCAATCTTTAACTCTTGTAAAATATTATCGAATTTTTCCCGATCTTCAGCTGTATCGATAGCCTCAGGAGATGTCCCCCAAATCTTTAATTTTACTTCACAATCAGGACTAGAAAGGTATTTTTGTAGAGGAACAGCTAATTTTAAAGGAGTTTGACCACCAAATTGAATAATAATACCATCAGGATTTTCTGACTCAATAATATTGAGAACGTCTTCTTTAGTGAGAGGTTCAAAATAAAGACGATCGCTCGTATCATAATCAGTAGATACAGTTTCTGGATTAGAATTAACCATAATAGATTCAAATCCATTATCACTTAAAGAGAAAGAAGCATGACAACAACAATAGTCAAATTCAATCCCTTGGCCAATACGATTAGGCCCACCACCAAGAATAATTACTTTAGGTTTATCATTAACTTCCGCCTCAGATTCTCCTTCCTCATAAGTGGAATAATAGTAAGGAGTGAAAGCTTCAAACTCAGCAGCGCAGGTATCTACTAACTTATAGACAGGAGTTATACCTAAATTTTTCCGATATTTTCTGACTTCATCTTCATGAGTTTTAGTAGCAAAAGCTATTTGATAATCACTAAAGCCCTTTTGCTTTATATAACGCATATCTTCCTTAGTAATTTGCTGTAAAGGAGTACGCTTAAGAAACTTTTCTGTTTCCACTATTTCTTGTAATTTATCTAAAAACCACACATCAATAGCTGTTAAGTTAAAAATTTCTTCCACACTCATTCCTAATTTAAAAGCATTATAAATGGAATACATTCTTTCAGGATTAGGAGTTCGTAAAGAAGCAGTCACTTGAGAAAGGGTAGGGATTTTCTCATTGCCATCACAACCAAAACCAAAACGGCCTGTTTCTAGAGAGCGAAGAGCTTTTTGGAAAGATTCACAGAAAGTCCGACCAATAGCCATAGCTTCTCCTACCGATTTCATCTGAGTAGTAAGAACAGCCTTGGTACCTGGGAACTTCTCAAAGGCAAAACGAGGGATTTTCGTCACTACATAATCGATAGTTGGCTCAAAAGAAGCAGGAGTTTTCTTAGTAATATCATTCTTAATTTCATCAAGAGTATAACCTACAGCCAATTTTGCCGCAAATTTAGCGATAGGGAAACCAGTTGCTTTAGAAGCCAAAGCTGACGATCGAGAAACCCTTGGGTTCATTTCAATAACGATTACTTCCCCATTCACAGGATTAATGGAGAATTGAATATTGGATCCACCAGTTTCGACTCCAATTTCCCGAATAATTTTCAGAGAATAATCCCTCAAACGCTGATATTCCTTATCAGTAAGAGTTTGAGCCGGAGCAACCGTAATAGAATCTCCCGTATGAACACCCATAGGATCGATATTTTCAATAGAACAGATAATAACCACATTATCCGCCAAATCCCGCATTACTTCTAACTCATATTCCTTCCAACCTAAAAGAGATTTTTCCACCAAAATTTGAGAGACAGGAGAGGCTTCAATGCCATACTTAGCCATCTCTTCATACTCTTCTTGGTTATAAGCAATACCACCACCTGTACCACCTAAAGTATATGCCGGACGAATAATCAGAGGATAAGAACCAATTTCTGCGGCGATGGCTTTAGCTTCCTCCCAATTATTAGCGATTCCTGAAGGGCATACTGGTACACCAATACGAGCCATTGCTTCTTTAAATAACAAGCGATCCTCAGCCATTTCAATAGCTGGAAGTTTAGCTCCAATTAACTCTACATTATATTTATCTAAAGCTCCATTTTTTGCCAAACTAACTGCTAAGTTAAGAGCTGTTTGCCCTCCCATGGTGGGTAAAATAGCATCTGGACGTTCTTTAGCAATAATTTTTTCAATCATTTCCGGAAGTAATGGCTCAACATAAGTACGATCGGCCATTTCCGGATCTGTCATAATAGTAGCGGGGTTAGAATTAGCCAAGATAACCTCATAGCCTTCTTCCCGAAGAGCCTTACAAGCTTGGGTTCCAGAATAATCAAATTCGCAAGCTTGGCCAATTACAATAGGCCCTGAACCTAAAAGTAAGATTTTTTTAATGTCGTCACGACGAGGCATAATATTCTATCAATTCCTGTAATATTAGTCAATATCAGACTATTGTATCGGCAGTTTAAGGAAAGTAGGTGGTTGTTTTATTTAGGTTTAAGTATTAGTTTATGATTTCTACAGAGACTTTAATCATTTTTAGTCGTTATCCAGAGGCAGGAAAAACCAAAACTCGCACTATACCTGCTTTAGGCCCTGAAGGTGCTGCTAATTTACAACGGGAAATGAGCGAGTATACTGTTTCTCAAGCATTGAGTCTTCAAAGTTTACGCCCTGTTTCCATTGAGATTCATTATGCAGGTGGCAATGAGGATTTAATGAGGCAATGGTTGGGAGAAGATTTGAATTATTTTCAGCAGGTGGAAGGGGATTTAGGAGAAAAGATGTTTTCTGCTTTTCAAGGGGCTTTTGAAAAGGGTATGGAAAAAGTTATTACCATCGGGATTGATTGTCCTGGTGTTACTTCTGTACTTTTAGCTGAAGCATTTGAGGCTTTGGAGCAAAATGATTTGGTTTTGGGTCCAGCCGCAGATGGTGGTTACTATTTAATCGGTTTGAGTTGTTTAGTATCGGATTTATTTAAGGGGATTCCTTGGAGTACTTCTGAAGTTTTTAGTAAAACTAAAGGTCTTGCTGATGATTTGGGTTTGAAGGTGAAAGATTTAGTCTTGCTTAATGATGTCGATCGACCTGAAGATTTAGAGATTTGGGAGAAAGTTAAAGAGAAAATCAAGGAAAAAAAAACCTCTAATGAAGAAAAACATTGGCATTATTTAGAAACAAGACCTCACCCTTGGCGAAAACAGCTTTATGTTAAGGGAAGAAAATTAAAAGCTTTTGGTGTCTGGATGGATGCAATTGTTAATGAAATGACTCCTACCGAGGCTGCTGAGGAATGGGATCTTCCTTTAGCAGCTATTTCAGAAATTTTTGAGTATTGTGAAACTCATCAGGAGCTTTTAAAATATGAAGCAGACTTAGAAAGTCATTATTTGAAAGAGAGAGGAATCGATCTTGAGCCTAAAGTTACTTATAGATGAAGATTCCCAAGCAAAAAAGTTAGTTAAATTGCTCAAGCAAGCTAGTCATAATGTTGTAATCGTAAATGATATTGGTTTAACAGGAAAGCCAGATAGTTTAGTGTTAGATTTTGCTAGACAAGAAGATAGAATTGTGTTAACTCATAATTGCTATGATTTTGAACTTTTGCATCAAGAAAATCCATCACATCCCGGTATTTTAGCAGTTTATCGAGATAAAAACTCATCTAAAAATATGAACTTTAAAGAAATTGTTAAAGCTATTTCTAATTTAGAATCCTCTTTAATTCCTTTAAGAAATCAATTTATAACTCTCAATTATTGGAATTATTGAATAACAATTGCTTTTTTTTACAAAAAATATAAAAAATCATGTATCAGAAAAAAATTGAGGAAAAACGATTACCAACCATGTATAATCTTCCTAGTGAAGATCCAGAGGAGCCAGGTTTGCCAGACGAATTTGATGCTTTACAACCACAAATTTTACAAAAGACCTTTCAACCACCGAATTATTCTCCCGAAGAAAGGTTTTCGGCAATGGATATGAATTTGTATTATGATTCAAACAACACTAATTGGTATAAGCGTCCTGATTGGTTTGCTGTTGTGGGAGTAAATCGTCTTTATAATCAAGAAGATTCGCGATTATCTTATGTGGTATGGGATGAACAAGTAAATCCAATAATAGTAATAGAATTACTATCTCCGGGCACAGAAAAAGAGGATTTAGGGGAAAAAGTTCGTAATATTAACCAACCACCAACTAAATGGGAAGTTTATGAGCAGATCTTGAAAATTCCTTATTATGTAGTTTATGATCGTTATACTGATAAAATATTAGCATTTGAATTGATGAGGAGATATTATGAGGAATTAGATGTTAGTGAAAAAATGATATGGATGGAATCAATCCAATTATATTTAGGAGTTTGGCGTGGAACTTATGAAGGAGTAACTAGAGAATGGTTACGTTGGTTTGATGCTAACAAAAATCTGATTCCTTTACCAGAGGAGGTAGTATTAGCTCAAAAACAACAGATTGAAGCAGCCCAACAAGAAGCATTCCAGCAGAGACAAAGGGCAGAAAAATTAGCCCAGCGATTACGTGAATTGGGGATCGATCCAGATTAGTAATGTTATTTTTCCCTTAACTGTCAGAGAGATGGGGGAGAATGGGAGGAATGGGGAGAATGGGAGAATTTAGTCTATCTTATTAGTTTTTACATCTATCTTATTACTTCTTACTTAATCAATAACTCTATCATTATTATTGTATAGAGAGAAATGTGCTATAATCTAGTAGTAACTAGAAAAATAATAAAATTATCTAAAAATAAATGAAGTATATATGACAAATATGATAGAGTATCAAGGATATTATGGTTCAGTTAATTATAGTAATGAAGATGAAGTCTACTATGGCAAACTAGAGTATATTCGTAGTCTTATTAGTTATGAAGGAGATGATCTTAAATCTCTCAACTTAAGCTTTCAGGAAGCAGTTGATGATTACCTTGAATTTTGCCAAGAAGAAAACATAGAGCCTGAAAAACCTTATAAGGATAATTTTTCTATTCAAAATTGATCAAAGAAACAACGGCAAAATATATCAAGTAATCCTAAAGTCGATCGTCTTCTTACTCAAACACTTAGAAAAAACGGAAAACCGGAAAGATAAACTGCCCGGTTTTTGTATCTTAGATATTGTATTTTCTTATGAAAATTATCTTATGAGAGAATGAACTATACACCTACAGCCTTCTTAGTAGTAGCAGATAACTCACCAGAAGCATACTTAGCAGCAAACACATCAAGACTTACTTGCTTGATCTTGCTAGCATTACCAGCAGTTCCAAAAGCTTGATAACGCTCTAAACAAACCTGCTTCATGTACTTAATAGAAGGCTTCATGAAGTGACGAGGATCGAAGTTAGAAGGATCCTTAGCAGCAGCTTCACGGATAGCAGCAGTAATCGCTAAACGGTTATCAGTATCAATATTTACCTTACGAACACCACTCTTGATACCCTTTTGAATTTCTTCGATAGGTACACCGTAAGTTTCAGGAATTTGACCACCATATTGGTTAATCATATCAAGCCACTCTTGAGGAACGGAAGAAGAACCGTGCATTACCAAGTGAGTGTTAGGTAGACGGCTGTGGATTTCTTCAATGCGGCTGATAGCTAGAATTTCACCAGTAGGCTTACGAGTGAACTTATAAGCACCATGGCTAGTTCCGATGGCAACAGCAAGAGCATCAACTTGAGTTTGTTCTACGAATTGAACTGCTTCATCAGGATCAGTTAATAATTGGTCTTTAGTTAAAGTACCTTCAAAACCGTGACCATCTTCTTTGTCACCTTTACCAGTCTCAAGAGATCCTAAACAACCTAATTCACCTTCAACACTAGCACCTACAGCGTGAGCAACTTTTACTACTTCAGCAGTTACGCTTACGTTGTACTCGAAACTTGCAGGAGTTTTAGCATCAGCTTCTAAGGAACCATCCATCATTACACTGGTGAATCCGTTGCGAATAGCAGAGTAACAAGTTGCAGGGCTATTACCATGATCTTGGTGCATAGCAATAGGTAGATGAGGATAAGTTTCTGTAGCGGCGATAATTAAGTGACGTAAGAAAATTTCTCCAGCATATTTACGAGCACCACGAGAAGCCTGTAAAATTACTGGGCTATCAGCTTCGTTAGCAGCTTGCATAATTGCTTGGATTTGCTCCATATTATTTACATTATATGCAGGGATTCCGTAGCCATTTTCCGCTGCGTGATCTAATAAAAGCCTCATTGGTACTAAAGCCATATTTTTCCTCCTATACTATATTTATTTTTCTGGAATCTTAGTTTGTTTTTAAGAATAATAATCTATCCTGAAAATTATTTTAAGATATTTTTCAACTTTTGAAAAGTTTTTTTTAATTTTTTTCGCTATAACTCAAGGTGAAATGGGCAATTGATGATGATTTATTGACAATTGAGAAGGGAATGGGAGAATGGGAGAATGGGTGGATAGTTTTTACTCAGATGGTTGTCAAGGAGAATGGGAGAATGGGAGAATGGGAGAATGGGTGATGGGGAGTTTCTTGAGACAAGGGAGACAAGGAAGACAAGGAAGACAAGGAAGAAAAAGAGTGCATTTTATTTACTTATTACTTGTTACTTATTACTTAAATCAAGGATGGGGAGAATGGGGGAATGGGGAGAATGGGAGGTTTCTTGAGACTTCTGCTTACGCAGAGGCTACGCCAACGGTTTAATTTAGTGCAACTTATTACTTATTACTTATTACTTATTACTTAAATCTTGGATGGGGGGAATTTAGTATATATTGTTATCTTTTTACTTGAGACTTGAGACTTTGATGGTAATATCATCAGACGATCGCACAATTATAATAAAAATCTAAAAATGAGTTAAAATATACCAAAAATCTCTTTAAACCTTTAGGAAATGCTTGAAAATTTACAAACAAAACTCTACTATCTAGAACAATTTGCCAATAATTTAGTTAATAATCAACTCAACCATCTAAGCTGGATTAGTATAGGTATAATCATCATGGCAGGATTACTTACCAGTTTAACTCCTTGTATGTTGTCTATGTTGCCAATTACTATTGCCTATATTGGTGGTTACGAAAGTAAAGGAAGACTTCAAGCTGCTACACAATCCATTTGGTTTTCCTTGGGTTTAGCTACCACTTTGGCTGGATTAGGAATTATCGCTGCATCTTTAGGAAAAGTATATGGACAAATAGGAATAGGTTTACCTATTATTGTTAGCATCATTGCTATTATTATGGGACTAAATCTACTAGAAATTATTCCTTTAAATTTACCTAGTTTAAATAATACCGATTGGATTGTAGATGAATTACCGAAAAGTTTTCGCTCTTATTTACTAGGTGCAACATTTGGATTAGTAGCTTCTCCCTGTAGTACTCCTGTTTTAGCAACTATACTAGCATGGGTAGCTAATAGTCAAGATTGGGTAGTGGGTGGAGTATTATTACTGGGTTATACCCTAGGTTATGTTGCGCCTCTAATCTTAGCAGGTACCTTTACTGCTTCATTGAAAAAATTATTGGAATTGCGTCAATTTTCAAGTTGGATTAATCCTATAAGTGGGGGATTATTAATTAGTTTTGGTGTCTTTTCTTTGCTATCTCGATTGCCGATTTCTGAATTGACGGCTAGTTTTGGATTTTAAGTTTATATTGAAATTATTAAATTCTCTGATTTTGAGGTGATTTGATTTTATCTTATTGTTTGAGTTAGTAATAAATATTTACCCCCTATGTATCTAATTGAATCTCTTAATCAATATCCTCATGGTTTATCGTTGGCATTAGAAGCGATTCCAGACTCTAATAATTCTCAAAATTTTAGTCTCAATTTAACTCTTAAATTTAACCAAGATTGGCAAGATTTAATCAATGGCAAAGTTAAGTTGGGATTTAAAAAAGGTGAATTAAAATTAACCCTTGAAAATTGCGAATTATTGTTAAATGATTTACCGAATTCTCCATTTCAAATTATTTCAAATCAATCTCTAGAAAATGCTATTTTATTGTTTTTAGCAAAACCTGGAGAATCTATTTTAAATGATTCTATTTCCCAAATTAATCTAGGAATTGTCAAAGTAAAACAAATGCCATATTCTCTTACTGCCAGTTTTGAGGTGTCTCCAATAGATATTTCCATAACTGATGCAGAGGGTTTATGGAAACATAATATTAGCCCAAATAAACACGGTATTTTAGAAAGAAGAATCGCAATTTCTCTGTGGGAAAATAAACTAAAATCTAGTTTGAGTTATCTAAAATTAGCATCCTCAAAAGTTGAATCAATAACTCATCATACTCCAACAGAAATTTCTCCTGAAGTTTTATCTCAATTAAAAAATATGATTGAGTCGATTTATGAAGTCAAAACTAATGACTTTCTAGAATTAATCAAATTGGCTAATTTAGATGCCAAAAATGATTTAGCTGGTGGTAATTTCGTAGCGGCTGAATTGAGTGGAATTGATTTTAATGGTGTTAATCTTAGTTATGCTAATTTTAGAGGTGCAAATTTAACTGATGCAGATTTAAGTGAATCCAATCTTAGTCATAGCAAACTGAATGGTGCAGATTTAAGTGGGGCTTATTTAGAGAAAGCTAACCTTAGTTATACCAATTTACGGAATTCTAGTCTGGCATTGGCTAATTTGATTGAAGCTAATCTTACAGGTGCTAATCTAGTTGGAGTCAACTTGAGTAATGCTAGTTTAAACGGTGCTGTAGTTAAAGAAGCAGTATTTGGGAATAATCAGGGGATATCTGAGGAAATGAAACAGTTGATTTTAGAAGGTGGAGGGATTTTTGAGTAATTTACTTGTTAAAATTTGGGATAATTAGTGGTAATTGTTTTCTTGAAATTCAAGAGATAAACTCCAATATTACTTAAACTATAATTTAAACCTAATTTTACCATAAATCTAAGGAGGTTATTTATGGGACAAGACCAAGAAATTTCAAACCTATTACAAGATTCCATCGACAATAATTCCCTACAATTTCGAGTTAGAAGTGAAGGAGAAACCCTCCATCTTTTTATTCAACGTGACTTAGATAGCAAGATTAATCAGGAAGAATTATTAACACAAATTCGAGATATTCTACTGGGATTCAAAGAATCTTGGGAAAAACCAGAAGAATTAGAAGAATCCTCAACCATCTCTGTGAAGAAATCTGAGGAAGAATCTGAAGGTAAATCTAATGAGAAATCTGATGAGAAATATGAGGAAAAATCATCAAAAGAATTTCCTCTCAAAATATTGAAAATTCAAAGCATTATTGAAGGCGCGATGCAACCAGATTGGCAGATAAAACAAAGTTTCTCGGATTTAGAAAATCTAGGAGAAGAAACATTTGATTTTGCTAATTATCAACCACAAATTAATCTTTCAGAATATTGTTTTACTAGAAATAAAGCATTATTAACAAGTAAAATCAAACCCCCACCTTCAGCGGTGGCAAATATTATTTATTTGTATCATAAATTACCCGATAATCAAAAGTTAGAAATTATCCCTACTTTAAAGGAAATTTTACGATCGTCAAAACCCCCATCTATAGATACAGAAACTCTTTCTAAATCAGCACAATTATTGTTAGAAAATATCCAAAACTTAGAAGAAGAAAAAATTAGAAAAGCCTCTATTTGGTTAAGTCGTTATTGTTTTAATCCAGTAGAAACATTACTATTTATAGAAAACTTTATTACTCTTGGGCCTGCTGCTAAAAAGAAATAAAATAACCTTGAAAACTATATAATTATTATTTCTAATAAATATGACATTTATCGTCCGACCACAAGCAAAAAAAATACTGTTTTTACATCCTAATTTTCCTGCTCAATTTCGACATTTAGCTACAAATTTGGGTAAAAATAATGACTATCAAATTGTTTTTGGCACAAAAAAACGAGAAGGAGAAATCACCAATGTAGCAAAAGCTATTTATACACCTTCTAGAGAAGCAGCAAAAGAGACCCATCATTATGTAAGAAACTTAGAAAATGCTGTTCTTCAAGGACAAGCAGTTTATCGTTTAGGGGAAAAACTTAAAGCTAAAGGTTTCATTCCTGATATAGTTTATGGTCATTCAGGTTGGGGTCCTACTTTATTTATAAAAGACGTTTTCCCTAAAACTAAACTTTTATGTTATTTTGAATGGTTTTATAACGCTCATGATTCTGATGCAGATTTTGATCCAAGGGATCCCATTACTGTTGACGATGAAACTCGAATTCGCATTAAAAACGCTCCTATTTTAATTGACTTATATAGTTGTGATGGAGGGCTTTCTCCGACTAATTGGCAAAGGCAACAATTCCCATCAGAATATCAAGAAAAAATTACTGTAATTCATGATGGAATAGATACGGATTATTTCCAACCGAAACCAGGGGCAAAATTAGTACTACCAAGGATAAATTTAGATCTATCTTTTGCCGATGAAATAGTAACTTATGTAGCTAGAGGAATGGAACCATATAGAGGATTTCCTGAGTTTATAGAAACCATAGGTTTACTACAACAACGTCGCCCAAAATTGCAAACTGTAATAGTAGGAGAAAATCGAGTTGCTTATGGAAAAAAACTTCCTGAAGGCAAAAGTTATAAAGAATTAATGTTAGAAAAATTTCCTTTAGATTTAAGTAGAGTTCATTTTACAGGATTATTGCCTTATAGTGAATATTTACAAGTAATTCAAGCATCATCAGTTCATGTTTATTTAACCCGTCCTTTTGTGTTATCTTGGTCTATGTTAGAGGCTTTATCTGTTGGTTGTTTAGTAGTTGCTTCTAATACTAAACCTGTGGTTGAAGTTATTAAAGATGGAGTAAATGGATTGTTGGTTGATTTTTTCTCTCCCGAAGAAATTGCTAATCGAGTTGAAGAAGCATTAAATCATCCTAATAGAATGGAGTCTATTAGAAAGAAAGCAAGGGAAACTATTGAAGCAAAATATAGTCTTAAAGATTTACTTCCTAAACATTTACAATGGATAGAAAAAGGAGAATTTAAATCTAATTTTAAATCTAATTCTAAATCTATTTCTAAGAAAAAAAGTAAAGGGTTTGGAGGATAAATTATGGGAAATTCTTGGTATCCAAAAATAACAAAATGTTTTCTATTTTTTGCTATTAGGAAAAGTTTAAAAGCTAAAAGTTATGAAAAAAATTTATTTAAATCAATACATCCAGATGTTTTCATTATTTTTGCTAGATAATTAAAAAAACTTTAAAAATATTGACTAGGTATAAATAATTTTGATATCCTAGATAAGGTGTCTAGACTTCATATTAAATAATGATTAGGATCGAAGTCCCCAGAAAAATTGTTTTCAGCTTAAATAATATAAGTGCCCTCTTAAATCTATCTATTGCCTTATTAGCCGTTTCCTGTGCCCCAATTTTTATTCGTTTAAGCGAAACAGAGCTTAGCGCAAATGGAACAGTATTTAATCGTATGCTGATATTTGTAGTAGTTTTTGGGATGCTTCGTGGAATTCGTCAAACTTTAACCCAACCAAAAAATACTTCTTTAATCCCTCCTTTGCTCCTACAAGAGTGGATTTTTTTAATAATTGTAGGTATTTGTTCCATTATTAGTTTAGTACTGTGGGCTTTATCATTAGAATATACCACGGTGGCAAAATCTATGCTTTTGAGTAATATGACACCGGCATTTACCAGTGTTGGAGCTTGGTTATTCTTAGGTAAACGGTTTGATTCTAAATTTATTACAGGAGTGATAATCGCTTTAGTAGGTGCGATGGCATTAGGATTAGAAGATTTAAATTCATCTGAAGGTAACTTAATCGGAGATATGTATGCGCTATTATCTGCTGTATTTCTTGGAAGTTACTTTCTCGTGGTAGAAAAGTTAAGAAGCCGTTTTTGTGCTACAACCATACTTTTATGGCGTTGTGGAATTGGTAGCATCTTGCTCTTCCCCATTGTAGCATTTAGCGAAAGTCAAATCTTTCCTACCACCTTAATACCTTGGTTGGCAGTGTTGGGATTGGGGATTATTTCTGAAGGTTTTGGACAACGTCTTTTAGCTGATTCTATGAATCATTTTTCGTCTAGTTTTGTCTCTGTATTTTTATTACTCGAACCTATTATCAGTGCTATATTAGCTTGGTTTATCTTTGCCGAAGCCTTAAGTCCTATAACTTGGATTGGCTTTGTCGTAATTTTATCTGGTATTTATCTTGCCAAAACTAGTGATTCTAGTCGAAAAGCTCATTAGATAATGGACAACTTTTGAGATTAAATAACTGCTCATGATCTTTGATTTTTTATAAAAAACTATTTATACCTTTGCCAAAAGCTTTTGGAGGTCGATCTAAAGTAAAAATTTCTGTATAATTTTCAATTGCACGCCTTATATAAGTAGGTGTTTGCATCATTCCTAAAAAAGTTATCCCATCAATTAAGCCAAATCCGCCTGTAGTTTGAGCTTGTAGTAAATTATCCGTTTTTTCAGGTGAAGGTCGATCGGGAATAATTTCAGACGAAGCTAAAATAAAACCCCAAGGCTCTCCCAAAATATAACTACTATAAGATCTAACGTGAGGAAAAACTTCCTTAACAGTATTTACTAATCTAGCATGAAGCTCGAGTTGAGTTAAAGAAATAGGCCCTGCTTGCATTCCCAAAAATCCATCAGGCTTGAGAGCATTACGGATTTTTTTCATAGATTCAACGGTAAAAAGGTGAAAAGAAGGACCTTCTTCGATGGCTTCAGATAAATCGAAAATAATAACATCCCACTCTTGAGTAGTTTTTTCTAATAATTCAAGAGCATCACCAATTACCAACTCCACTCTCGGATCATCAAAAGCACCCCCGTGCATTTCAGGCAAATACTCCCGACAAGCAGCAACAACTTCTGCATCAATATCCACAGTAACCACCTTTTCAACAGTTTTCCAGCGCAAAATCTCCCTAGCAGTTGCACCTTCACCAGCACCCAAAATCAACACATTCTTTGGTGCGCCGTGACAAATAGCCGCAGGTTGCACTAAACTTTCATGATAGAGAAATTCATCTCCCGTACTTGATTGCCATTTATTATCTAAAATTAAAGCCTTACCATAAATCCCTGTTTCTACAATATACATCTCTTGGTAATTTGTCTTTTTGTATGCTATAATCTTGGTAATTCCATGAATTAAAATATCCCAAGGAGTAATATATTCGTTTATCCATAAATCGCTGTTAACTTGAGTACCTGACATTAAACCTAAACTTCATCCTTTAAAACTTGTTCTAACTCTTTATCATAACATAAAAATCATATTTAATGGTATTTTTTAATGTCTCAAGGCAAAATATTTAATCCCGATCGATCTAGAAGTGAGATAAATAATTGTTTTTTTGGATTTCCTTACACTCTTGAGGAAGCAAAAATCGTATTTCTGCCAGTACCTTGGGATGTTACCACCTCTTATAGAGAAGGTACTGCTGATGGGCCTCAGACAATTTTAGAGGCATCCCCTCATTTAGATTTTTACGATTTTCATGTACCTAGGGCTTGGGAAATTGGCCATGGTACTTTTCCTATTGATGAAAAAATTAGGAATGGAAGTCGAAAGATGGGAGAGATTGCTAAAAAAATTATGGCTCATCTTGATGCAGGAGGTAGTCTTGAAGATCAAATCATTCTCCCACTTTTAAATACAGTAAATCAAGCCTGTGAAGAGTTAAATCGATGGACTTATGAACAAGCAATTTCACTCTTAGAGCAAAATAAATTAGTTGGTGTAGTAGGAGGAGATCATAGTGTTCCCCTTGGATTTATGAAAGCATTAGGAGAAAAAATCCATAATTATGGAATTTTGCAGATAGATGCCCATTGTGATTTACGTCAAAGCTTCGATGGATTTATTTATTCCCATGCTTCTATTATGTATAATGCCATTAAATTACAGAGTATTAGTAGATTAGTTCAAGTTGGAATTAGAGATGTCTGCCAAGAAGAAATAGATTTAGCAGATGCAGATCCAAGAATAATCGTTTTAAATGATAATCAATTCAAAGCAAATACTTATAAAGGGATAACTTATGACCAACAATGTGATATTATAGTTGAAAACTTACCAGAAAAAGTTTATATTAGTTTTGATATTGATGGTTTAAGTCCAGAATTTTGTCCTAATACTGGCACACCTGTACCTGGAGGATTAGACTTTAATCAAAGTATTTATTTAATTCAAAAAGTAGTTAAAGCAGGAAAAAAAATTATAGGATTTGATTTATGCGAAGTAGCACCCGGCAATAATAATTTATGGGATGGTAATGTAGGTGCAAGATTGCTTTATCAGCTTTCTAATTTAATGTATCTTTCCCATCAGCAATAATATTATTTTTTGCGAAAGTAGGAAAATAATGTTTATACTATTCAAAATTTAGAAAGCTTATACCAATTTTATAAAGTAATGATAGAATTAAACCTATCTAAAACCTTATTATTGCTAACCTAAAATTTATCTCCCTTGTCCCTCTTGTCCTCCTTGTCTTTCCTCATCCAAGTATGTCATGCTTTTGGAAAAATGATATTATTTGCCCCCATCAAAGATTTATTTAAACTTTCCTTAAAAATATTAGAAATTGACAATAACCGATAAAATAACTTATAAAAGCTCATAAATTGAATCAAAATTATGAAACAAATTATTTCCCAAATTATCAAACCACAAAAACTATTATTATTAACACTAATTAGCGTATTTTTATTACTAAATTTAACCGCTTGTAAGCCAGCAGCTTTAGGGAAACAAGACTCTCAATTAGTCCAAGCAATTTTAAGCGATCCCAAAACATTTAACGCTGCACTTTCTCAAGAAATTCCCAACGTTTTTGGCTTAATTTATGAAGGTTTAATCTTTGAAAATCCCATCACTGGAGAAACTGAACCAGCCTTAGCAAAATCATGGCAATTTTCCGAAGATAAACAAAGAATAACCTTTACCCTAAGAGAAGGTTTAAAATGGTCAGATGGCCAACCTTTAACCGCAGAAGATGTTGATTTTAGTTACAATCAAATCTATCTTAATGAAGAGATTCCATCCAATGTTAGAGATAGTTTACGAGTAGGGAGAAGTGGCACTTTACCTACTGTTAAAAAATTAGACAATTTGACAATAGAATTTTCTATTTCAGAGCCATTTGCACCATTTTTAAGAAGTACTGGATTGTCTATTTTACCCGCTCATATTTTACGATCGAAAGTAGAAAACAAAGATGAAAATGGGAAACCAGTATTTTTATCAACATGGGGAATCGATACACCCCCAGAAGAAATTATCGTCAACGGACCCTATAAATTGGATCAATACTTTACCTCAGAGCGAGTAAAATTTGCAGCAAATCCTTATTATTGGCGCAAAGATTCCCAAGGAAAACAGTTACCTTATATTAAAGAAATTGTCTGGTCAATCGTCGAATCAACAGATACATCTTTATTGCAATTTCGCTCAGGAAGTTTAGATTCAATTGGAGTTTCCCCCGAATATTTTTCCTTATTAAAAAGAGAAGAAAAACCAGGGAATTTTACTATTTATAACGGTGGGCCTGCCTATGGACTTATGTTTATGGCATTCAATCAAAACCAAGGAAAAAGGAATGGTAAACCTTTAATAGAGCCTTATAAATCTCGGTGGTTTAATAACGTTAATTTTAGAAAAGCTATTGCTTATGGCATCGATCGACAAAGAATGATCAATAATATTTATCAAGGCTTAGGACAAACCCAAAACTCTCAAATTTCCGTCCAATCTCCTTACTATTATTCTGAAGTAAAAACCTACGATTACAATCTAGAATTAGCGAAAAAATTGCTACTTCAAGAAGGGTTTAAATACGACGAAGAAGGTAAATTATTAGATGCTGAAAATAATCCAGTGAGATTTAGTTTGTTAACTAATGCTGGTAATAAAATCAGGGAGCAATTAGGATCTCAAATCAAAGAAGACCTAAGCAAACTAGGAATTCAAGTGGACTTTACGCCCATTGCATTTGGAGTATTAGTAAATAAATTAACCCAAACTTTAGATTGGGATGCTCATATAATTGGATTTGGAGGGGGGAATGAGCCTCACGGTTCTGTAAATCTTTGGTATCCGGATGGTAACTTACATCTTTTTAATCAGAAACCCCAAGCAGGAAGTCCTCCCATAGAAGGAAGAGTAGTGATGGATTGGGAAGAACAAATGGCAGAATATTACATTCAAGCAGCTAAGGAATTAGACGAAGAAAAACGTAAAGCTATTTATGCCAAAGCCCAAATCCTAGGACAAGAATATTTGCCCTTAATTTATTTGGTAAATCCTTTATCCCTTGGAGCAGTAAGAAATCGTTTTCAAGGAATAGAATATTCTGCCCTAGGTGGTGCATTCTGGAATGTAGAACGCTTAGAAATTACTGAATAAGAAATTAATACAGTTAAACTCCTAAAATATGAATTACCATACGACCATCTTCATGTACTAAACAATCTTTAGGTTTTAAACCAGCCTGTTTCGCAATACTTTGGAAATAATCTATAGGATATTTATAAGAACTTAAGAGATGAAACTTTTGCCCTTGTTTTACTTTCACAGGAGTATTATCCAAAACAAATTCTTGGTCTTCAGTAGCCTTGACATTATGTTCAACACAATGTTTTTCAGAGTCCCAATTGAATAAATATTGAAATCCATAAGGATTAAAACCAGTAACAGGTAAATCCCGGTTAATGAAATACAAAATACTTTCTGTTAAATTAGCCATTTTGCCATCATCGTAAGCTTGTCTTAATGAGGATTCATTTTGATTAGAATCTACACCCACAATTAAAAGGCCATTGGGTTGTAGTGCTTGCCCAATTCTCGTTAAAAAAGCAAGGCAGTTCTCAATAGAAAGATTAGTAATGGTACTACCTTTAAAAAATACTACTGGGTTAGGGAAATCTTTAACCAAATCTACATTTTTAATAAAATCAGAATTAATAGTTTTAACAGATACCTGTGGTAATTCCTCTTTTAATATTGCTTCACTATCATCAAGATAAGTTTGACAAATATCAACAGGGATATAACTTTTAAGATTTTTAACAGCCTTAAGGAAAGGTAAACTTTTATTTTTGAAAGCCTTATCCGTACCGGGACCAAATTCAATAATACTAGCTTCTGGTGGGACATAACTAGCCATTTTAGGATAAACCTGATTAATTAACTCGATTTCTTCCCGATAAAGGTAATAATTGGAGTTTTTAGAGATTAATTCCATGTAATATACTTCACCCTTAGCCGGATCATCCTGAATCTCTGGATTGGGGGTGCTGTATAAATAAGAACCCATATGATCTTTTTTTCCCTCTAGAAAAAGAGATTTAGTATCTGCAAGAAATGATGTCTTAAAGTCCATGAAAATAAATTTTAAACTACAAAATCGACAAAATTTATTATACCATCAATATTTTGTAAATATATAGCAACCTAAACAAGATGTTATATTTCTATATATATCAATTCATTATTGTACCGAAAATGATAAACAATGAATGAAACAGAGATAAAATTACCAATATTATAAGGACTTAAGTATAAAACCCTAAGCCCTTTACACTTTACATATATGTGTTCTGTATATAATACCCCCAAGGGAATTCGAATCCCTGTCGCCTCCGTGAAAGGGAGGTGTCCTAGGCCTCTAGACGATGGGGGCTAGTCCTTATCTCAGACATTTACCACTATAACTAATCTAAATAGATTTGTCAACCTTTTTCCTAAAAAAAATCCAAATCAACGAAAGCCTTGCTGTAATTGGATTAGACGCTCTTGAGTTTTAGCATCAAGAGAATTAAACAAAAAACGACCAGAAGATTTTTTTTGATTTTTCAACTTGCGCTTATTTCGTTTTGTCGTAGAATGTATGTCATGGGATAATTTCTGGGCAGACATCCATTCGGCACCATATCCTACCGCAGTTAATCTTTGAGCGCGATCGCACGTAGCTACGATTAACCTTGGAGATGGAGGAGAATAACGGTTAGAGAAAGAAGCACAAAACTTTTCGATATAAGTATCGGCAGTTTGGGCGAAAGCTGTGTAATATACTGATACATTGGAAGTATGCTTTTCTTGGCAACCGGGAGTTTTTTGATAATGAGCATCAAAAACTACAAGTGTTTCAAATCCTTTATAAGCAGTGTAATTAATCAAAGATTCGATTAATTCTTGACGTGCTAACTCCAGACTTTGATGATCGCGAATCTGTTTTAACCAAGACCAAGAACCAATAATATTGTATCCATCAACCAGTAATACAGCCAGAGGATTATAAGAAGCCATTGTAATCGGCAAGAAACATAATAAGAGTACTTGGCAGTGAATAATATCTACCAATTTTAACAAAAAATTATAATTCTTGCTCTTGAATTTGTAATAATCTCTTACCTAATTCCAGAGGATCTCCACTAGCTAAGACTTTGCCCTCACCAAGCAAAAAAGCTCCATCAGCAAATTGTAATTCTTCTAAACGGTGTGTTACCCAAACCCCTGTAATTCCACGACTTTTCACTAAATCCTTAACAGTTGAGACCAAATCAATTTGGGTATCTCGATCTAACAAAGCAGTCGGCTCATCAAGAAGTAAAATCGAGCAATGGCGAGCAATAGCCCCTGCAATAGCAATCCGCTGTTTTTGTCCTCCACTAAGAGCATAAATTGGTCGGTTTTCCAAATCCAAAAGATTAACAGCTTCCAATGCCTCTCTTACTCTCAAGCGAACTTTTTTAGGAGAGAGATTTTCCGAAACTAATCCAAAAGCGATATCAGAAGCTACTGTTGGCATTACCAACTGACGATCTGGATTTTGAAAGACAAACCCTATAGGTGAATCAATCTCGATTTTACCAAGATCAGGAGTTAATAAACCTGCTATTAATTTTAATAAAGTAGATTTTCCACAGCCATTATCTCCCAAAAGCATCCAAAATTCACCTTGGGGTACTTCTAAAGAGCAAGATTTTATGATAGGTTTTTCTTTGCTAAAACCAAATTTTAAATCTTTTACTCGAATAGCCATGGGAGACTTTTCTACTTTACTTTGATTCATTTCTCGTTAGTTGCAGCAAAAAATCCCGCTACTCTCGAAGTTGAAGGCCCTGATTTTTGAGATACTACTACCGCACAGATACGATCGCTAAATACCGCGACTTTTTTTTCAGGTTGTTTATCACAAGTCAATTCTAATAATTGAGGCGTAGCACCAGATAAAGCATCAGTAATTTTCTTATAAAGCTTATCTGCATCCTCAGATTCTTTTCTATCTACAGATAGAGGCATGGGAGTATCTTTTACAATTAAGTCTATGGTAAACATTTTTCGTTGATTTTAAATAATAACTACTGAAATATTATCCTCTACTATGGTAGAAGTAAATTTGAAACTAATATTCTTCTTAATTAACAGAATATATCTAACTAAATATCTAGAAAAAACTATAACTAAAAATTATTTTTCCACAAGGATATTTATTTTGTAGTGTTTTCATTTCTACTTTTTTTAGAAAAGAACCAAAAAATAACAATAGATTCATCTAGAGAAAATCTTGTCATGAGTATAGTTTGAAATTATTCTATTCAGACAATTATATAATCTATCTAAGTCAAAGTTATATTCAGTTTATCTTAGCATAAATTAGTAAATAACGATCAAACCACCATCAAAATTTTGAGGTAGATTCCATAATATCTTCAACAACTCAAAAAACTTTATAATTTATTAAGAATTTTCTTGTCAAAATCGCAAATAATGTTTTAAGATAGGAAAAGATTAAGAAAAGTAAACTTTTCTCACAAAAAGTCTCAAAAAAAAATCAAAGTTTAGAGACAAAATAAAAATCAAAAACAAGATAGAAATCATAAATATACGGAGATAAGCGTCATGACAGTAGCATTAGGACGCGCTCAAGCAGAAAGAGGATGGTTTGACGTTCTCGATGACTGGCTAAAGCGCGATCGATTTGTATTCGTAGGTTGGTCTGGATTATTACTTTTCCCCTGTGCATATTTAGCATTAGGTGGTTGGTTAACTGGCACAACATTTGTA
>JANQIW010000155.1 GCA_028281945.1 Prochloraceae cyanobacterium PL24a_bin.78
AGATGGGGAGAATGGGAGGAATGGGAGATGGGGAGAATGGGAGATGGGGAGAATGGGAGATGGGGAGAATGGGAGATTGGGAGACTTCTGCTTACACAGAGGCTACGCAAACGGTTGACAAGGGATAGTTTAGTATCTCTTACTTTTTACTTTTTACTTAAAAAGGCTTAATTATCCTAGATTTAGGATTTTCAAAATCTATCATTATTTGTGAAAATTAATATAAAAAAGTTTTCTACAATCATTGAAACTATTTAAGTTACCAAGACTAGATAGAAAAAGTAGGCTAATTTTATACTCTTTTTAAGATATTACTATTTGATAAGTATTAATTTTAATAAAAATAAAGACAAAATAAACAACAAAATACCTTATAATAAAGGAAAACTAGAAAATAAAAGCTTAAATTAATGAAAAATTATCAAAGCCTAATTGTAAATAGAGATATATATTATAAATGTAGTAAAAAAGACCAAAAATCCCCATCAATAGGATTAGCCTGTAGGAAATTAAAGAAAAAATTAGAGTATCTTGATTTAAATTAAAGGTACAATAAAGCAATTTAAAATAGTACCATCGAAAAATTTAATAATGCAATATACAACCATAGACTTAATAAATATATTAGACCAAGAATTGCAAGCAACTTGGAAAGGAAAAAGAGTATTACTATCATCAGCTAACCGCCTTAACAACCCAGTAGTAGCCAAAGCCATTGACATGACAAAAGTAGGGAAAGTATTTGCCTACCAAGACTTTCGCAATCAAATCCACGAATACCAAAAAAAACATCAAGTATCAGGGGTAGTGTGGCGCAAATCAACTTTTAACCAAAAATCTATAGAATGCCCAGAAATCCATAACCAACTAATCGCCATCGATGGAGACAAAGAAAAACTCATAGAAGCCAAAAAATCTGTATTAACATACTGGCAAGAAGTCACCAAAGATATGACATATTGGTTAGCAAGTGATCGAAGATTTCCTATTAGCAAAGAATATGTAGATAGATTAATCGTACAAGCAGAATGGGCCGAAATCGACGCTGCCTTAACAGAAATATATTTAGGATTATGCTGGGGAAACCCCAAAGAATACCTCTATAAATGGGCATTTCCTCAATCAGGATGTTATCGAATCATAGCCGCAAACGATCGACCAAGTTCAATTAAAATATAGAATTACTGTAGCAGCAATAAAGTATCACATAACAATGTACAATAGACAAGTAACAGGATGGTAAAAGTCCTAAGCTGTAGGTATTTAAACCATTTTGATTAGTAAATATATCAGTAAATATTGCTATAGAAACTATAACTATCAATCCCCATAGAGGGTTGTAAAGCCCAAAAATTGTCGTCAGATTAATAGAGGAAAAGACAATGCAAGAAGCAGTAGGAGTAATACAAACCCTAGGATTTCCAGCAGTATTAGCCGCAGCAGACGCAATGGTTAAAGGAGGAAGAGTAATCCTAGTAACATTTGACAAGGCAGAAAGAGGAGACTTTTTCGTTGCCATTCGCGGGAGTATTTCAGAAGTGGAACCAGCCATGGATGCAGGGAAAAGAGCAGCAGAAGAAACATTTGGTGGCAAAGTACAATCATTTTATATAGTGCCACATCCACCAGATAATATTGTAGACGTATTACCCATAGCACATAAAGAAGAACTTGAAGTATATCGTTTCTAAATTTTTACCTAAAAATTACCCTTAAAATTTTGGATATTCATAAACATACCTAGAAGGGAAAGATATATTAATCAGAATAACTAATTGACAAACAAAAAAACCAAAATCATGTCAGAAACTATTGATATTGATCAAAAAACCTTTCCACCATCGAAGAATAGTTGTCCAAATTAGCTTATAATCGTTTTCACAGTATTAAATTTTACCTTAAACTTTTAAAATATAGGAGAAGGAGTTATGCCAGCACAATCTGCGGTTGGATCAATTGAAACAAAAGGCTTTCCGGGTATATTAGCGGCGGCAGATGCTATGGTAAAAGCCGGTAGAGTAACTTTAGTAGGGTATATCAGAGTAGGTAGTGCTCGCTTTAACATTAACATCCGTGGTGATGTATCGGAAGTAAAAACAGCTATGGATGCTGGAATTGAAGCTATTAAACGCACTGAAGGTGCTACTTTAGAATCTTGGGTAATTATTCCTCGCCCCCATGAAAATGTTGTAGATGTATTACCTATTGATTATAATGAAAAGGTTGAACGTTATCGGGAGGCTGTGGAAGGAGTTTTTGTTCCTAGCGGACCTAGAAGATAGAGATATTTTCCGTTAGTCTTAGTCGTTAGTCTTGAAAAATTATTTAAGATAATTCAATAATCCTACTACCTAAAGGCTAACTACTAAAATATTCCAAGCAATTGCTAATAAAATTCCCACCACTGCACCGATAAGAGTATTAATAATATTAACAACTTCATTAGTTAACCATTCAAAATCTGACTGAACAGTTGCACCAATTACACTTTCTAAGTTAGTGGCAATGAAAGCTGCTATTATACACCAGAAAATACCTAGAATATTGATCATTCCAACTCCCCAAGCAACTAAAGCAATTGCTGCCGATGCCACAATCCCTGCTAAAGTTCCTTCTAAACTAATGGCTCCTTCTGTGCCTCTAGCTACTGGCTGTAAGGTGGTAATTAAAAAGGTGCGTTTACCATAAGCTTTGCCGATTTCACTGGCGGTGGTATCGGAAAGTTTGGTGCTAAAACTGGCTACATATCCTAAGAGTAATAATTCTTTGATGGGTGATGTCACAAACAAAGTGCCAATAGCGCAGATGGTTGCTGTTAAGGCGGATCCCCAGACATTTTCAGGGCCTCTAGCCCCCGATCGAGCTTCTGCGATACCTTCAGCTTCTTTTTGAGCCATCTTTACCCTAGTAAGGGATGAACCTACTAAGAAGTAAAACATCACAATTGTATAGCCTTGCCAATTAAGAGTTCCCCAAATAATTACTCCTAAAATCCAGGCGTGTATATATCCTGCTGGAGTAAGTAGTTTTTTTGGAATAAGATAGGCGATTCCAAATAACAGAGCATTAATTGCTGCTCCCATTAACCAAGGATTTTGCCAAGAAAGCATTCAATATTAACCTTTATATTAACGTTTTAAAATAAACAATTCATAATATTATATCATTTTTTGAGAAACAGATCTATAACTTTCAAATATCATAATCACAATTTAAACACCGAAAATCAAAGTTAATTCAATGGTAAAGTATTAAACAGTTAGTATTTATATATTTTTTTACTAATAAACAAAGGACGTAAAATCTACGCCCTATATTTTAATTAGATAATCTTTAGTTTTAATAATTTAAACAGGAGTATCTTGATTAAGATAACCTAATTCTTTCAGTTTATTTAAAACCTTAGCTACACTTTCTTCTAAAGATTCTAGATCAGTACGACATTCGATTTCAGGATTTAAAGGAGCTTCATAAGGATCGGAAATGCCAGTAAATTGCTTAATTTCCCCTGCTCTAGCTTTTTGATATAAACCTTTAACATCTCGTTCCTCACAAACAGCTAAAGGAGCATTCACAAACACTTCTACGAAGTTGCCGATTTTTTGTCTTACTTCCTCTCTGATTTCCCGATATGGAGAGATAGCAGAGACTAAGGTAATCGCGCCATGACGAGTTAGGAGTTGACACACAAAACCAATCCGGCGGATATTCTCATCTCGATCTTCTTTGCTAAAACCTAATCCTTTGGTTAAATTTTGGCGTACGATATCTCCATCCAAAATTTCCAGTGGATAATTTTCAGCCCGTAATTTTTTTGCTACTGCTTGAGTGATGGTGGTTTTTCCTGCTCCACTTAAGCCTGTAAACCAAACTGTTACTCCTTTTTGACCCATTTTACTTTAGTTCTTAATTTTTTTTTAATTGTTCTCTACTGTATTTTACTGTCTTGGGCCGATTTTTTGGCTTTGAGATTGGAGAGATTAAAGAAATATTTTTCATTAATTATCAATTGGTAAAATTAAACAAGATATTAACAAAATAATGGATTTGGATTCTTTTTTAGACAAATTGCGTAATCTGGAAGAAAATGAAATCGTAGATTTTTGTCGTAAATATGTATTACATGGCACACCCTATATTTTTCAAAATCGTGAGGATGAATACTATGAATTTAGAAAAAGAATATCTGAAAATTTTAAGGTTGCTTTTTATGAGGTTTTTATTACAAGATCGGCAAAATTAGGTTTGAGTTATTACAAGAGAAAACAATTTGATTATGATTCTGATATTGATATAGCAATAGTTTCTAATTCTCTTTATGAAGCAATTTTGGATAAGATTTATGAATATCAAATAGAATTAAGACAAAATAGAAAGAAAATAACATTTAAAGAGTTAAATTTATATCATGAATTTTTAGAATATACCGCTCTTGGATGGATAAGGCCTGATAAACTTCCTACATCTTTTCAAATAGAAAAGTTAAAACAAGATTGGTTTGATTTTTTCAAAACTATTTCTTATAATAGGTCGGAAGTTGGCAATTACAAAGTAGTTGCTGGCATTTTTAAAAGCTATTCACATTTTGAGAAATACACTATAAATGGATTAAAAAATTTAAAAAATAAATTATATTTAGACAAAAAAATGAAAATTAAACTATCTATAAATTATCAAAAAATAGTTGATCTTTACAAAGAGATGCTCAATGAAAGTTTATGTGTCAAACCAATATTTCAACGTAAATTTGTTTGGACTCAAGAACACGAAGAACAGTTTATAGAAACTATTTTAAAAGAATATCCTTTTCCAGAAATATATGTTTGTCAAGGGGAAATTGATCCAGAAACTAAGGAAATAAAACGAGAGGTTATAGATGGCCAAACAAGATTAGTTACTATTAAAAAATATATTGAAGGTGTTTCTAAAAAACCTTTTAAAAAAGTGCCTAATTATCAAGAATTAACTGAAGAAGAAAAACAAAATTTTTTAAATTATCAAGTTGTAATTCGGGATATTGGTAAAGTAGATAATCAAACTGTGAGAGAAATTTTTAGAAGGATTAATTTAACACAATTTACTTTCAATGATTTTGAAATCGATGGTGTAATTTATAATGGTGAATTTATCCAAACTGCTAATTCTATTCTAGAAAAAATAGGCTTGGAAAAATTTGGTGTATTTTCAGAGTCTCAATTAACAAGAATGGCAGATTTACATTTTATCTTATTAGTAATGTCTACATTAGAAAATGGCGGATATTTTGCTAGAGATGATGAATTAGAAATACATATAGCCTCTTTTAATGAAGAATATCCTAACAGCAAAGAAATAGAAAATTTGATTATAAATACTTTTAAGATAATCGAGAATTTTAATTTAAAACCTGATACAATTTGGTTTAGAAAATCGAATTTCTTTACCATGGTTGTGGAAATTGCTAAATCTAATTTTGACAATATTAATCTTGAAAATCTTCGCGAAAAACTTATCGACTTTGAAAAACAATTGATGGAAAATAAAGATAAATCTAATGATTTTGGTAAATATTATCAATATATATATTCAGGAACGAATTCTAGAAAAGCAAGAGTAATTAGAGGGGAAATTTTTAATAAATATATTTATAATAAAGATATGATAGACAAGAAACTAATAAATACTTACTAATTATTATCATACTTTTCTAATTCTAAAGAATAACGATATAACGCCACAGGACGATCTCCTGCCTGAAAATAATCGGGATCTTGGGGAGATAAATAAATAGCAGTGATTTGCTCGGCAGTTATTTGAGCTGAATTTACCAGATGATAAGAAGAAATAGTTTCCACTTGGTTAAAATATGCAGGAGTATTCCTCCTAAAAAACTGTTGAGTTAATTCACAAGTAATAAAATTATCCTTAGAAAGCGTTTCACTGTCACGTTTAGTTATAGTAGAAATTAATTGATCTCCATTAGGTAAAATAGTTATTTGACGATTAGGATTATCTTCATCTAAAATAACTGAGACATTATAATCTTCCCCTCCATAAGCTTTAGTGATATTTAAAGAATTAAAAACTCGATCGGCAACCACATAATTTTTACTAACAAGACTAGGAATATTAAAATTTGATTTACGGATATCTTTTTTCACAAATTTTACAGTAAATTCCATTATTTTATCTAGATATTGAAGATTACTATCAAAACCCGGAGTGAGAATAGATGGAGATAAAGGAGCAATTTGTTCCACTAAAGTGCTTTTTACTAACCATTTACCCTCCATCCAATCAGGATAGATTAAATCTTCAGAGGATACTATTTCTAGAGATGCCTTAGTTTTCCAATCAGGAAATTCTTCTAAACGATTGGCTAAATTTCCTGCTAAAGTATCAGTTGCATTTAAAATTAAGAAAATCAAAATCGAACAAAAACCTAACAATAATTTTACTAACATTTATTTTACTAACATTTATTTACTAACATTTATTGATTTTATATATTAGTTTTATAGCAGTTTTGGCTAATATATTGACAAAGAAAGATAATGGAAAAAACTAAAACCCAAAGCTTATATTTGAGATTTAATTATCAATTAGCATTACTATAAACTAGCACCATAAATATTTATTTTAACTAATCAATATCAAGATGACACTAGAAAAAATTAGCATAATAATTCCTGTTTTAAATGAAGCTTCTGTCGTTAGACAAACCTTGATGAATTTAATAACAAATCATAAAAATTTAGAAATAGAAGATTCAGAAATAAGAGACTTAGAAAGAGAAGATTTAGAAATAATTGTCGTAGATGGTGGCAGCAAAGATAACACAGTAGAATTAGCACAAATTAAAGGAATAAAAGTGATTTCTTGCCCTACTCCTGGGCGCGCTAATCAAATGAATTTAGGGGCAAAAATAGCCACAGGAAATATACTTTTGTTTCTTCATGCCGATACTCAATTACCTCTTGAATATCAAAATTTAATCCGAGAAACTTTATCTAAACCTCAAACAATTGCTGGTGCTTTTGAATTAAAAATAGATGGAAAAATGTCATCTTTAAGATTAGTAGAAAAGCTAGTTAATTGGCGATCGAGATTTTTTTCTTTGCCCTATGGAGATCAAGCAATTTTCTTAAAAACTGCAATTTTTCAAAAAATAGGAGGCTTTCCCAACTTGCCAATTATGGAAGATTTTGAATTAATCCAACAACTAAAATCTCTAGGAAAAATAAGCATCGCACCTGCTGCTGTAGTAACTTCTGGGAGACGTTGGCAGAAAATAGGGGTTTGGAAAACCACCTTAATTAACCAGCTAATTATTATCGGTTATTTTCTAGGAATTCCACCTATCAAATTGCATAATTTTTATCGAAAACAATAAATTATCATCTCATTTTAAATAACCTTTTAAATTCTCTTTTTACATTCTCAAAATAATGCTACTTTCTCTCTTATTTATTATTATTTTTTAGATTTACCTTTAGGTAGTTGTTGATCATTTTTCCTTGGTTTAAGTAGCATAAATTGTTGTGATTTGACTTAATTGGATCAAAATTATGAGATAACAATTATGAGATAACAATTATGAGATAATAATTATTCCACAGGAACGACAAATACCCAATCTTTATAATCTGAATTACGATTTTCTGTAATTGCTATTAATTGATTTTTAAGCTTATCAGTAATTGGCCTTATAGTGGGTAATTGATAATTTTCAATCCTTTTAACTGGAGTAATTTTAGCAGCAGTGCCACTAAGAAAAACTTCATCAGCAATAAACAATTCTGTCTTATCAATTGGTCTTTCTTTAACTGGAATTCCTAAATTTTTAGCAATAGTTAAAACACTATCTCTAGTAATTCCTTCAAGAATATCTTGATCCAAACCTGGAGTTATTAATTCCCCATTTCTGATCAGAAAAATATTCATTCCAGTAGCTTCACAAACTTTCCCTTGAGAATTCATCAGAATCGCCTCATCAAAGCCGGATTCTACCGCTTCAGTTTTAGCCAAAGAAGAAGTTATATAAGCACCACTAATTTTCCCTCTTAAAGGTAAACTACGATCTTCTTGACGATACCAAGAACTAATTCTACAACTAATTCCTTCAGGAGGTAAATAATCTCCTAATTCCAAACCATAAATAAAGAAATCTTTTTCAATCTTATGTAATCTTGGAGCAATTCCTAAGTCTGAAGTATAAACAAATGGACGAATATAAAATGAATAATCTGGCTTATTTTTTTTGACAAAATCTATTATAAGTTGTTGAATTTTCTCCGCTGATAATTCATAATTGAGATATTTAGCACTATTACTTAATCTTTGACAATGACGATCCAATCTAAATAATAAAATTTGATCAGAATTTTGAGGATCTCTTATTCCTCTTAATCCCCCAAAAGCCCCGGTGCCATAATGCAAAGCATGGGTTGCAATGGAAATTTTTGCTTCACTAAAAGGTACAAATTTATTTTGAAAATAAGCAATAGGTAAAAAATTGTGCATAGTTTCTTAAATTTAATTCTTGACAAATTGTATTTATTTAAGCCATCCACCCCGCAATCTTTTTTGACTTTGGGATGCTTTTTCAATTTCTATTATTTCATAGCGACTAGGTTGAGGAGAAGCTAACTTAACGTCGTAAGTTTTTAACTCTTCCTGATGAAATAGAGTAATTTGTATTATATCCTCACTTTGATAATCCTGAAGTCTGGAATTTAATTTTTCAGCAGTAACTCGGATTCCATCAATTGCTAACAATTCATCTTTCGCCTCTATTCCAGCTTCTTCTGCGGGGGAATTTGCTTCTACAAATTTAATAATTTCTTTACCATTTTCCCATTGAGTTTTGATTCCTAAATAGGGAAGAGATTCGTTTTCAATCATACTTTTTAGTTGTAAGCCAAAAGGTTGAAGATATTCATCAAAAGGTAACTCTTCTATTCCATGGATATAACGTCTATAGAAATCAGTTAAATCTACTTCAGCCACAGATTCAATTATTTCTTTTAACTGTGTCGAAGTAAAGCCAATTTCATCTTGGCCAAATTTTTCCCACATTAACAACATAATATTATCAAAAGAGCGTTTATTTTGATGTTTTGCTCTAATTAATAAATCTAATAATAAGGTAACTAATTCTCCTTTTAAGTAATAAGAAATCTGAGAATTATCACTATTTTGATCTCGACGATAAAGTTTAACCCAAGCATCAAAACTAGACTCGCTTAAAGGCTGTACTTTTCTACCTGGAGTGCTTAAATATTTGGTGATATCTTTACTTAAATTGCTTAAAAAAGTAGTGCTATTATAAATTCTTGCTTTGAAAGGGATTAAGATATCATAGTAACTGGTTGTGCCTTCACAAAACCACAATGATTGTGTATAATTTTCCTCTTCATAATCAAAAGTTTCTAACTCTTTGGGGCGAATTCTTTTAACATTCCAAAGATGAAAAAATTCATGAGCTACTAATTGGAGAAAACGATTATATCCATCTTTTGAACCAAAAGCAAAGCGAGGATAATTTAAAGAACAACAATTTTTATGTTCTAATCCTCCAAAACCGCTAGCTGATAAATGTAATAAAAATAGATAATTTTCATAGGGCAATCCTCCAAATATTTTTGCTTCAGTTTCAATAATTTTGGTGGTATCTCTAATTAGTTTTTTAGCATTAAGATTGCCTTTCCCCCAAATTACCCATTGATGGGGTTTTCCTAATACTTGAAAATCATAAATTTCTTGAGTACCAATTTCAAAAGGATTATCTACTAAAGTATCAAAATCTGATGCTTTAAAAGTATTTTCTGCTATTTTTGGTAGAGAGGTTGTCACTATCCAATTTGGATTTGGAGGGATAATTTTCACTTCAATTGGTTGTTGTTCTAATCCTGGAATAAAAAAGAATAAAGCAGTACCATTAAAATAGCCATGAGTAATATCTAAATGATTAGTCCGTACAGTTAATTCTGAAGCAAATACTTGATAACTAATGGTTATTTTGTCATGATCTTCTGTTTCAATTTGCCAATGATTTTTGCTTTTTTTGTAACTAACTAAAGCGTATTTTTGATCACTTGTTTGAGCAGAAAAATTTTGAACTTTGCCAGAATATTCTCTTACTAAATAAGATCCCGGAGTCCAAACAGGCATCTTTAAATCTAAGATTGGTAATTGCCAATTTTCCACCTCTAAAGTAACTTCAAATAGATGATTAGTAGGCTTAGGCATTGCCACTTGATAAGTCATAGTTGGGAGAATATTTAAATTATTTTGAAAGGTATTTTCAAAAGTATTTTGAGTTGCTTTAGTCATTACCAAATCTTCCTGCTAAATGATTAAGTTGCTTGATATTTGTTAAACACAATATTTGATTTTCTGTGTCTATTTCTAGACAACCATTTTGTTTAAGTTTTTCCTTGATTTTTGTAGTTTCTTTTAAATCAATATTTGCCAATTGAGCCAAATCTGAATCTGCTATATTCAAAATTTCAATTCCTTTTTCTGTAAATTCACCATAGTTATCTGCTAGAGATATGAGAGTTTTAATCAATTTTACTTTTGGTGGTTGTTTGTGCAATAAATAGTGATTCTGAACCGTACGGAGGCGACGTACGAATAATTTTAACAATCGATGATGTATTTGAGCATCTCTAAACAATGTTTGAATAAAGCGTTGTGCTGAAATACTGAATAATTTAACATCACTCAGAGTAATTACTTCCGTCGAGGAAGGGTATTCGTCAAGAATTGCCATTTCTCCAAAAAAATCCCCTCTCCCTAAAATGTCCTGTGTTACTGTATGTTCTCCGTAATCTCGTTGTATTTTGACCCAACCAGAAACGATAAAATATACTGCTGTCCCCCAGGTATTTTCGGTTAAGATTACTATGTTTGGTTCGTATTCTTCCTCTTGTATCACTGACAAAAGCCATTCTATGGTTTCTTGGTTTGCAGTGTTAAACAAGGGGAAAAGCTCGCAGAAAGCCTGAATCTCCATGAAAGATATGTAATTAATCCACTCTCACTATAAAGCGAGATTTAAGGATGGGTACAATTTTATTCTGTATTTTTGCAAAATATTACAATATTTTATAATCGATTTCTTTGATTACTTTAATAATACTTATATGTTTTGAAACTTAAAAAATTATTTGGACTATGAATAAAATTTATTTTTGATGGTTAATAAGCTTATATCCTAAATTTAAACTTGAACTCACTATTTCATTATATCATGCTTGGTTTAAGAATTAAGATTTTATAAAAAAAAGACAAAAAAAGAAAACATTTTATAAATAGTTTTTAGGCATTAAAGATAAGTCTTGTTTCCATGAAGTTTAAATTAACTTGAATTAATTGACAATTTGTAAACCGAACATTAATAAATAATAAATAATTAGTTATTCTTTGAAACCGAATTATATAGTCAATCTTGAGTATAGTTAAAAACCTTAAAAGGATTAACCTCATTACCAATAAACAAACTTAAGGAGTATATAGATGCCTATCTACAAAGTTTTTCCTGCTATTGGGGTAGCTCGAGTTGGCAATAGTGAAGAATATTATCTTGCCCCTGAAACTACTGGTGGATTACCAGACAATGGCAATAATAATAGATCTCTTGCAAAAGTCGATTTTGGAGTAAGATCTTGATAGTCAACTCAAAATTTACTTTATGAAATATTCTGAGGCAAAAAAGCTTTCCGAAAATCACTTTAAGCGATTGTGTGGTGTGAAAAAAGAAACATTTAACAAAATGGTTGAAATAGTTCAGGAACACCAAAAAACTAAAAAACTATCAGGAAGGCCTAGTAAGCTAACGATCGAAGATCAAATACTGATGACTTTAGAATATCTAAGGGAATATAGAACTTATTTTCATATTGGTCAGGATTATGGTATTAATGAATCAACAGCTTACAGAATAATTAAAAAAATAGAGAATATTCTGATAAAATCTAGTGTTTTTAGATTACCTGGAAAAAAGAAATTAGTTGCTCCTGATGAATCTCTGGAGACGATCGTAATAGATGTGACAGAAACTCCCATTGAACGCCCAAAAAAAACAGAAAAAATTCTATTCAGGTAAAAAGAAAAACCATACTCTCAAGTCCCAAGTAGTTGTAAATCAGAAAACAGGAGAAATAATTTGTACTTATTTCGATAAAGGAAAAGATCATGACTTCAAAATGTTTAAAGAAAGTAAATTACCACTACATGAAAAATTAAAATGTTTAGGATATAAAGGATATCAAGGAATTAAAAAATATCATAAAAATACTTTAACACCGAAGAAAAAACCTAAAAATTCTTGTTTAACAAAAGAAGATAAAATAAAAAATAAAGAATTAGCTCGTTTGAGAATTATTGGAGAACATATTAATAGGAAATTAAAGGTATTTAGAATCTTATCTGAAAGATATAGGAATCGCCATAAAAGATTTACATTGAGATTTAATTTTAGTGTTATTTTATTTGATCAATTTTATTGAAGGTTGGAAGATATATTATACCCAGCCTTTGGTTTATTTTATGGCTTATAGAAATTTCAGCATCATTTGGAATGCTTGTTTGTGTAAAATTTTACGTACTTATAGAAAATTCGTTAGCATATTGTGATTTGTTTTAATCTGACCAAAGCTATAATTTAATATATAAAAAATAATTTTTTAGTTTTATTTTGAGTATATCATTATTTATAATGTACCATTATAACTCTTAATTATTAAGAAATAAATTATGTTAAAGTCCATAGACAAAAATATTTGGGTTGCCCAAAAGTCTTTAAAGTATTGGCAGTTAGAAGTAGGCACGAGAATGACTATTATTCGTTATGATGAGGGGAAATTAATGGTTATTTCTCCAATTCCAGTAGATACTGAGACTATAAATCAGATTAATGAAATTGCTCAGGTGAATTTGATTATTGCTCCAAACCTTTTTCATCACTTATTTATTACTGATTTTCAGGCAATTTATCCTCAAGCTCAACTTTGGGGGGTTTACGGTTTGGAATCTAAACGTCTTGATCTTTCAATAGATAAAATTATTGATGAGCGTGAGGGAAACATTGGGAATTCTATTGAATATTTATTATTTGAAGGGTTTGAAGTTTTTGATTTAAATCGAATTTCTATTCTTAATGAGATAGTTTTTTTCCATATAGAAAGTAAAACTCTTATTCTAACTGACACTGCTTTTTATTTTGACGAAAGTTTTCCTTGGCAAACACAGTTAGTTGCTAGGCTTATTCAAACTTATAAAAATCTTGCGCCTTCAATCATTGATCGATTAGTTATCCGAAATAAAGATCTCTTGAAACAATCAATTCAGAAAATTCTGGCATGGGATTTTACAAGAGTTATAGTTGCTCATGGAAGTATTGTTGAAACTAATGCCAAAGAAAAGTTACAAGCAGGTTATAAGTGGTTATTATCTTAATTTTATTTCACTAAAAGTTAAAAGAATGTCAATTTATCTATTTATTAATTAATTAATCATTCTCTGCTTACATAATTCAGCAGCCAACTTAATAGCTTCCTTCATGCTAGTAGGATTAGCAATTCCCTGATCAGCAATATCAAAAGCAGTCCCATGATCAGGAGATGTGCGAATAAAAGGTAAACCGATCGTGGTATTAATAGCATAATCAAAAGCCATCAACTTCACAGGAATCAACCCTTGATCATGATATAAAGCCAGATAAGCATCAGCAGGATTAGGATTAGAATCAGCATCTCCATCACCATACCATGCACGAGCAGGTTTCACCCACATAGTATCCGGCGGAACTAAACCCATTAAATTCACATTAGATCGAGATTTTTGTTCCTTTTCCAACCAAGGAAAGAGCCAATCTTTCTCTTCTGTACCCAATTGCCCATCTTCACCACTATGGGGATTTAGCCCTGAAATCACAATTTTTGGATATTGAATCCCAAAATCTTTTCTCAAAGTATCAATAAGTAAATCCAACTTTAGAGACATCAATTCCGGATTAAGAGTAGTTGACACCTCAGCTAAAGGAATATGTGTAGTAGCCAAAAGCGTCCTTAAAGTCCAGTTAGTATAAGGCGATCGACCCACAAATAACATACCAAACTTATCCACATTAGACTTAGAAGCCAAAACTTCAGTTTGCCCAGGGTAATTATGACCAGCTGCTTTCCATAAAGACTTAGCAATAGGAGCAGTTACAATACCATCAAATTCACCCTTAAGAGTACGAGATATAGCCTTATCTAAATACTTAAAACTAGCAGCACCAGTATTCCCATCACCCTTGCCTAAAGTTATTTTATCATTAAGAGGGATATCTAAAATTGAAAAGTCCTCTGGATTAGCAATATTATCGTCTTCAAAATCCTTAAATTTTTGATAAATAGCATTTAAAAGCCCTTTGCAACCAATAATAGTAAAATCACCAAGGTTTTTTATACCAGAATCAACCAAAGCTTTTAACACAACTTCCGGACCAATTCCCGCAGGATCCCCAATAGTAATAGCTAAACGAGGAGAAGATAAAGATTTATTTTCCAATAAACTCATATTAAATTTAACCTTTATAATAAAAAAAACAGTAAAATCTTAAAGAAATTAATAACACAACCATAAAGCAAATAACCTGCTGAAAATTGTGATCATCAAAATGCAGCCATAAATATTTATGTTATAATCTTATGTTATAATATCTTAAACCAATAATCATTAAGCAACTTTTAGAAATTATTTTTAAATTTAGCAAAGCTCTAAATCTTGTTAAGAATTAAAGCAAATTATGATAAAATTCCAAGAAGTAAAAAATTTAAAGATTATCAAGATCTATTACCAAAGGAGAAAAAAATGACAGCAGAAAGTATGCTATTTAACGGTGCAATCTTATGTATGGTAATGACATTATTCGGATTAGCTTGGGGATTTCTACTATTAAAAATCCAAGGCGGCGAACCTGAATAAAAATCTATTAACATAATAAAAAAAGAAATAAGGAAAGGGGTAATTTCTCAAATAGCTTCTACCTTATTTCTCCAAGATAACAAAATTAATTAAAAAACCAGCAAAACAAATTAACCAAAAACATAAACAAAAAAAATTTAATTATGACAACAATAAATCCATCAATAGAATTTTTCGTCGGGCTTCCAGAAGAACTAAGTAACGTAAGTTTAAGACAAAATAAAAACACCGGAGTTAAAAGTGTTTTACTAATATTTGAAAAACTAAAAGCAGTAGAAAAATTTCAAAGCTTTACTAAACAAACCTACGGGGATTTACGCCTCATAGATTCAGAAGGGGAAATTAGTGTGGATCCTGATTCCCTAAAATTCATCTTTGGGGGAGACGAAGGAGACGAACTTAAAAAAGTAGAATGTGGCTTTAAAATAGATAAAAACGAACACTGGGAAAGATTTATGCGATTCATGAATCGTTACGCCGAAGCTAATGGCATGGGATATAACGAAAATAAGTCATAAAGTCAGAGAATCCATAGATTAGATAGACATATTACTTAAAATTGATACACAAGGGGATAATAAGGAATAAATAATGAAAATAGTTATCACAGGAGCAACCGGATTTGTAGGAACACGTTTAGTAGAAAGACTCAATCAAGAAGAACACAAAATAGTAATCTTAACTCGCAACCCAGACAAAGCAAATAAAATTTTTCCTCAATCAGTATTTCCAAATGTAGCAAATTTAAAATACAATCCAACATCTCTAAAAGAATGGGAAAGTAGTATTGATGGCTGTGATGCTGTAATTAATTTAGCAGGGGAGCCAATTGCAGAGCGTTGGACAAAAGAACATAAAAAAGCAATCCTCGAAAGTCGTCAACTAACCACTAAAAACATTGTCGAAGCCATCACCAAAGCTAACTCTAAACCCAGTGTATTAATTAATGCCTCAGCCATCGGCTATTATGGCACCAGTGAAACCTCAACCTTTAACGAAGATAGCCCTTCAGGAAATGATTTTCTTGCCGAAGTCTGCCAAAAATGGGAAGCAGAAGCTAAGAAGGTTAAAGACGCAGGAGTGAGATTAGTAATCTTGAGAATTGGCATTGTTTTAGAGAATGGAGGTGCTTTAGCCAAGATGATTCCCCCCTTTAAATTATTTGCAGGAGGGCCTCTTGGGAGTGGGAATCAGTGGTTTTCTTGGATTCATCGAGAAGATTTAGTTTCTCTCATCATGGAATCTCTTAAACGATCGGATTTAGAAGGTGTATATAATGCCACATCTCCAAATCCAGTAAAAATGCGCCAACTATGTGAAACATTAGGAGAAGTATTAAATCGCCCTTCTTGGTTGCCTGTGCCTGATTTTGCCTTAGAATTACTCTTAGGAGATGGTTCTAAAGTAGTTTTAGAAGGTCAAGAAGTATTACCAAAGAGAACTCAATCCATAGGTTTTGAATATAAATACCCAACTTTAAAGCCAGCCATTAAAGATATTCTAGAGAAAATGTAGTTTTAATTAACCTGATGTGAATAAGATTTTTGATTAATTTCATAGATTATCCATGGTCCTTGTCTAAGAAAAATATTCTTTTGAATATCTTGATGTTGATTAGTTCGAGTTAGAATATAGTCTACATTAGATTTTTGAGCAATTTCTAGTAATTCAGAAGAGCTTAATTCATAATAATAACCATCTAATTCTTTGAATTTTAGTGGTAATTTGGGATTTTTAACAAAAATATTGAGACGCTTTTGCCATTCTTGAATTCCCTCATCGGTATAGGGAAAACTTCTAAAATCGAAAAAAACTGATCGTTGTGAAAAAAAGCGAAATTGAGTAAGTGCTGGAGGGATTAAAATAAGAGCATCTTCCCTGCTACCATGGCGAAATTGCAAAGCCAACTTAGTCAAATCATCATTATTATCTTGATTGTAGATTTGGATTCTACTTTGAATCAAATTAGAAAGATTTGGCGGTAAAACCTCGAATAAACCAAGTATTAAAAACATTGAAGAAATTCCTGCCAAAGAATAAATAATAGCTTTTACCTTAGTACCAAAGCCTAAAAATTCTTCCACAAAAAATGGAATCAAAAAGATAAACACCAATCGAGGAGAGGTATAGATAATAAAAATAGCTGATAAAAGCACTAAAGATATCCAAATAGCTGTCTTAGTTTTGATAGCTTTTAAAACATTTGTATTTTGAAATTTCTTTAAGAAAACAGCTAATATCAATACAAGAATAGAAGCATTTTCTAGTAAAGGGCATAATATTAATAAAAGACATATGATAAAATTACCTTTACGATAATGCTCATCAACTAAAACACTAATGACAATCAGGATTATAAGTTTAGTAAAAGGAGTAGTTCGAGCTAGTTGGAGTTTAGCAAATAAAGATAAAGGTAAAATTTCTACAAAAATATAACCTAATAATAGAGCAAAGATTGAACTACCAATAATAATAATAAAATTTAATTTCTCCTGTGAAGTTAAAGAGTTAGTAACTTGGATATATAAAAATCCTGCAATTATAAAAAAAATAAAATCAATCCAATCTAGTAAAGAAAAAAGAGAAAGAATAATATGATGAGGGTGACGTATATATCCATAAATATAAACAAAGTCTTCATCACTAATTAAATTACTGCCCGTATTACCAGCTATCACCATAGGGAGATATATCAAACAAGCAAACAATCCCAAAGTTAGAAAAGCAAAGATTAACGTCTTAAAATTTTTATTCCGTTTTGCGTAGAGAAAAAGAAGAGGAGCCATTAATCCTCCCGACAATATCCCAATCAAAAATTGTAAAATACATCCAAGCCCAAAAAAGAAATAACCCAAAATCCATCTCTGACAGAAACAATAATAAAAACCCCAAATTACCAAACCCATAGCAAATATAGCAGGAATCGGTTCAGTTCTAAATAAAGAAACCTTTCCAACTGTTGCATTATTGCCAAATAGGACTAAAAATGTCAGTATTCCTCCAGATAATTTAGACTTACCAAACCTTTGACCTAAAGCATATAGCCCAAGAGTAAAGGAAGAAAAGGCAATTAAATAATAAATAAAATAAACCATAGATAAATCTAAACCTAAACTTGCTGTTAAATAGATTATCTTTTGATAAAAAAATCTAGGAGTTATAGTCAAAAATTCTTGAACTACATAATCATTATTATATAAATTTGGATTAATTAGGGAAATAATAGGAGGAATTTCGATCCAATTATTAGAAGATGGATATTCATAACCAAAAAATATTACCGATAAAACGATAGTAAATAAAAAAATACAAAAATTTATCGTCCAGTTACCTTTCAATTTAAGCTTCATTATTTTAATATTAATCTTATTCTAAATTGTTATAAACTATTTTTTTATTATAAATGTAAGCTTATTTACCCAGATTATTTGGAATACCATCACAACCACCCGGAATAGTTGACCTAGTTTTTTCACCACCCCAACAGCAACAATAATAACGTTGTTCTTCACTCATATTTTTAACTCCTGTAAAATCTGCCTTTTCAACTACCGTACCAGTATAAGCACCTGTTTCATAATCTGGAAATAATGTCCGACTTCGAGGACTAGCCGTTTCAATGGAACCATAAAACAAACGGACTCCTTTTAGATCACAAAAAGATAAATCAGCTTCATATAAAACAGTTCTAGAAAGATTCGCTTTCACCAAATCGCATTTACTCAGATTAGCCCGAACCATATTAGCTTCAGTCAAATCAGTCCAACGTAAATCTTGTCCTGCAAGATTAGTTCCCGCTAAAATCACACCCAAATTAATTACTCTTACACCATAAGCACGATCGGTGGCATAACCTCCAGCACCATCCAAAATCGGCCTACCCAAATGACTATCTCGTTTCAGGGGAGTTAACAAGCGAGATTTAGATAAAAAACGTAAAATTTTAGCCTTACCAGCAGGATCTACACTACTAAGAATAGCAGCAGTGCGACCTTCACCGATGGCTCGTTCTTGAGGCCAATCTTCCAACAAACCTTCATCACTTAAAGCCAATTCAGAAATCCCTTGAAAATAAGCATCAATAGTTTGCTGCTGAGTAATTCGATTTTGTTGAATGGTTAAATCTCTAGAAATTACATATTGTTCCCAAGCAACATACACCGCCAAAACGGCAATTAAAATTTGACCCAAAGCACCAACCCAATCAGCCCAAGAGCCAAATTCATCATATTTGAATTGATTAAGCCACTTATTAATAACTTGATAAATTCCTACATATTTTCCCAAACAACCTATAGCTAATAAAAAAGCAATCACACTTAATAAAACTTTTTGTTCATTAACAGTTAAATAAGTCTTAATCCAGTTTTTAATAATGGGAAAAACTATTTGTGCAGAAAGCCAAAGAGTAACCAGTGCACCTCCCAATCCTAACCAAGAAAGATTCAACCATAAGCCAGTCAACATTAGACCAAGACAAACTACAATATTCCATGGTTTAGAGGGACTTTTTTCTTGAATATAAGTTATTTGTTTTGGAGGAATAGTAAAAGAATTATCATTATTTTTATTTTCTTCATATTCTTTAGTAAGACTCTTCCCATTTTCTTGAGAAGTAGATAATTCTTCAGACTGAGAATTAGCTCCATTTTTATCAATTGGTATTTGATTATTATTAGAATTTTCTGACACTATCGTAAATTATTTTTGATTTTATAAACTAGATTAGAGATGAGATTGATAATTAATTAATTTAGTAGATTAATATAATTTATCCCTTGAAGCAAATTTCTTAAATTAGTGAAGATCTGCTTCCCAAATCACAATATAAATTTTATCTTGTTGATTCCGACGAATCATACCTTTTAAATTTCCTCTTTCAAAAGAACGTAGATTCTCCTTTCTTTGATAAATATTTCTCAGAGAATCTTGAATATGTAAAGGAGTATTACCCCCTAATAATCTATCCAAACTTTCTACCATCACCTCATAACCTGCCGATTGAGGAAAAGATACTTCGCTTTGACGAATTTTTCTGGTATCTTGATCCAAGATATATTCTAAATCCACTCCAGAAGAATTAAAATTCTCATATAACCATGCTTTAGTATTAGGCCAATAGCCATTACTCGTTGAAGTTGGTTGTCCTAAGGTAGATAATAACTTAGCCTCTGAATTGCCAGCAGGTATAATAGGTATTGTAATTCCATTATTTTCTATCGTACTTGGAATCGTGTTTGGAATTGGAGTTGGTTGAAGATTAGGTATTACAGGAGAGGGTTCAGTATTAATCGGTTTTTCTGGAGTTGGGGTTGGAGTTGGAGTTGGGGTTGGGGTTGGAGTTGGGGTTAGGGTTGGAGTTGGAGTTGGGGTTGGGGTTGGAGTTGGAGTTGGGGTTGGAGTTGGAGTTGGAGTTGGAGTTGGAGTTAGGGTTGGAGTTGGAATTGGGGTTGGAATTGGGGTTGGAGTTGGAGTTGGAATTGGGGTTGGAATTGGAATCGGTGTTGAATCATCTTGTTTTAATAAACTCGTTAATCCAAAAAAAGATCCCAAACCTACTATCCCTATAATTGCCCCCAATAATACACCTCTTAATAACTGATTTGAACTCTCTTCTTCAGGTGAAGTAGACTTTAGCTTAACTCTATTTGATTCTTCCTCCTTGATATCCGAATCAGGTTTTAAAGGTTTTGTTTCATTTGGGAAAACTATTTGAGTATTTGGGGCAGAATTCCTAGGATGAATTTTTACAGTTTTATTATTTTCGTTTATTTTTGTATTTCTCAAAGCCGCCAACATTTCTTGAGCACTACTAAAACGATCCCGGGGATGAAGTTGAATAGCTTGATCGATAACTTTTGCCAAATTTGAATTAAGATTAGGAATTTCTGGTTGCCAGAGAAAATCCCCCGTATGAGAATCTGTCTTTAAATGTTTAGGAGATTTTCCTGTTAATAAAAATATCGCTGTCAATCCCAAACTATATAAATCGCTAGAAAAAACAGGACGACCTGCCGCTTGCTCCGAAGGCATATATCCAGGAGTTCCAATGGCAATAGAAAGACCTTCTGGTTCAAGATTTACCGTAGTAGCTATTGCCTCTTTTACCGCTCCAAAATCAATCAAAACAGGCAATCTATCCTCAGATCTTAAAATAATATTATCTGGTTTGATATCCCGATGAACGATTTTTTTATCATGAATAAAATCCAACACTGTTAATAAACTAATGAGGATTTTTCTGACTTGATGTTCTGATAATTTCCCTTCATCATTAACTTTTTCCCATAAAGTTACCCCTTGAATCCATTCTTGTACTAAGTAAAAATTGCGGTTTTCTGTGAAATAAGCAAAAAGACGAGGTATTTGAGAATTACTATCTCCTAATTCTTCTAAAATAGCAGCTTCTCTTTGAAAACGTTCTTGAAACCATTGAGGTATTTGTGATTCTTCGATCTTTGGTTTTAGCTGTTTAATAACACATTTTCTTGAAGATGGCATATGAGTATCTTCTGCCAAGAAAGTTTCTCCAAAACCTCCTTTACCAAGAGTCTCTACGATGCGATAGCGGTTGTTTAATAGTGTTTTCATCAAATATAAAGATATTAATTATAGCGGTATCTACTGAATATATTTACCAAAAAACACGACTCAAAAAGTTGAATACAAGTTTCTTTGATTGTAAATTATCTAATTATCAATTATCAATTGCTATATATCCACACTATTATATTCTAAATTTAGTTTATTTTAAGTCTAACAAACCTTGCTCTTTGAGTTTAGGATTAAAACGCAAATCCATCTCTACACCACGGGATTTTAGCTTCTCTTTGATTTCTCCTTCTACCCTTCGAGCTATATTTTTTAGCAGTTTAATTTGATCTAATTCTGAAGTGTTTTGATATTCTTCTTTTTCTTCTGCTGTCATAGAGATTTTAGCATTAATGGGATCACTCCATTTTGCCTCATCTATTTCTTTGCCAGAAGAAACAGTATTACTTTCTTCTATCCATGCTTGCCTAATTTCTTCTAAAATAGTGCGATTTGGGTGAGTAATTGTTTGTGCTTTAATCCAATAACATAATTCCGGTTGACGAACTAGATTTTGTTTGAGACTAAGATATATATTGCGAGAATACCCTACAAATTCTAATTGTTTGTCTTGGTTAAAGATAGCATATACACCTATTTTCTTGTCAAATTCTTCAGGAATCATGCCATTTTTATCAAGGTAAGCAATAAATTCTAGATCTTGAAGTTGCTGTATTTCTATTTGATTGGTCATCATATTTTTTAATATATTTAAATGGGAATTTAGATCAATTTATTTACTAGGAGATTTTTCTTTTTTTTCAATTATCCCTAATATTATTCCTTAAATTTAAGACGAGAATTATTAATTAATTTTGCCATAAATAGCACAAAGACGACTAGGTTTAAAGATTTTTGCTTGAAACATAAAATTAGGTGGTACATTAATAATTACATAATCATCAGAATTGTAATAAGCTTCAAATTCTCGTGGCATTCCTTTAGGAGTTTCTTTACTATAAGGCACTGGTTGAAATAGTAATTCAGTAAATTCTACTTTAATTCCTGCTATTTGTTGGCTAATTTGACCTAGAAATTTTTCGTTAGTTAATAATTTAAATAGGGTTTGTTTTTCTTCTACTTTTAGATTAAAACTTCCATCAAAATTTTCAATTATTTTTAAACCCATAATTTATCCAATTTTACTGTTTTTTTTGACCAAAATATTGTACTAAAATATTTTTCCTCTTTCTTTTAACTTTTGTAACAATCCTTCAGAAATTTCGGTGATTTTTGAAGAAATTTTTGAATTGATTTATAATGGTGACTATAATATATTAATATTTGCAAAAAGTTACAAATTTGGTACTATAAATAATAGGGATTTCCTAAATATTCTTATTTAGCTAAAGACTACGAGGAGACACACAAACATGACTTTCACTTGCTATCGAAACAGATACCTTGAATTATTATCTAAATATCAATCCCAATCTATTAAAACTGAAGCGGAAAATGACGAAGCTTTAGCTATTGTACAAAAATTAATTAACAAAAATCATCGATCGCAAGAAGAAAATAATCTTTATGAATTACTAATTTTCTTAATTGAAAAGTTTGAAAGTGAATATTATTCTTTGGAAAAAGCAACTTCTCCTCATTCTATGTTGTTATTTTTGATTGAAGAAAAACAGGTAACATTTAAAGATTTAGTCAAAATCTTTGGCTCTTCTTATATATTGTCAGAAGTACTAAAAGGGAAGCGAGAAATTACCTATTCTCAGGCTAATCTTTTAGGCAATTTTTTTCAAGTACATCCTAATCTGTTTATAACATAAGATGGTATAAGTTTTTCAATATAAATATAAAGGATTTTGTTGATTGTTGAGATAAAAAACATGAGGATTAATTT